>DATKBR010000092.1:0-35714 GCA_035513775.1 Candidatus Limnocylindria bacterium
GGCGCGCCAGAAGGGCATCCTGCTCCAGATCCCGGACGCCCTCGACCTGCTCACGATCTCCGTCCGCGCCGGCCTCGGCTTCGATGCCGCCCTCGGCAAGGTCGTGGAGAAGATGAAGGGCCCACTCGTCGACGAGTTCCGACGGGCTCTCGCCGAGGTTCGGGTCGGCAAGGCGCGGCGCGAGGCGCTGCGCGACATCGTCCCGCGCACGGAAGTGCAGCCGCTCACCAACTTCATCGGCGCGATCATCCAGGCCGAGCAGCTGGGCGTGTCGATCTCCAAGGTGCTCCAGGTCCAGTCGGAGCAGCTGCGGATCGAGCGCCGGCAGCGCGCCGAGGAAATGGCAGCGAAGGCGCCGATCAAGATGCTGTTCCCGCTCGTCGGGTGCATCTTCCCGTCGCTGTTCGTGGTCATCCTTGGGCCGGCCCTGATCCTCATCATGCAGAACCTGGTCACGTAGGACACTCTGGTGGAGGCCGCGCCCGCGGCGCGGAACGAGACCCGCGGCACCACTCTTGCCGAGTCCGTCGAGACGGCAAGCTCGCTGTGGGCCCGGTTCCGCGGCCTGATGGGCCGCCGCTCGCTCCCGAGCGGCCACGGCTTGTGGCTCACGGGCACGAACGGGATCCACATGTTCTTCATGCGCTTCCCCATCGACGCCGTGTTCCTCGGGCGTCCCGGTGGGGCCGCCGGCTCCCGGCCCGTCCTGGCCGTCCGGCGCAATCTCCGGCCGTGGATCGGCATGGTCCCGCTCGTCCGAGGCGCGGCTGGGGTGCTCGAGCTCCCGACCGGCTCGATCGACGCCAGCGGCACGGCGGTCGGCGATGCCGTCCGGCTGGACTAGCGCGACCCCACCACAGCGCGACCCACACTCCGCACGACGATGACAAGCCAGCAGCGCGTCCGTCTCGCCGCGGTGTCGATCCTTGCGGCGGTCGGCGCATCGATCCTCGCCGTGATCGTGGCAACCTTCTGGACGGCGCCGGGCGACAACCTGGCCTACTGGATCGCCGGCATCCGGCTCGCGACGGGCCAGGCCATCTACGCCCCGGCGGAGATCGCGTTCGAGCCGTTCGCCTACCACTATCCGCCGCCGCTGGCCCAGGTCCTCGCGCCGATCACGCTCGTCCTGCCGGCGCTCGCCTATGCAGTTCTGTACCGAGCTTTCATGCTCCTGGCGCTCTGGGACATCGCCGGCCGTCGAATGCTAAGCCTCCTGGCGCTGCTGGCGTTCATCCCAGCGGCGGTCGCCCTCCGGATCGAGAACGTCGAGATCTTCATGGCGCTCGCCCTCGTGCTCGGTCTCCGACGCTGGCCCTGGTTGTTCACCATCGGGGCGCTGATCAAGGTCAGTCCGGGGCTCGGGCTCGTCTACCTCGCCCTTCGACGACGGTGGCGGGACCTCTTCATCGCGACCGCCGTCGGCCTCGTCATCACCGTGGTGAGCTTCGTCCTCGCGCCGGATCTGTGGCGTGCCTGGCTGGACGCGATTGCCGGTCGGGCTGACATGGTCGGGAACAGCATCGTCCCGGTGCCGTACTCGGTCCGCGCGATCGCCGGCTTCGGCCTTGCGATCGTGGCCGGTCTCGTGGGCCGGCGCACGGGCGAGCTCTTGCTGGTTTGTGCCGTCACGATCGCGAACCCGGGCCTCTCACTCCAGGGCTTCGCGGTGCTGATCGCGGCGATTCCGATCTGGCGTGCCGGCCCGGACGGCATCGGCGGCGCCGCCGAGGCGAGGGCTCAATCGGTCGCCAACTGGCGGCCGGTCGGCGGGTGAGCCTGGCGTAACCGCCGGCAAATCCGCGATCAGTCGGCGGCAATCCTCAGATGAGCCGGAGCCAAGCGGCCGGTGAGCGCCGGCTGCCATCGTCAGCGGGTGCGAATCTGGAGTGAGACCCGCCGCGTCGTCGGCAGCGCAGCGGAGCGCGCCCTGGACCTGGCGCTGCCGGCACAGTGCGCCGGATGCCGCCGCGACGGCGCGGCGCTGTGTCGTGAGTGCCTGCCGGCGCTTGACGTACGACTTGGTGCGGAACCCGGCGTCCCGATAGGGCTGCCGGCGGACCTGCCGGCGCCGCTGCTCCAGCTGGAGTGGTGCGCACCGTTCACCGGCGTGACCCGCCGGGCGCTGCACGCGCTCAAGTACGACGGGGAGCGACGGCTTGCGAAGCACCTCGGTGCAGCCGTGGCCAGGCGCTGGCAGCGTGCGGGCGCGGCCGGCGACGTGCTCGTGCCCGTGCCCGCGTCGCCGGATCGCGTTCGTGAGCGCGGCTACGACCAGGCGGCCCTGATCGCGGCGGAGGCGGCTCGCCTCCTGGCACTCCCCGCTCTCGGCGCCGTGGAGCGAACGCGGGCAACGACGGCGCAGTTCGATCTCGATCGCGCCGGGCGAGCTTCGAACCTCGGCGGGGCGTTCCGTGCCGTCCGCGGCGCGCCCATCGCGGGGCGCTGGATCGTGCTCGTCGACGACGTGGCGACGACGGGCGCGACGCTCGGCGCCTGCGCGACGGCACTCCTGGACGGCGGTGCGGCCGCCGTCTCGGCGATCACCGTGGCCAGGGAGCGCTGATGGCGCCCGCTCACCCGCGAACCGGCGGTACGATTGACGCGCAACCGGAGGTGCTCATGCGGACCATCGTCAAGGGCAAGAACTTGGACGTGTCGGAGGCGGTTCGCACCTATGCGGAGCGGAAGCTGGGGCGCCTCGAGCGCCTCCTCGACGATCGCAGCGATGCGACCGTGGAGCTGTCGGTGGAGCAGCATCGGAGCGACCAGGACTCGCACATCGTCGACGTGACGCTGGTCATCGACGGCCAGACGCTGCGCAGCTCCGCCGCGGCGGCCACGCACAAGGCAGGCATCGACATCGTGCTCGACAAGATCGAGCGGCGTGCCGTGGACCATCGCGAGACCAGTCGCGTCCGGCGGTCGACCGAGACCGTCCGCGCCGGGGCACCAGAAACGGCAGAGGGCGCGGGCAGCCGCGACGCCGACGACCTGCGCGGTCGGATCGTGAAGGTCAAGCGCTTCAACATCGAGCCGATGTTCGAGGAGGACGCCGTCGCCCGGATGGAGGAGCTCGGTCACTCGTTCTTCGTGTTCGTCAACGCGGAGAACGAGCGGGTCGCGATCCTGTACCGGCGGAGCGAAGGCGGCTACGGGCTGATCGAGCCCGTCGTGGGCGGCGGCTACACCAAGGGCGGGCCGCCGCTCCGCTCCGGCTCCAACTGACGCCTCGATTGCGCCGGGGCGCGACGGCGGCGTTCGCGGGGCCGGCGTTCGCGAGGCGGTCCCCGGCGCGATGAGTCGCTTCGACCGGCTCAACGTGCTCGCCATCACGGCCGCCGCCGCACTCCTTCGATTGCCGGGCATCGACGCCCGCGGCCGCTTCGACGCCGATCAGGGCCACGACATGCTCACGCTCGTCGCGTTCACGCGCGACGGGGTCGTCCCGCTGCTGGGCCCGCGGACGTCCGTCGGCGATTTCCATCACGGGGCGTTCTACTACTTCCTGCTGGCGCCCGCAGCCGCCCTCTCGAACGGCGATCCGGTCGCGGTCACCGTGTTCCTGGCCATCCTGGGGATCGCCGCGGTCGCGCTCACCTGGTGGCTCGCTCGCGCGATCGCCGGGCCGCTCGCGGGCGCGCTGGCCGGCATCCTCCTCGCCGTCTCGCCGTCGGCAATAGAGCAGTCGACGTTCATCTGGAACCCAAATCCGATCGGTTTCTTCGCCGTCCTCGCCCTGGCCGCCGCGTGGCGCGCGCGAATGGCCTCCGTGGCGACACTGGCAGGCGGCGGTTCGCACGATCGCGGCGCGGCACGCCGGATCCGGGGCTGGTGGGCGCTCGCCATCGGGGCGGCGGGCGCGGTGACCCAGCTGCACGTGCTCGGGGTCGTATTCCTGGTTGCCGTCCTGGCCCTGTGCGTGCTCGAGGCGCGGCGCGACCGCCGCGTAATCGGTGGCCTGGTCGGTGGGTTCGCCGCCCTCGTCCTGCTGTTTGCACCGCTCCTGGCCCATGAGCTGCAGACTGGATTCCTCGAGACCCAGCGCGTCCTGGCCTACATCGGCGGCGACGAGGGCACCGGCGGCGGCCCGATCTCGGCGCTCGCCTTCACGCTCCTCCGTGTCGTGGGCTGGCCCCTGATCGGCCTGGTCACGGACGTTCCCGCGCTCACGGCGGTCATGCTCGCGGTGACCGTTGGGCTGGCGGTGATCGGCCTGCTCAGGGCACGCGGAGACGAGGCGGCCGGCCTCCGCTGGATGCTAGGAATCCTCGCCTGGAGCACGGTCGCGCTCGCGTTCGCGGCGCCGTCGCTCCAGCGCGTGGTCGCCGGCCTCCCGAACGACCACTACCACGCCTTCCTGGATCCGGTCGTGGTGATCCTGGTCGCGGTGCCCGCCGCCGGCCTGTTCACGACGGCCGTCGAGCGCTGGCGAATGTCGCGCCACCCCGCCGTGGCGCTTGCCGGAGTCGCGGTCGCAGCAGGCATGGTGTTGCTCGTCACGGTGGCGCTCGCCAGGAAGCCTCCGCACGTCGATCCCGACGGCGGCTGGCCCGCGATGCGCGACGCAGGGACGCGGGTCGTCCAGCACGCCGGACCCGCGCTCATCCTCCTGCTGGGCCTGCCGGACTTCAAGAGTGCCGACGCCGTTGCGTTCCCGATCGAACGGGCGGGGGGCACGGTCGTCGACGAGCCAACGCCGATCGCCGACATCGGGGCCATCGTCGTAGCCTGCGACCGGCTGTTCGCGGCGGCGATCGGCGCTCCCTGTGGCGGCCCGGCGGAGGACGCGCTGGTCCAGTCGCGCTTCGGCGCCAGCGGTGCGCCGCAGCCCGGCCTCGTCGATCGCTTCGACGCCTCGCCGCGGACCTCGATCTCCATCTACACGCCGCCCAGCGGGCCGTGACGACCCTCATCGACGTGCTCCGGAGGCGACGGCGCGTGCTGGACCGCGCCCTGCGGATCGCGTTCGTGATCGTGCTCGTCGTGTTCACGATCGCCCGGCCCGTCTCGGCAGGCGACGCGCACGCCTACTGGGCGGTGGACCTCGCGAACCCGTATTCGCGGGCCGTGGCCACGCCCGACGCATTCACCTACCCGCCCCCGGCCGCCCTGTTCTTCGCGGTCCTGGGGCAGCTGCCGTTCGAGGTGTTCCAGGCCGGCTGGACCCTCCTGATCGGGTTCGCGCTGCTGTGGCTCACCGGGCCGTGGGCGCTCGCCTTCCTGGTGATCCCGGTCGTGGCCTCGGACCTGTACCTGGGCAACATCCACGTGCTGCTCGCGGCGGCCATCGTCGGCTCGCTGCGGCGGCCCGCGCTGTGGGCGATCCCGCTGTTGACCAAGCCAACGGTGGGCGTAGGCCTCCTGTGGTTAGTCGCGCGCGGGGAGTGGCGGAGGCTGGCCGTGGCCGTGGGCGTCACGGGCACCCTGGCGGCGCTCGCCTGGGTGCTGGCGCCCGGCCTGTGGCCGATGTGGATCGACTACGTCCTCGCGACCGGCGTCTCGCCCGACGTCGGCAGCGCGTACTGGGTCCCGCTGCCGCTGCTGATCCGCCTGCCCGCGGCGGCGCTCCTCGTCGTGTGGGGCGCCCGAACGAACCGGCTCTGGACGCTCCCGACCGCGGCGATGCTCGGTCTGCCGGTCCTCTGGCTCGTGGGCCTCGCGATGCTTGCCGGCGCCTTCGCCGTCTCTGCCTGGGGCCCGTTGCGCGACGCCGCCCGACGCGGGGCCGATCAATAACGAACGCCGGCGCCCCGAGCGCCGGCGTTCGTCTGCCCCTGGACCGAAGACGTGGAGGCCGTCCCCGGGTCAGCTGTGTTGTTCGTCAGTAGCCGTCGGACGAGCGGACCTGCCGAAGGCGGGGAGAAATCTGCGGCCGGGTTTCGACGGCGACCCGGCTGCCGCCGGCGACGAGGGCCGGGCGGGACACGATCGGGCCGCTGTTCATCGAGGGCGCGAGGTGCCGGGCGGTCTCCCGACCTGGCTCCGTCCGCTGGATCTGGCCGGCCTCGTGGCCGACGTTGGTGAGCCGGCGCATCCGGAGGGCCAGGTAGTGCTCCATCACCTGGCGCACCTGCGCCTCGCTGAGCGCCTCATCGGCGCGTAGCGCGTACTCGACCCGAGCGGTGGGGTTCTGCACGCCGCCGCCGATGAGACCGAGGTACTGCGGCCCATCATCGTCCTCGCCGAGCTCCCGCAGGCCCCGCGCGAGCTTGGTCGCGGTACCGAGGGAGGGCATGCGGTCGCCGCGTACGAGGCGCGAGATAGTCGAGTGGTCAACGCCCGACTGCTGGGCGAGCTGCCGCTGCGACATCTTCTTGGCCTTCAGCTGAGCACGAAGCCACTCGTTGAAGGCACGTCCGGTGGTCCGAGTCATGAGCGGATCTTCGGCGGGCACCGATGCCGACCATATCCCCCGTTCGTACAGGTTCGTTCTGCCAGATGGCGACCCGGGGGCGCCCAACGTCACGTACGGTTCGGTCGGGTACGGCTGCGCGGGGTGCGGAACGCTGATGTGCGCGAAAACGCGTCTCCCGGGGCGCCCGGGCGAGGCGTCAGGCGGGCGCCGCCGCCGCCCCCGTGCCCCGTCGCTTCCCGGACACCGCGTACGCGATCGAGCCGATGACGATGATCGAGAGGACGCTGATCGTGCGGTCGACGAGCGTGATCGCCAGCGCATCGGTCTGGGAGACGCCGTAGACGATCGTCAGCAAACCCACGACGCCGCCCTCGACGAAGCCGACGCCCGCCGGCGTCAGTGGCACGGCGGTGAGGAGCGACGCCGCCAGCGCGATGAAGAACGCCCCGCTGATCCCCAGGTGCACGCCGGGCAGGCCAAGCGCCTCCACGACGAGGTAGAGCCGCAACCCCTCGGTCGCCCAGATCAGCCCCGTCATGAACACGAGGCGCGGCAGCGCCGACAGGCCGATCGAAGAGAACACGCCCTCCTCGAACCGGTCGTAGAACTCGAGGACCTTGTGCGGGAGCGGCAGGCTCGTGATGATCCGCCGGCCGAAGTTGCGCATCGTCAGCAAGCCGGCCGCGAGCAGCAGCACGAGAACCACGCCGATCAGGAAGACGATCTGGACGTCCGCGGGCAGGCCGCTCCGGAACGACACGAAGCCCGCCGCGAGCCCCAGGACCACGATCGCGAACAGGTCCAGCACGCGCTCGATGAACACGGTTCCGAACGTCCGCGACAGCGAGACGGGGCTGTTGATCTTGAGCAGCCACGCGCGGTAGACGTCGCCCAGCTTTGCGGGCACGAGGCAGTTAACGAGCCACGACAGGAAGATGATCTCCGTTGCGTCGCTCACCTTCAGCTTGAAGCCCGTGGCGCGCACGAGCATCGTCCAGCGCAGGCCGCGGAGCGGGAAGCCGAGGTAGAAGATCGCGAACGCCGCGAGCAGGAGCCACGGGTCCGCGCCGAGGATCTTGTCCGGCAGCTCCTCCAGGTGGAAGCCGGGCAGGCTCCTGAAGAACAGGATGAGGAGCGCGATCGGCAGGACGATCGAGATGATCGTGCGCGGTTGCCGCAGCCGACGGCTCAGCGAGAGCTGGTCCGGCCGGACCTCGTCCTCCTGTGGAACTGCGTCGGGGGGCGGCCCTTCGTCCGGTCCCGGGTCATATGGCGCTCCCGTGCCGGTCGTCATCGAGTGGCCACGGGCGGGCGGACGCGGCCGCGGCCGCGAGCGCGCTGCACGAGCTTCGCCGCGGGCCCGAGCAGCCGAACGTACGCCGACGCGCGCCCGGTGACGAGCTCGATCGGGCCGGCCAGGGCGGCACGGAGCCCGTCGGGCGTCCCGGGGCTGCCGGTGAGGATCGTTGCCGCCACGCCGACCTCCATGGTCGTGTGGGCGTCCGAGACCGCGACGCCGGCAATACCGTGCCGTGCCGCGAGCTCCGCGGCGCGCACGTTGCCGTCACCGACGATCAGGCGCGCGTTCCAGGCCTCGATCCAGTCGAGGGAAGGGGCGAGCTCCTCGATCGGCGAGGCCCCGCGCCCTACCGACCCGCGAAAGCGGTCGAACGGATGCGCGGCGCCAACGAGGCCGCCCTGGTCCCGCACCGCGGCGATCGCGTCGGCCGCGGCCAGGCCCGGCTGGATCGCCTCGTGCAGGAAGAGGCCGATCAGGTCCCCCACCTGGGTGCGAATCTCCTGGCCGACGATGACCACCAGGCCCGGCGCGTCCGCCGCTGCCCGGGACTGCGCCTCGAGCGCGCCATCGATGCGGTCGTGGTCGGTGATCGCCAGGTGGGTCAGGCCGCGGGCGGCCGCCGCGCGGACGACGGCGCGGGGCGCGGCGAGCGAGTCGAAGCTGGCCGACGTGTGGCAATGCAGGTCGACGAAGGCCTGCGCGGCGTCGCCTCGGTCCTCGGGGATCTCCTCGCCGACGCTCGCGCTCAGCGTCGCGCCCCCTAGATGCTCTGGACGAGCGACTTCTTGAAGAAGTCGTAGTGCTTGAGGGCCTCGCCGGTCCCCAGCGCGACGCAGTTCAGCGCGTTCTCGGCCACGTGGCACGGCACGCCGGTCACCTGGGTCAGCAGCTTGTCGATGTTGCGCAGGAGGGCGCCGCCGCCGGACATGACCATGCCCTTGTCGATGATGTCGCTCGACAGCTCGGGCGGCGTCTGCTCGAGCACCTGGCGAACCGCGGCGACCAGCTGCTGGAGCGGCAGCTCGATGGCCTCCATCACCTCCGACGAGGTGATCGGGATCGTGCGCGGCAGGCCCGCGATGAGGTCGCGACCGCGCACCTCCATCGACAGCTCGCGTTCGAGCGGCAGGGCCGTGCCTATCGTGATCTTCACTTCCTCGGCCGTCCGCTCGCCGATCATGAGGTTGTACTTCTTGCGGATGTACGAGGTGATCGCCTCGTCGAACCGGTTCCCGCCGACGCGGAGCGACGTCGAGACGACGATCCCGCCGAGCGCGATGACGGCGACCTCGCTGGTCCCGCCGCCGATGTCGATGACCATGTTTCCGGACGGCCCGGAGATCGGGACGTTGGCGCCGATCGCAGCCGCGAGGGGCTCCTCGATCAGGTGCGCCTCGCGCGCCCCGGCCTTGAGGGCCGCGTCCTTGACGGCACGCTTCTCCACCGACGTCACGCCCGCCGGCACGGAGATCATCACGGCGGGCCCGCTGAGGCGCATCCGCATTCGGCCGCTCATCGCCTTGTTGATGAAGAACCGGAGCATCGCCTCGGTGATGACGTAGTCGGCGATGACGCCGTCCTTCATCGGCCGAATGGCGTGGATGTTGCCCGGGGTACGCCCGATCATCTCGCGGGCATCCTCGCCCACGGCCCTGATGCGCCCGTCGTCGTCGACCGCGACCACGGACGGCTCCTGGATCACTATGCCCTTGCCTTCGACGTGGACCAGGACGTTGGCCGTGCCGAGATCGATGCCGATGTTCATTCGGGCGTGGTGCCCCCTTCCTGGACGCGCTCGATCCTGGCGCCGAGGTCCAGGAATTTCCGTTCGATGTTCTCATACCCGCGACGGACATGGTGTGCGCCGCCGATCGAGGATGTCCCCTCCGCCGCGAGCGCGGCGAGAATGAGCGACGCGCCGGCCCGCAGGTCCGAGATTTCGACGGACGCGGCGTGCAGCTTCGAGGGGCCGTGGACGACGGCCCGCTGCGGGCCTTTCAGGTCGATCCTGGCGCCCATCTTCTTGAGCTCGGCGGTCCACTCCAGCCGATCCTCGAAGATCGCCTCGTGGACCTTGGAGTCGCCCGTCGCCTGGGTGAGCAGGACCGTGGTGGGAGGCTGGATGTCAGTGGCGAGCGCGGGGTACGGCCCGGTCTCCACGTCCACCGGCTTCATGCCGCCCGGGCCTAGTCCGCGCGCGTCGACCTCCATGCGCCCGGGACCGCAGCCCACCTCGAGGCCGGCCCTGCCCATGACCTCGACGAGGGCGTCCATCGTTCCGCAGTCGGCGCCCTCGAGGATGACATGGCCACCGGTCACGCCGGCGGCGATGGCGAACGTGCCCGCCTCTATCCGATCCGGCATGACGTGGTGCTCCGCGCCCCGCAGGCGGCGCTTGCCCTCGACCTCGATCGTGTCCGGGTAGGTCCGCTCCACGCTCGCGCCCATCTTGTTCAGGAACACGATGAGGTCGTCCACCTCCGGCTCCTGGGCTGCCGGCCGGATCACGGTGTGCCCGTCGGCCAGGGTGGCCGCGAGCATCGCGTTTTCCGTGCCCATGACCGAGACGTTCGGGAACCGGATCTCCGTGCCACGCAGACGCCCGTTCGCCTTTGCGTAGTAGTAGCCATAGCGGTACTCGATGCTGGCGCCCATGGCGCGCATGGCGTCGACGTGCAGGTCCACCGGCCGCCGGCCGATCCGGTCGCCACCCGGGTTGCTGATGACGACCTCGCCGAAGCGCGACAGGAGCGGCCCCAGGAGCATGAAGCTGGCGCGCATCTTCGCCGCGGCCTCGAGCGGCACGAACAGCCAGTCGACGTCGCCCGCCGAGACCTCGTACACGTTCGGCTCGGGGTGGTCGACCACGACGCCCAGGTCGACGAGGGTGTCCGCCATGGCGCGGACATCCTCGATCTCGGGCACGTTGCTGAACCGGCAGCGTTCCCCGGTCAGGGTGGCCGCGGCGAGCATCTTCAGCGCCGCATTCTTCGCGCCGCTGACCCGGATCGTGCCCTCCAGGGCCGAGCCGCCGGTCACGAGGAACCGCTCGCGGACGACCTTGGGCGGCTCGTACTCCCAGTGGAACGGTCGAGCGTCAGCCATCGAACGTCTTCAACGAGTCGGCACCCTCATATGTGATCCACATCTTGCTCTCCGAGGTCCAAGCGAAGCTCCGCGAGCCATTGGCCCGAGGATCTAGCTCCGCCTGCGGGGACCCTCGCGGTGGCGGCGCTCGGCGAGGCGGATGCGCAGCAGCGCCTGCTGGAGCTGCGCCCGGGCCATGGACAGGTCGGCGCCCTCGTCGTAGCCGGATTCGAGGGCCCGCTCGGCCTCGCGGCGCGCCTCCTGGGCCTTCTCGACGTCGATCTCCGACGCCATGTCGGCCGTCTCGGCCATCACGACGACCTTGTCCGGGCGAACCTGGACGAAGCCACCGGCGATCGCGAAGAACTCCTCCTCGCCGCCCTTGCGAATCCGCAGCTCGCCGACGCCCAGCGTCGCCAGCAGCGGCGCGTGGTTCGGCAGGACGCCCATCTCGCCCTCGGCCCCGGGCAGCACCACCGAATCGACGGTGTCGCTGTACGCGAGGCGCTCCGGCGTGACGATCTCGAGCAGGAGGGGCACTGTCAGGCGTCCAGCTTCTCGGCGTTGGCCCGAACGTCGTCAAGGGTGCCGGCGAGGAAGAACGCCTGCTCCGGCAGGGTGTCGGTCTTGCCCTCGAGGATGTCCTTGAACGAGGCGACGGTGTCCTTGATCGTCACGTACGCGCCGGGCCGCCCGGTGAAGACCTCGGCCACGAAGAACGGCTGCGAGGCGAAGCGCTGGAGGCGCCGCGCGCGGGCAACCGTGGCCTTGTCCTCCTCGGACAGCTCGTCGATGCCCAGGATCGCGATGATGTCCTGGAGGTCGCGGTAGCGCTGGAGGACGCGCTGCGTCTCGCGTGCGACGTCGTAGTGCTCCTGCCCGACGACGAGCGGGTCCAGGACCCGGGACGTAGAGGTCAGCGGATCGACCGCCGGGTAGATGCCCAGCTCGGCGATGTTGCGCTCCAGGCGGATCGTGGAGTCGAGGTGGGCGAAGGTCGTCGCCGGGGCGGGGTCCGTGTAGTCGTCCGCAGGCACGAACACCGCCTGCAGCGAGGTGATGGAGCCCTTCTTGGTTGACGTGATCCGCTCCTGGAGACCGGCCATCTCGGTGGCGAGATTCGGCTGGTAGCCGACCGCCGACGGCATGCGCCCCAGCAGCGCCGAGACCTCGGCGCCCGCCTGGGTGAACCGGAAGATGTTGTCGATGAACAGGAGGACGTCGCGGCCCTCCACGTCGCGGAAGTACTCGGCCATGGTCAGGCCGGTCAGGCCGACTCGCTGGCGAGCGCCCGGCGGCTCGTTCATCTGGCCGAACACGAACGCGGTCTTGGCGATGACGCCGGATTCGGTCATCTCGTGGATGAGGTCGTTGCCCTCGCGGCTGCGCTCGCCGACGCCGGCGAACACGGACACGCCGGCGTGCTCCTGGGCGACGTTCCGGATCAGCTCCTGGATGATGACCGTCTTGCCGACGCCTGCGCCGCCGAAGATGCCGACCTTGCCACCCTTCTTGAATGGGCAGATGAGGTCGATGATCTTGAGCCCGGTCTCGAAGACCTCGACCTCGGTGGTCTGGTCATCGAAGCTGGGCGGGTCCCGGTGGATCGGCAGGTAGACCTCGGCGTCGACGTCGCCCTTGAGGTCGATCGGGCGGCCCAGGACGTCGAACACGCGACCCAGCGTGGCCTCGCCGACCGGGACGGTGATCGGGCCGCCGGTGTCGACGACGCGCGTGCCCCGGGCGAGGCCGTCGGTCGAGGTCATGGCGACGCTGCGCACCCAGTTGTTGCCGAGGTGCTGGGCGACCTCGCAGACCAGCGAATCCTGGCCTTCGCGCTCGATCTCGACCGCGTTGAGGATCTGCGGCAGCTGACCCGCCGGGAACTCGATGTCCACGACGGGGCCGGTGATCTGGACGACCCTGCCGTCGGTGCTGGGTGGTGCGGCGCTTGCCATGTTCGTGACTACCTCCTGGGCTCGACTCAGCGCGCCTGGGCGCCGGTCGCGATCTCGATCATCTCGCGGGTGATGTTGGATTGGCGGACCTTGTTGTAGACGAGGGTCAGGTCGTCGATGAGCTCGCCGGCGTTCTCCGTGGCGTTCTTCATCGCGACCATCCGGCTGGATTCCTCGCTGGCCTTCGCCTCGAGGACCGCGTGGAACAGGCGGGTCGCCACGTACCGCGGCAGCAGCTGCTCCAGCACCGCCGCGGGGCTCGGCTCGAAGATGAACTGGTTGCCGGGGATGCCCTCGGTCGTGTCGTCGGTCGGTTGGATCGGCAGGATCTGGTCCAGGATCGGCTTCTGCGCCAGCGTCGAGATGAACCGGCTGTAGACCAGGTCGATGCGGCCGTAGCCGCCCGACAGGAAGTCCTGGGTGATGAGGCTCGCCAGGGGCAGCACGTCGGCGAAGGTCGGCTTGTCGCCGAAGCCCGCGAAGTGGGCTTCGATCGGCACGCGTGACCGGCGCATGGCGTCGCGGCCCTTGCGGCCGACGCTGACCACCGCCAGGTCGCCGGGGTGCTCCAGGATCTCGCGGGCCACGAACCGGATCGTGTTCGTGTTGAGCGGGCCGGCGAGGCCGCGGTCGGTCGTGATCAGGATCAGCAGGCGCTTGGTGCCGGTCGGATCCGCCAGCAGCGGGTGATCCTCGCTCCCGAGGACCGCCGCCACGTCGGCGAGGACCTCGTCGATCTTCTCGCTGTACGGCCGTGCGGCCAGGGTCGCCTCCTGCGCGCGCCGCAGCTTCGAGGCGGCCACGAACTGCATCGCCCTGGTGATCTGCTTGATGTTCTTCGCCGCGTTGATGCGGCGTCGAATATCCCTCGGGCTAGCCACGGGAACCGTCCACCAGTCCGCTACGCACCGGCTGCAGCCTCGTCCGAAGTGGCCTTGCCCGAGGCGTCGTCACTGGAAGCCGCTGCGTCGGGGGCCGCCGCGTCGGAGGGAGCGCCGCCGGAGTCGGCGGTGTCCGAGTCGGCACTGTCCGAGTCGTCACTGCCCTTCGCCGCTTTGTCCGAGTCGGCACTGTCCGAGTCGTCACTGCCCTTCGCTGCTTTGCCCGAGTCGGCACTGCCCGAGTCGTCACTGCCCTTCGCCGCTTTGTCCGAGTCGGCACTGCCCGAGTCGTCACTGCCCTTCGCTGCTTTGGCCGAGGCAGGTGCAGCCGACTTGGCAGGCCGATCGTCGACAAGGAACGTCTCGCGGAAGGAATCGAGTGCCTCGGTCAGTGCCAGGGCGAGATCGTCGGTGAGCTCGTTCTTCGACCCGAGCTCCTGCAGGACCTTGGGGCGCTCTGCTTCGAGGAAGCGGTAGAAGCCGGTCTCGAACTCCTTGACCCGCGGGGTCGGGACGTCGTCGAGCTTGCCGGTGGTGGCCGCGTACAGGATCGCGACCTGCTTCTCGACCGGCAGCGGCTGGAACTGCGGCTGCTTGATGACCTCGGACAGCTTCTCGCCTCGCGTCAGCTGGTCGCGAGTCGCCTTGTCCAGGTCGGACGCGAACTGCGCGAACGCGGCCAGCGCCCGGTACTGGGCGAGATCCAGCTTCAATGGACCGGCGACCTTCTTCATGGCCTTCGTCTGGGCCGCCGAGCCCACCCGCGATACCGAGATTCCGATGTTCAGCGCGGGCCGCTGGCCGGCGTTGAACAGGTCCGTCTCGAGGAAGATCTGGCCGTCGGTGATGGAGATGACGTTGGTCGGGATGTAGGCGGAGACGTCGCCGGCCTGCGTCTCGATGATCGGCAGCGCGGTGAGCGAGCCGCCGCCGTTCTCCTCGTTCATGCGCGCTGCGCGCTCGAGGAGGCGGGAGTGGAGGTAGAAGACGTCGCCCGGGTACGCCTCGCGGCCCGGCGGGCGGCGAAGCAGCAGGGCCATCTCGCGGTAGGCCCAGGCGTGCTTCGACAGGTCGTCATAGACGCACAGCGCGTCCTTCACGAGCACGCCGTCGATCTCGACACCGACCTCCATGACCTCCTCGCCGAAGGCGGCGCCGGCGTACGGCGCGAGGTACTGGAGCGGCGCGGGATCCTCCGCGCCTGCGACCACGACGATCGTGTGGTCCATGGCGCCGTACTTCTCGAGCGTCGCCACGGTCTGCGCAACGGTCGAGAGCTTCTGGCCGATGGCCACGTAGATGCAGACGAGCCCCTGGCCCTTCTGGTTGATGATCGTGTCGATCGCGATCGCGGTCTTGCCCGTCTGGCGGTCGCCGATGATGAGCTCGCGCTGGCCGCGGCCGATCGGGATGAGGGCATCGATGGCCTTGATGCCCGTCTGGACCGGCGTGTCGACCGACTGGCGCACGATGACGCCCGGGGCGATGCGCTCCACTGGGCGGGTCTTCTCGGTCTCGATGGGGCCCTTGTCGTCGAGGGGCTTGCCGAGCGGGTCCACCACCCGGCCCAGCAGCGCCTGGCCGACGGGCACCTCGACCACGCGCCCCGTGGTCTTGACGGTGTCGCCCTCCTTGATCGCGGAGGCGTCGCCGAGGATCACCGCGCCGACGGTCTCCTCCTCGAGGTTGAGGGCCATGCCCATGACGCCGCCCGGGAACTCCAGCAGCTCGGAGGCGAGGGCGCCCTCGAGGCCATAGATCTGGGCAATGCCGTCGCCGACCTCGACGACCGTGCCGACGTTGCGCGTCTCGGCGCTGGCGTCGAACGTGTCGATCGCGGACTTGATGATGTTGACGATCTCGTCGGAGCGAATGGCCATCGGATCTCCTTGCTGGCGGGCGCGGGCTAGCGGGCGCCCGCCACGAGGCGTTCGCGGAGCCGCTCGAGGCGGCCCCGGACGCTGGCGTCATAGAGGGTGTCGCCGACGCGGACGGTGAGCCCGCCGATCAGCGCTTCGTCGACCTCGACCCGGAGGTCGACGGTTCGACCGGTCATCTTGGCAACCTTGCTCGCAAGCGCCTTGGTCTCCGAGGCGTCCAGCGCAACCGCCGTCGTGGCGACGGCCTCCACGACCCCGCGCTCCTTGTTGAGCAGGCGGCGGTACTCGGCGACGACGTTCGGCAAGCTGTCCACCTTGCCGCGCTGGACCAGGAGGCCGACGAGCTTGCGGACCGGGTCCGGCACGCGCTTCGCGAGCAGCGTGTCCACGAGCTCGATCCGTTCGCTCAGCGGCCGTGCCGGGTTTCGCAGGATCGAGAGCACGTCATCGCCCGCCAGCATGCTGGCGGCAAGGTCGAACCCGTCGCCATACGCGTCGAGCGCGTCGTCGCGCGTGGCTAGCTCGAACGCCGCCTCCGCGTAGCGCCGCGTGGCGGACGCGCCGGGGTTCGCCATCAGGCCGTCACCGTCATCGGGTGCCTACCGGCTTGCGCCCGGGCTCGGGTCGGCGAGGAACTCCTCGACGAGCCGGCGCTGGCGCTTGTCGGTCATGGTCTCGCCGACGACGCGGCCGGCGGCCTGAAGGGCCAGGTCGGCGACCTCGCCGCGCAGCTCGGTCAGGGCCCGCTGCTTCTCCGCGGCGATCTCCTCGGATGCGCGCGAGCGCAAACGTTCGAGCTCCTCGCGGGTCGCGGCGATGTCGGCGTCACGCGTCTCCTGGGCGACCTTCTGGGCGCGCGCCAGGATCTCGTTCGCCTCGCGTCGCGCCTCGGTGAGGGCGGCCAGGCGCTCCTGCTCCGCGCTCTCGCGGTCGTGCCGCGCCTGCTCGGCATCGCGGATGCCCTGCTCGATGCGCTCGCGGCGAGCCGCCAGCATGCCGCTGACCTGCTTGCCGAACGCGAAGTACAGGATCACCGCGAAGACGATGAAGTTCGCCGAGGCGACGGCGATCCAGAAGAAGTTGATCGCCAGTCCACCGCCGCCTTCGGCCTCCTGGGCGACCAGGATGCCGGCGGCGGCCGCCGGTCCACCGATTGCGAACAGGTTCATGTGCGGTCGCTCCGCCCTTCAGTTGACCTCACGCTCGCTACAGGACGAGCGCCAGGATCGCGACGACGATCGCGAGGACGCCGAGGCCCTCTGCGAACGCAGCGCCGAGGATGAACTGCGCGCGGATCTGCGGCGTCGCGTCCGGGTTGCGCCCGATCGCCGTCGCCGCGAGGCCCGTCAGGATTCCGATGCCGATGCCGGGGCCGATGACGCCGAGCGCCGCGAGGCCCGCTCCGATTGCTTCCACGAGGTGTCTCCCTCCATGTCGCGCCGCGGGATCATCCTGCGGCCGCCTGTTCTTCCGGTTCCGATTTCCTGGTTCAGTGGCTGCCCGCTCCCACGCTGAGCGGCGGCGCCATTCCACCTTCGGGCACGTCGGCGACGCCTTCGTGCTCCTCCACATGGTGGCTCTCCACCGCGATGACCGTGTACATCAGCATGAGCGTCGAGAAGATGAGCGCCTGCACGAAGTTGAGCAGGCCCTCGAGGAGCAGCATCCCGGCCGGGATGAGCGCGATCGTGAGCGCCGTGATGACGCCCAGCGCGACCTCGCCGCCGAAGATGTTGCCGAAGAGTCGCATCGCCAGCGTGACCGGCTTGATGAACTCGAGGATGAATTCGATGAGGCCGACGAACAGGTCGATGAAGCCGCTCGCGATCCCGTTCCTGAAGCCCGTGAACACGAAGAACTTGCCGAGGTAGCCGCGAACGCCGAGGCGGCGGAAACCCTGGTAGTGGAAGTAGATGAACGCGACCAGCGCCAGACCGATCGTGACGTTCACGTCGCTGGTTGGCGCGCGCAGCGCCTCGATCTTGCCGAAGAACGGCAGGAGGCCACTCCAGTTCGAGAACAGGATGAACAGGAAGAACGCGGCGAACAGCGGAATGTGCCTCCGCGCATCGGAGCCACCCAGCGAGATCGCCCAGTTCTCCAGGCCCTCCCATGCGAACTCCAGCGCGTTCTGGAGGCGCCCCGGGACCTGCTTCAACCGGCGGCCCGCGATGATGAACACCGCCAGCAGGACGGCCATGACGATCCACATCGTCAGCAGCGTGTTGGTGATGCTGACGTCGGCCGAGATGAGCGGCAGCGCCTCGTGGTGCTCAGGGTCGGGCGCCGGCCAAACGACATGTGGCGCCGGGAACTCGAGGTTGGCCATGATCAGGTCGCTGATGCCGGTCACCGGCTCCCCGGGATGTCCGAGCGGGAACGGCGGCACGAGGATCGCCGCGGCGACATCGACGGCGATCACGGCCGCGATCAGGAGCAGGATCTTGTTGCGCCGGCTCGACTTGGGAGGTGGCGCCGCATTCGCGGCTACCGCATCGGCGGCGGCCGAATCGGCGCCGGTCGCGTCCGTAGCGACCCCATCGGCAGCGGTCGCGTCGGCGCTGGTCGCGGCTGGCTCGCCGGCCTCCGTGGCCGGTCGCGGGTCAGTCGACACCCTTCCTCCGGAGCTGGAGCGTCGGCATTCGCCGCGCTCTGGTCGGTTTCAGTCGTTGGTCGTGGCGAGGAACCTGTTTATCAGCCGCCGGATGCCCAGGGCTCCAGCCGCCATGCCCAGCAGCAGGCCGGTCAGCAGGAAGATCGGGAACCTGAACCCGAGCTGCTGGTCCAGCCAGTGTCCGCCAAGCGCTCCACCGAGGGTCAGCACGAAGAGGATGAACCCAATCTCCGTGAAGAGGGCGAGATAAGCCCCCGTTCTCCCGGGCTCGATCACGCGCCACCTGGCAAAGCCCCGGGAGTATAGCAGCGGGCCTCGGCCTGCCTGCGCCGCCAGGTCAGGCCGACGGCGACTAGATGGCTGATGGGGTGAGGGTTATCTCCACCGTCGGTGTCGACGTCGGCGTCGGCGTCGGCGTGGGCGTGGGCGTGGGCGTGGGCGTGGGCGTGGGCGTGGGCGTGGGCGTGGCCGTGGGCGTGGCCGTCGGGGTCTTGGTTGGCTTGGGCGTCGGCTTTCGCGTCGGGGAGGGCGAGGGCGACGGCGACGGCGAGGGTCCGAGCGTGATCACGGGGATGGGCGTGGGCGTGGCGTCTACGCCCAGGCTGGGATCGATGATCGGCCCGAACGTGACGCCTGGGGGCAGGCTGACCGGCGGCGGCAGCGTTCCGATCGAAATAACGCTAGGGAACGGCGTCTCGGAGCTCGTTGGCCCACCGACGCCACCAGGCGCGAAGGATTGGTAAGCAAGGATCGCCAGGATCAAACCGATCAGAATCGTCGCCGAGTCGCGCCACAGGATCCGACGTCGATCGGCGGTTGGATCGGGGTCGTACGGCGCAGGCCCGTGTGTCGGCGTGACGGGCATGACCGGGACCGGAGCGAGCGCGACGGTCGCCAGAGCGAGGGGCTCGACGGGCTCGACGGTTTTGGCGGGCTTCACGCCGGCGCGAACGTTGACGCGGCGCTCGACCTCCTCCGGGCTGAGCTCGGGAACGTCCTCGAAGCCCTTTCCGCGGGATGGCGGCCGGCGTGGGCGGCGTGACCCGGCTATGACTGGACCCCGCTGGGATCGCGGCGCAGGAAGAACGCCACCATGCCGAATCCGAGGAGGGCGACCCCGAAGGCGAACACCCCCGTCGCGTTGGAAACGAGCAGCGACATCAGGCCCAGCGTCGCGCACACCACGTAGATGAGCAAGACGGTAGAACGATGCGAAAGTCCCAGGTCCAGCAGCCGATGGTGGATGTGGCCTCGATCGGGGCTGAACGGCGAGCGGCGCGCGGAGAGGCGCCGAACGATCACCCAGAACGTGTCGATGATCGGCACGGCGAGCACGAGCAGGGCAACGACGACCTTGGCCGAGCCGAGGATGGCGAGAACCGCGAGCACGTAACCGAGGAACATCACGCCGGCCGTGCCCTGGAAGATCACCGCCGGGTGGAAGTTCCAGCGCAGGAAGCCGAGCAGGCCACCCGCGAGGGCGAAGCAAAGCACGGCGACGATCGGCTGGTTGACCTGCACCGTGAGGCTCAGCAGCCCGAGCGTGATCGCGGCGATGAGCGCGATCCCGGTCGAGAGCCCGTCCAGGCCGTCGATGAAGTTGAGGCTGTTGATCATGCCCACGATCCAGACGACGGTGAACGCGATGCCGACGGGCGCCGCGAACGGGATGATGCCCGGCCCGAACGGGTCGCCCACGAACGTGACCGTGATGCCCGCCGCAACGGCGACGCCGGCCACGCCCAGCTGGCCGAGGAACTGCCAGCGTGCGCGCAGGTCGAACCGGTCGTCGATGGCGCCGATGACGGCCGCGAAGACCGCGCCTCCGAACAGGCCGGCGAGCTGGTTCGGCTGGATGGACCTCGGGCCGGGCATGCCCGGCAGCCCGGAGCCGAAGAGCACGAGACCGCCGGCCACCAGCAGGAATGACACGAGCACCGCGACGCCCCCGCCGCGCGGGAGCACCCTCTCGTGCGTCCGCCGAAAGTCGGGGTGATCGACGATCCGCAGGGTGTCGATGACCCTCCTGATCCACGGCGTCGTTAGCAGCGCGACCAGCGCCGCGGCGAGGAAGGCGCCGACCATGACGGGCAGTACCTGCTCCGCGAACGTCGTGAAGGTCACCCGGCGTCCTCGACGAACAGGCCGGGTACGGGGAACCGTCCCGCGATCTCGGCCGACTCGGCACGGAGGCGCGCCAGGGCTCCGGGGTCGTCGCGTCGCGCGATGGCATCCGTGATGATCCGGGCGATCGCGCGCATCTCCTCGCGCCCGAAGCCACGCGTGGTCGTGGCCGGCGTACCGAGCCGGATGCCCGACGCGGTGTTGGGCGGCAGCGAATCGAACGGGATCGCGTTCTTGTTGACGGTGATCCCGACGTCGTCGAGGAGGGCCTCGGCGTCCTTGCCGGTCACGCCCAGGGGCGTGACGTCGACCAGCATCAGGTGGTTGTCCGTGCCGCCGGAGACGATCCGCGCGCCCCGCTCCGCGAGAGCCTCCGCCAGCTCGGCCGCGTTCTCCACCGTTCGGTGCTGGTCCCGCCGGAACAGCTCCTCCGTCGCGAGCTTCAGGCCCACGGCCTTGCCGGCGATGGCGTGCATCAGCGGCCCGCCCTGGACGCCGGGGAAGACGGCCTTGTCGATCTGGGCCCCGAGCGTCGTCTTCACGCTCGGGAAGTCCGCGGCGTTCACCGAGTCCGGGAGCTCTTCGCGGCTGAAGATCAGGCCGCCGCGGCCGCCGCGGAGCGTCTTGTGGGTGGTCGTGGTGACGATATCCGCATGCGGGAACGGGCTGGGATGGACGTCCGCCGCCACCAGGCCGGCGATGTGCGCCATGTCCACGAACAGCAGCGCACCCACGCCGTGGGCGATCTCCGCCATGCGCGGGAAATCGAGGATCCGGGGGTACGCGGACGCGCCGGCGACGACGACCTTCGGCCGGACCTCATCGGCGGCCGCCTCGAGTGCGTCGTAGTCGATGCGCTCGGTCTCGCGATCGACGCCGTACGCGTGGACCTCGTACAGGCGCCCGGAGAAGTTGACCGGCGAGCCGTGGGTCAGGTGGCCGCCGTGGGCAAGGTTCATGCCCAGGATCCGGTCACCCGGCTGGAGGACGCTGAAGTAGGCGGCCATGTTGGCCTGCGCACCGGAGTGCGGTTGGACGTTCACGTGCTCCGCGCCGGGGAACAGCGCGAGGGCCCGCTCCTGGGCCAGGGTCTCGGCGATGTCCACGTACTCGCAGCCGCCGTAGTAGCGCTTGCCGGGCAGGCCCTCGGCGTACTTGTTGGTGAGCCACGAGCCCTGCGCCTCCATCACCGCGGCGAACACGTAGTTCTCGCTGGCAATGAGCTCGATCTTGTCGCGCTGGCGGTCGCGCTCCTTCAGCATCGCGGCCCACAGGTCGGGATCGACGTCGGCCAGCCGAGCCCAGCCGAGCCCCGTCGGCGGCGCCTGCGTCATGCGTGGACCTCCAAGGTGCGCGGCAAGTCGGTGGGCACCGCGGCGCGATCACCGTCGGGCGTGCCCTGCGTGATCACTATCTTCCCACGCCGGGCAGCCCGGCCGACTCGAGTCGCTGCGAGATCGCGTCGAGGGAGATGGCCCCTTCGCGCCGGACCTGCGGCGTCGCGCCGGTGCAGTCGATGACGGTCGAGGCGGGGCCGCCGATCGCGGGTCCTCCGTCGAGGATCAGGTCGAGGGCCCCACCCAGGAGCGACTCGATCTCGTCGGCGTCTCGCGCCTCGGGCTCGCCGGAGCGGTTGGCGGAGGTCGTCGGCAGCGGGCCGAGTGCCCGGGCAAGGGCGCGCGGCGCGTCGTGCGCCGGGACGCGCAGTCCGACCGTCGAGATCGCGCCCGGGGCGAGCTCGCCGCCGGTGAGCGCGGCGGGTAGCGGGCGATCCATGCGGCGCGGGACGACGAGCGTGAGCCCGCCCGGCCAGAACGCGGCGGCGAGAGATTCGGCCGCCGGCGTGAGCTCGCCGATCTCGCTCGCCTGCTCGGCGTCCGCGAGGAGCAACGCGATCGCCTTGTCCGGCGGCCGGGACTTGGCCGCGAACAGTCGCTCGATGCCGCCCGGCGTCGCCAGCGCCACCGCGATCCCGTACACGGTGTCGGTGGGGACGGCGACGAGGCCGCCCGACTCCAGCACCCGCGCGGCCTCGCGGCGAGCGTCCGGGCCGTCGAGGAGCCGCCGCGCCACGCTCGCGCCTACTCCGCTCGGGGGCGGAGCACCGCGACCCGCGGCAGCCCGCCCAGGTCGAGCTCGACCTCGCACGCCCAGCTCGGCAGTCGCGCCCCGGCGAGTGCGCGCATGTCGTCCGCCTGATCGCCCCCGATCTCCAGCATCACGACACCGTCGACCGCGATCGCCCCGGGCAGCTGGCCAAGCAGCCGGTCGATGACCCGCAGACCGTCATCGCCGCCATCGAGCGCCACGGCAGGCTCGAACGCGGTGGCCCTCGGCAGCCCGGGCAGCGCCCCGCTGCGCACGTACGGCAGGTTCGCCAGCACGACGTCCCACCGCTCGACGGCTGCGCCGGGCAGGAGATCCGCGTTCAGGAACGTGATCCGATCGCCGACTGCGTGCGCCACCGCGTTCTCGCGGGCGAGCTGGAGCGCATCCTCCGAGTTGTCGCTGGCCGTGATCGTGACCTCGTCCAGCATGCGGCGCCGGCGCAGCAGGACTGCGAGCGTGACCGCGACCGCCCCGCTGCCCACCCCGACGTCGATGATCCGGATGGGTGGCGCGTCCTTCGCGCGCGGTGCACCGATCAGGCGGCGAACCACCTCCAGCTCGGCGAGCTCGACCAGGCGCTCGGTTTCGGGACGCGGGATGAGGGCCCGCGGGTCGACCCCGAAGGCCAGGCCGTGGAACTCCTTGACGCCACGGACGTAGGCGACCGGCTCGCCGTCAGCGCGGCGGTCCAGCGCAACACCGAAGCGAGCGGCCGCGCCGTCGCCGACGGGCGCGTCGACGTGCGCGATGACCCCCGTCCGATCCATGTCGAGGGCGTGGGCGAGCAGGAGCTCTGCGTCGAGGCGGGCGCTCTCCGAGCCGGCCTCGCGCAGCCGGGCGACGCCCACGTCGAGGAGCTCCCGCACGGTGGCCATCGATCAGGCGTCCGGCGACTCGGTGAACGCCGACAGCTGCTCCGCCTGGTCCGTCGTGATCAGCGTGTCGATCAGCTTGTCCAGGTCGCCGCCGAGCACCCGGGGCAGGTTGGACAGGTCAACGCCCACGCGATGGTCCGTCACCCGGTCCTGCGGGTAGTTGTAGGTGCGGATCTTGTCAGCACGATCGCCCGCGCCGACCATGGACTTGCGCGCCACCGAGTCGGCCTCGCGCTGGCGCCGGCGCTGCGCGTCCTGGAGCCGCGCCCGCAGCACGGCGAAGGCCTTGGCCTTGTTCTTGTGCTGGCTTTTCTCGTCCTGGATCTCGACGACGAGGCCCGTCTCGAGGTGCGTGATCCGCACCGCGGAGTCGGTGGTGTTGACCGACTGGCCGCCGGGGCCTGAGGAGCGCTTCACGTCGATACGCACGTCCTTCTCCTCGTCGATCTCGATCTCCGTCTCCTCGACCTCGGGCATGACCACCACGGTGGCGGTCGAGGTGTGGATCCGGCCCGATGATTCCGTCGCGGGCACGCGCTGGACGCGGTGCGTCCCGCTCTCGAACTTGAGGCGCGAGTAAGCGCCGTCGCCGGCGATCTCGACGATGGCCTCCTTGACGCCGTTGATGCCCGTCTCGCTGAGGCTCATCACCTCGGCCTTGTAGCCATGGCGCGAGGAGTAGGCGAGGTACATGCGGAGCAGCTCCGCGGCGAAGAGGGCCGCCTCGTCACCGCCGACCCCGGCGCGGATCTCGAGGATCACGTTGCCGTCGTCGGCCGGGTCGCGCGGGAGCAGGAGGACCTTGAGCTCCTCCACGAGCGACGCCTCCTGCGCGGTCAGCTGCTCGATCTCGTCGTGGACGAGGCGACGCATCTCCTCGTCGGCCTCGGCGTCGCGCAGCTCATGGGCGCCGGCGAGCTGTGCCCGCACGTCCTGCAGGCGCCGGTACGCGGCGACGACCGGCTCGAGCCGCGCGAGCTCGCGACCCAGGCGCTTGAGTGCGTCGAGGTCCTGGTGGGTCTCGGGGCGTGCCAGCTCCGCGTTGACGTCGTCGTACTGGCGCGCGACGTCGTCCAGCTTGGCGTCGAGGCCGGAGGCCGCGCTCATGCCCAGCGCCCCCGGACGCCCCGCGCCGCTCGGCGGGGCGCCATCTACGCGGCCGCTGCCGCCGGACCGGGTTCCAGTCGCTGGCGGTCCGGGATCTCGGAGCCCGCGGGGACGATATCGCCGTCCGCCTCGAGGGCCTGCTGCATGGACACGATCGCGACCTCGATCTGGTCGTCGGACGGCTGCTTGGTCGTGATCATCTGGACCAGGATGCCCGGCGCCATGATCGCCTTCACGATCGGGTTGGCCCGATGCCGCGCCCCGAACCGGAGGATCTCGTAGCCGATCCCGGCGATCACGGGGATCAGCAGCAAGCGGCTCCCGACCATGATCTCGATGCTCTGGCGGCCGACGAGGCTGAACGCGAAGATCGACAGGATGATCACGACGACGAGGAACTCGGTGCCGCAGCGCGGGTGCGCCGTCGGGTAGCGGCGCACGGCGTCGATCGTGAGCGGGTCACCGGCCTCGAGGGCGTGGATGGTCATGTGCTCTGCGCCGTGGTACTCGAACACGCGCCGGATGTCCGGCATCCGGGCGATCAGGGCGAGGTAGCCCAGGAAGATCACGACGCGGACGAGGCCCTCCACGACGTGCTGGACCCAGTCCTCCTGGATGGACGACGTGGTCACCGCCGCGATGAACAGGGGCAGGAGGAAGAAGATCCCGACACCCAGGAGGAGGGTGACGCCGAGCATCAGCGCGACGGATCCCTTGCCCAGCTCGATGCCGTCCGCGCTGGCCTGGATGTTCGCGCTGCGAATCAGCCAGCGGGTCCCGACGACGAGGGTCTCGTAGAGCACGATCAGGCCGCGCACGAACGGCGCCTTCGCCAGGCGCCAGCCGTGGGGGCCCGAGTTCAGCGGCTCCGACGCCCAGACGATGTGGCCTTCGGGATGGCGAAAGGCGACGGCGATCGCATCGCGGCCGCGCATGAGGACGCCCTCGATGAGCGCTTGTCCGCCGTAGCTGAAGCGTGCCATGACCTCGGCAGTCTAGCGGCCGGATTCGGGCCAGCTCGGGATCGGTTCCGGGGGCCGCTGGGGCCGCGGCGCCTAGGCCCGGACCTGCCGCTCCAGACGCTTCTGGAAACGCTCGACCTGGCCTGCGGTGTCGATGATGTTCTGCGTGCCCGTGTAGAACGGGTGGCAGTTGCCGCAGACGTCGACGCGCAGCTCCTGCCGCGTGGAGCCAACGGTCCATTCCCGGCCACAGGACCCGCAGTGGACCTTGGCCTGGAAGTACTTCGGGTGAATCTCGGGCTTCATGCGAGCTCCGCGGGGGCCGGCTCGGCCGGGATGACCCGGACCCGCTTCTTGTCCTTCCGGGCGTGCTCGAACTTCACCTTGCCCGCGGTGGTCGCGAACAGGGTGTAGTCCCCGCCGAGGCCGGTTCCCGTGCCGGCGAGGAAGGTCATGCCGCGCTGGCGGACGATGATCGCGCCGGCCTGCACGGTCTGGCCGTCACCGGCCTTGACGCCGAGACGCTGGCCGGCGCTGTCGCGACCGTTCTTGACGGAGCCGCCCGCCTTCTTGTGTGCCATCGATCAGTCCTTGTCGCTCATGCGGGACCGAGGGGCCTTGGCGGCATCGGTCGCCTTCGTCTTGCCGGTGGCCTTCCTGGCCACGGTGTCGGTGGTTTCGGCCCTGGCAGCCTTCTTTGGCTTGTCGGCCGTCGTTGCGGTCGTTGCCTTCACTGCCTTCACTGCCTTGGCGGGCTTGTCGGCCTTCTCCGCCTTCTCGGCCTCGGCTGTCGCCTCGGCGTCGGCGGCGAGCTTCGCGGCGAGCGCGGCGTCCTGTTCGGCCTGCCGCTTGGCGGCCTCCTGGAGTCGCTGGCGCTCGGTGGCTCGCTCCTTCTCGACCGCGGCGAGATCCTTGGCGGCGCTCTTGCCGTCGAGCACGATGTCGCTGATCCGCACGACGGTCAGCTCCTGGCGGTGGCCCTTCTTGACGCGACTACGGGCCTTCGGCCGGTACTTGAAGCTGATGAGCTTCTCGCCACGTTCTCGTCGGAGGATCTCCCCCGACACGCTGGCGTTGTCAACGACGGGGCGCCCGATCGAGGCCGCCTCGCCATCGGCGATCAGCAGGATGCGATCGAACGCGACAGTCTCGCCCGGGCCGGCTTCGAGGAGCTCGATCTCGAGCTCCGTGCCAACCTCGACGCGATATTGCTTTCCACCGGTCTCGATGACTGCGTACATGGAACCCCTGAGGCGTGAATGCTGGTCGCGCAGCGGCAAGCCGCAGCCGATTGGTCAGGAAAAACTCGCCGCGGGCGCACCGTGGGCAAGAGCGGGGATTGTACGGCGAGCGTGATTGACCGTCAATCGAACGGGAGGAGCGAGTGACGTAGCGTGTCTTGTGGGAATTCGGAATCGAGGGGGCGTACAACTTCAGGTGTTCCACCACCAAAGGAGTACGCCCGATGGCAACTGTATCCGCCGTACGCGAGCGCACCGAGGCCGAGCGCTGGGCCGGGGTCCGCGACTAGGAGTCGCTCTGGGGCGACCTGCGACCCGAGTTGCTCGAAGCAGTCCGGACGATCCTCGAGACGACCATGGAGGATGAGCTTGCTGCCGAGCTCGTGGCCACGCGCTACCAGCGCACCCCGTGGCGGACCGACCTGCGCAATGGCAGCTACCAGCGGACGCTGGTGACCGAGCTCGGGGCGATCACCGATCTGCGCATTCCGCGCCGCCGATTGGTCCCCTATCACCCCTCGTTCCTCGTTCGGGCGGCGCGCCGCACCACGTGCGTCGACCGGGTCCTGCGCCAGGCCTTCCTGCGCGGTCTGAGCACGCGCGAGACGGCGGCCCTGGCCGAGACACTCACCGGGGTGTCGCTCCCGCCGGTCTGCGATGAAGTTGCGAGGGAGTGTGGGTGGTCCAAAAGGTGACCGTAGCGCGATGACGCTTCGTCATGACTTCACGGGTTGGGCATGGACAATCAACTCCATGAGCAACAGACGACAGGCGGTCGAGGCAGCCTTGAGGGCGTGGCGCGAAGCCGAGCGCAAGCTTCCCGGTGCCAATGGCGATACGGATGCGATCCAGGCCGAGATCGCACAGCACCGAGACGAGTTTCAGCGGCTTTCCACCAACCACATGATCGACCGTTTGGACGCCCTTGTAGACGCGGAGAATCGGCGCTCGTCTTCAACGCCTTCCACGCACCCTTTCCACGAGGCTGCCCAGGACGAGAAGGCGATCGCGGCCGAGATCTGGGAACACGCCCGCGCCAGCGATGAGGACACGCCGCAGACGCGCGATTCGACCTAGGGCCTACCGGCGCGCGCTCACCACTCGGCGCGACCCTGGCGGACGTTGATGCTCTGCAGGATTCCGAGCGCGAGGGCGATGCTGATGAGCGAGGCGCCGCCGTGGCTGATGAACGGCAGCGGGATCCCCGTGATCGGCATGATCCCGATCACCATGCCGACGTTCACGAACAGCTGGAAGAGGAGCATCGACGCCACGCCACAGGCGAAGATCGTGCCGAACGGGTCCTTCGACCGCCAGCCGGCAGCGAGGACGCGCCACAGGAGCGCGACGAACAGCGACAGCACCACGATCGCGCCGACGAAGCCGAGCTCCTCGGCGAGGATCGCGAACACGAAGTCCGTGTCCTGCACGGGCAGGAGGCCGAGGGCGTTCTGCGTGCCGTTCGTCAGGCCCTTGCCGAACCAGCCGCCCGACCCGACGGCGATCTGCGCCTGGTACAGCTGATAGCCGCTGCCCTGGATGTCCGCGAGTGGGTTCAGGAACGACGTCAGGCGCGACTTCTGGTAGTCGGCGAGGACGTACGTCCAGACGAACGGGAAGGCGGCCACGGCCGCGGCCACGGCGGCACCCATCCAGCGGAGACTCGCACCAGACATGAACAGGGTCCCGACGAGGATCGCGCCGAAGACCAGCGCCGTCCCCAGGTCGGGCTGCATCAACACCAGCACGAACGGGGGACCGGCCAGGATGCCCGCGCCCAGCAGGGCCCACAGCGATCCGAGCCGGCCGATCCGGCTGCCGAGGTAGTTGGCGAGGACCACGATCATGAGCACCTTGGCCAGCTCGCTGAACTGGAACTGGAGCCCGAAGACCGACACCCAGCGGGAGGTTCCGCCGACACCGCCGCCGATCGCGAGCGTGACGACCAGCAGGCCGAGCTGGATGACGTACAGGGGCCACGCGAAGGTCTTGAGCCAGTGGTAGTCGAAGCTCGTGGCGACGAGAAACACCGCCACCGCGATCGCGGTCCACATGAGCGCCCGCAGGAACACCGAGCCGCCATCGAGGATGCCGACGCCCCCCGTGGCGGTGTTGCTGTAGGCCATGGCGAGCCCGAAGCACAGGAGGATCGCCGCGTAGGTCGTCAGCTGGAGGTCGAAGGAGCGCCAGACGACGCTCACGCGGGCGGCAGTCCACCGGGATGGACGGGAGGAGCGGGCGCTGACGATGCTCATGCCGGCATCACAGGTCGCGGCTGCGCATCAGGTTGAAGTTCCGGTAGTCCCGCTTGATCTCGAAGTGCAGCTGGAGGTAGTACTTGACCATCTCGGTCGCCGCGTTGCCGACCGCTCGGGAGTTGTAGGCGAGCACGACGATTGCAAGCTCGGAGTCGGTGCGCTGCACGGCCTTCCAGCCGTTGGGGTCCGACGCCTTCTTCCACGGGTCCTTGGGCACGAAGGCCACGAACCACTGGTGGAACGGCAGGTTCTTCTGCTTGGCACTGAACTGCGCCGTGCCCGTCTTGCCGGAGATCACGATCGGCAGATCGGAAAGGTTGAATGTGTGGCCGATCACGACGACGTTCCGTGACGCGCGCCGCATCGTGCGCAGCGTGCTGGCCGGCGCATCGACCTCGCCGAGCACCTCCGGCTCGACCTTGGTGACCGTCCCGTCCGCGGCGATCGTTTCGCCCACGACGTGGGGCTTGTAGAGCGTGCCGCCGTTGGCGAGGGCGCTGTAGGCGTTGACGAGCTGGAGCGGCGTGACCGCGACGTAGCCCTGGCCAATGCCCGCGAGATACGTCTCTCCCGGGTAGATCGGGAGGCCCAGCGCGTCGCGCTTCCACTTGTTCGTCGGCACCGTTCCGGAGGCCTCGTGAGGAAGGTCGATGCCGGTCGGATTGCCGAACCCGTACTGGTGGCCCCAGTAGCCGTGGCGATCGATGCCGAGCATCGCGGCGGCCTGGTAGAAGAACGTGTCGCTGGAGTGGCCGAAGGCGCAGTAGATGTTGCACATCCCGAAGCCGCGGTCGTTCCAGTCCCGGAACCGGAACCCGCCGAGCATCAGGAAGGCAGACGTGCGGATTCGGGTGAGCGGGGTGATCTTGCCGTCGGCGAGCAGGCCCGTTCCCGCCACGAGCTTGTACGTCGAGCCGGGCGGGTAGACGTCGCTGATGGCGGCGTTGAGGAGCGGGCGCTGCGGATGGTTGAGGAGCGCCTGGTAATCCTCGTTGCTGATCCCGGCGCTGAACGCGTTGTCGTCGTAGCCCGGCAGGCTGACGAGCGCCAGGATCTCGCCGTTCTGCGGATTCATCACGATCGCCACGGCGCGCTTAAGGCCGGCCGCCTTCATGCCCCAGCGAAGCGCCTTCTCAGCCAGCTGCTGTTCCCGGAGGTCGATGGTCAGGCGCAGTGAGCTTCCCGCGACCGGTGCGGCGTCGGTCCGGAGCACCTGGACCTGGCGTCCGGCTGCGTCGCGCTCCACGGTCTGCACCCCGTACTCGCCGCGCAGGATGGCTTCGTACGTGGCCTCGACACCCGCTCTACCGAGAAGATCGTCGGGCAGGTAGCCATCGCCCTTCAGGTCGGGCAGCTCCTCGCCGCTGATCGGTCCGGTGTAGCCGAGGATGTGTCCGAACAGCGAACCGTACTCGTAGCTCCTGCGCGTCTCGACGACGACCTCGACGCCGGGCAGCTCCGGGCGGGACTCCGCGATGAATGCCGCGACCTCCGGATCGACGTCCTGGGCGACCCGGACGAGGTCGTAGCGCGATCCCGGATTGGAGTCGATGGCGATGTTGATGTCGGAGGGATCGCCGCCGACCAGGGCAGCAAGGGTGTCCACGACCTCGGCGCGGCGGGATTCGGGCAGGTCTGATGGCCGGATCTTGACGCTGTAGGAAGCCACGTTCGAGACAAGGGGCGTGCCGTCGCGATCGAAGATGACGCCGCGCGTAGATGGGAGCGCTTCCTGGACGGTGCGACTGGATGCAGCGAGAGCGGCGTACGGCGTGGATCCGGCAATCTGGATCGCGAACAGGCGCGCCGATAGCGCGCTCGCGCCCAGCACCACGGCGAGGCCGAAGGCGAGGAACCGCAGCCGCGATGGCGCGGGAGCGGGCCGGCCGTCGAGATACCTGCTCACCAGTCCATCCGCTCGGTCACGGCCCGTCGGTTATGGAGCGTGACGACGAGAGGCCCGATGAACATGCCCAGGATGCCGTCGTAGATCGCGCCGGGGAGGAACAGCCGCACGGGATCGGCGACCGTAAGCCCAGGCTGCGTGGCGGTCTCGAGGGCGAGGATCAGCATGGAATAGCCAGCGCTGATGACGGGCACCGCGATGACGGGCAGGACGAGTCGAAGGCGGGGCACGGGCGTAGCGACGAGGGCCGCAACGCCGACGGCGAGGAGCAGCGCGAAGGCGGAGGTCCCGAGCGCACGGCCAAGCAATGAATCAAGAACGAGTCCCCCGACGAAGGCCCAAACAATTCCACGGTCAATTCCGGCTGCGATGGTCCAGATCACCCCACCCACCAGGACGGGATGCGGGCCTGCGTCACCCACCTTGAAGTACGGCGCGAGCGTGGCTTCGACGAGCGCGATGACGGTCGCCCCGATCGCGGCGAGGAGGAGGTTCATTAGACGGCGATCGGTCCTCGGCGAGCAGAGGGGTCGCGCGCGAACCTGCGCCCTCGCGGCGACGAGCGGTCGGCACTGCCGCGTCGCGTGGCGAAGTATCCCATGCCTTCCCGATCCCGGGCAATGGCACTGATGACCCACCCTCATAGGCGAGTTGCCGCCGCCCCAACGCCCTCGCGGACGGGCCGTTGTTGCACGTGAAACAAGGCGCGGCATCGGTGATCCACGGGTGAGCCGCAGCGAAGCCGCTCGGGCCACACTCCGAACCGCCCCGTAGACCGTGGCGGCGGGGAGTGGAGGCGGTCCCGATGCTAGAATCAAGGCCTGTGAATGAACTCCGGATGATCACCTGAGTGGGCGAGACGATCGCCTGTGCCAACCAGAAGGGCGGCGTCGGAAAGACCACGACGGTTGTCAATCTGGCCAGCTACCTGGCCCTCGCCGGGGAGCGCGTGCTCGTCGTCGACCTTGACCCCCAGGGCAACGCGACCAGCGCCTTCGGAATCGACCGTACCCGCGATCGGTCGGTGTACGACGCCGTCATCGACCAGGTGCAGCTCGAGGACCTCGCGGTCGCGACGGCGATCGATGGCGTCACCCTGATCCCATCGTCCATCGCACTCGCAGGCGCCGAGGTCGAGCTGACACCGCTGGAGCTTCGAGAGCGGCGGCTGGCGGCGATGCTGGATCCGATTCGAACCCGGTTCGACTACCTGCTGATCGACTGTCCGCCGTCGCTCGGGCTCCTGACGATCAACGCCCTCACCGCCGCTGATTCGACGCTGATCCCGATTCAGTGCGAGTACTTCGCACTGGAGGGCCTCGGGCAGCTCCTCGCCACGATCCGCCTGGTGACCGACCACCTCAACCCCAGGCTTGAGATCAAGGGCGCGGTACTGACCATGTACGACAGCCGGACCCGACTTAGCAAGGAGGTCGGCGACGAGGTCCGGCGCCACCTCGGCGATCGCGTCTACGAGGCGGTGATCCCGCGAGCGGTTCGCCTTTCGGAGGCGCCAAGCCACGGCCTCCCGATTCACCTGTACGCCCCCGGGTCGCGCGGCGCCGACGCCTATCGCGACCTCGCCGACGAGATCCGCGCCCGTGACGAACGACCGGGGAGCGCCCGACCGGGGAGCGCCCGACCGGGGAGCGCCCGACCGGTGGCCGCCGAGCAAGGCGAAGCGGTGCTCGCATGACAGTGCGCAACGATCGGCCGCAAGGGCTGGGGCGCGGCCTTGCCGCGCTCATCCCGCAGCGATCCCCTTCGACCACCGGCTCAATCGAGGTGCCGCTCGCCCGAATCCGGCAGAACCCCAGGCAGCCCCGCCTGCGCATGAACGACGAGGCGCTCGTCACCCTGGCGGAGAGCATTCGGCAGCATGGCGTCATCCAGCCGATCCTCGTCATCGAGACGATCGATGGGTACCAGCTCGTCGCCGGCGAGCGGCGGGTCCGCGCGGCCCGCATGATCGGGCTCGAGCGCATCCCGGCGATCGTGCGCCAGCTGGCGGATCGCCAACAGCTCGAGCTCGCCCTCGTCGAGAACCTCCAGCGGGAGGACCTCGATCCCATCGAGGCCGCCCGCGCCTACCGCCAGCTCATCGATGAGTTCGCGTTCAGCCAGGAGGACCTTGCCGCCCGGGTGGGCCGCGCACGGTCGACCGTCGCAAACACGCTGCGGCTCCTGGACCTGCACCAAACGGTGCAGGACGGCATCGCGGAGGGAGCGATCACCGAGGGGCACGCCAGAGCGCTGGGCGGGCTCCCGTCCGACGGTCAGGCGCGCGTCGTCGGCATGGTCATCGACGAGGGCCTCTCGGTTCGGCAGACGGAGGAGCTCGTGCGCCGCCTGCGTGAGCCTCGGCAGCCCGGTGCTGGTGCAGCCCAGCAGCCGACCGACCCCGACGTCGAGCGGGTCGAGGAGGACCTGCGGCGATCGCTGGGGACCAAGGTCCGCCTCACCCGGACGCGGCGAGGCGGCCGCATCGTGATCGATTACTACGGCGACGACGAGCTCGCCCGCATCTATCAGCGCCTGGTCGGAGGGCCCACGTGACCGAACCCCGCACCAAACCGGCAGCTCCGGCGGACGCCGCTCTTTCGGCCACCAAGACCGCAGTCGCGGAGGCCGGCAACGGATCTGGTCGCAAACGGGCGAAGCCAGGTTCGGAGTACACCGCCGCCAGCATCCAGGTCCTCGAAGGCCTCGAGGCGGTTCGCCGGCGTCCGGGCATGTACATCGGCTCGACCGACGCCCGTGGCCTCCACCACCTCATCTGGGAGGTCGTCGACAACTCGATCGACGAGGCGATGGCCGGCCACGCCCAGAAGATCCAGATCACGATCGCGCCCGACGGCATGGTCGAGGTGATCGACGACGGTCGCGGCGTCCCGGTCGGGAAGCACGCCACCGGCAAGGACGCGCTCGAGGTGGTCCACACCGTGCTCCACGCCGGAGGCAAGTTCGGTGGCGGCGGGTACAAGGTCTCGGGTGGCCTTCACGGCGTCGGCGTCAGCGTGGTGAACGCCCTGTCCGAGTGGCTGCGGGTCGAGACGGCGCGTGACGGGAGCGTGTGGGCACAGGAGTACAAGCGCGGCAAGCCCCTTGGACCGGTGAAGAGGATCGGGCCGCAGGGCGACCGCCGGGGCACCAAGACGCAGTTCCGCGCCGACCCGGAGATCTTCGAGACCACCGAGTACTCATTCGAGACCGTCTCACAGCGCCTGCGCGAGTCCGCGTACCTCACCAAGGGCGTCTGGATCACGTACATCGACCAGCGGGTCGACCGCGAACGCTCCTTCCACTTCGAGGGAGGCCTCCAGTCGTTCGTCCGGCACCTCAACCGGAACAAGGAGGCCCTGCACGATCGCCCGATCTACGTCGAGCGGCGCGAGGGCGGGACCATGGTCGAGGTCGCCCTCCAGTACAACGACACGTACGCCGAGAACGTGCTCGCGTTCGCGAACAACATCAACACCGTCGATGGCGGAACCCACGTCACGGGCTTCCGCGCCGCGCTGACGAGCTCGCTGAACGACTGGGCGCGGAAGGCCGGGGTGCTCAAGGGCTCTGACGGCAACCTCTCCGGCGACGACGTCCGCGAGGGGCTGACGGCCGTGATCAGCGTCAAGCTCACCGATCCCCAGTTCGAGGGTCAGACCAAGGCGAAGCTCGGCAATGCCGAGGTCAAGGGTCAGGTCCAGACCGCCGTCACGGACAGCCTGATGCAATACCTGGAGGAGAACCCCGGCGACGGCCGGAAGATCATCGACAAGTGCCTGACCGCGTCGCGCGCTCGCGAGGCCGCCCGGAAGGCACGCGACCTCGTGCTGCGCAAGGGCGCACTCGACGGGATGTCCCTTCCCGGCAAGCTCGCAGACTGCCAGGAGCGGGATCCCGCGCGAAGCGAGATCTACATCGTCGAGGGCGACTCGGCCGGCGGGTCGGCCAAGGCCGGTCGGGATCGGCGGTTCCAGGCGATCCTGCCGATGTTCGGGAAGATGCTCAACGTTGAGAAGGCGCGCCTGGACAAGGTTCTCTCGAGCGAGAAGATCCGGCCGCTGATCATCGCGCTGGGCGCGGGCATCGAGGGAATCGACGACAGCTTCGACATCTCGAAGCTCCGATACCACCGGATCATCATCATGACCGACGCGGACGTCGACGGTGCCCACATCCGCACGCTCCTGCTGACCTTGTTCTATCGCCACATGCCCCAGGTCATCGAGGCCGGCTACCTGTACATCGCCCAGCCGCCGCTGTACCGCATCTCGACGGGCAAGGTGACCAAGTACGCGCAGACCGAGAAGGAGCGCGACCAGATCGTCAAGGACTTCAACACCAAGAACCTGTCCGTCCAGCGCTTCAAGGGCCTCGGCGAGATGAACGCGGACCAGCTCTGGGAAACGACGATGAACCCGGAGACCCGTATCCTCCTGCGCACCGAGATCGAGGATGCCGGCGAGGCCGACGCGATCTTCACCAAGCTCATGGGCGAAAAGGTCGAGCCGCGCAAGGACTTCATCAAGGCCGAGGCGCGAAAGGTCCGCAACCTTGACATCTGAGGTGGTCGCGGCGGCCGCACCACGCCTGCGCGACTCCGATGGCGCGTTCGCATTCGAGCCCCATCACTGCTTCGCCTGCGGCGACCTCAACGAGCACGGCCTGCACCTGGAGCTCCACACCGATCCGAACGGTTCGTGGGTCGAGCTCACCCTGGAGCCGCATTTCCAGGGCTGGGAAGGCGTGGCGCACGGCGGCATCGTGTGCACGATCCTGGACGAGGTCATGGCCTGGTCGGTCATCGGCCGGGGCACCTGGGGCGTGACCGCGCGGCTCAACGTCGCCTTCCGGCGCCCGATCCCGACCGGACGCGCGATCCGCGCCGAGGGCTGGGTCGTGGACATGCATCGCCGCGCCAGTCTGACGGCCGGTCGCGTGATCGATCCCGCCACGGGCGAGGTGCTGGCGACCGCGGAGGGGACGTTCATCGCCCTGCCCGAGGACCAGCTCGATCGCCTGAAGGCGCGCTACGGGATGCGCCGGATCGCCGA
>DATKBR010000093.1:0-3390 GCA_035513775.1 Candidatus Limnocylindria bacterium
CCGCACGTACATCTCGGCGGGGCGTTCCCCTACGAGCAAAATCTAAAGACCGAGTGCGAGAGCGCCGCGGCCGGAGGCGTCACGACGCTGATCCAGTACCGGCGCAGCAGCAGGTACGCCGAGGGGACGAGGGTCCTCGAGACCCCTTCGTTCCTGGAGACCTTCCCACCCGATCTGGAGACGGCGAAAAAGACCATGGCCCTGGACACCGCGTTCCACTTCATCATCTCGACCCTCGAGCAGGCTGCCGAGATCCCGACGTACGCGGAGCGGTTCGGCGTCAGGAGCTACAAGCTCTACATGGGCGGGTACGCCCCGGGTAACCCGATCGGCCTCGCGGCCGTGGACGACGGCGTGCTGTACGCGGCGATGGAGCGGATCCGCGAGCTCGGCCCGTATGCGTACTGCATGGTCCACGCGGAGAACCAGGGGCTCTATCTGCTCCTCACCGACCGCGAGAAGCACAGCGGGCGTGTTGACCTGGGCGCGTACGTCGACTCACGGCCGCCGTTCGTCGAGGTCGAGGCGATCGCCCGTGCCGCATATCTGGCCGAGGTGCAGCAGTGCCCCCTCTACATCGTCCACACCACGACCGGCGGGGGTATCGAGGCCGCTGTCGCGGCAAGACAACGCGGCGCCCGGATCGTCATCGAGACGTGCCCCCACTACCTCGCGCTCACGAACGACGACGCGCGCCTCGCGAGCCAGGGCCCTGCGATCGGCAAGGTGAGCCCGCCGCTCCGAGACCGGTTCGAGCAGGACGCGCTCTGGGCGGCGATCGCGGCCGGTCACGTCGACACGATCGGGACAGACCACGTGCCGGTACTGAAGGCGGGCGCGACCGTGTGGGAGGAGCGGCCGGGATTCGCGGGTCTCGCGACGATGCTGCCCGTCCTCGTGACGTACGGCCTCCTCCGGGATCGCCTCTCGCCGGTCCGCCTCGCCGAGCTGACGGCCGTCGACCCGGCGAAGCTCTTCGGCCTCTGGCCACGCAAGGGCGCCATCGCCGTGGGTGCCGATGCCGATGCGGTGATCGTGGATCTCGAGGCCGAGGCGACCGTCGGACCCGACGTAACGCACAGCCGCTACACGAGCGCGTTCGAGGGTCTCGCGCTGCGCGGGTGGCCGGTGCTCACGCTCAGGCGCGGGGAGATCGTGTTCAAGGACGGCGATGTGCGACTCCGGCCCGGCAGCGGCGAGGTCCTGCGCCCAGGCGCACATGACGAGGCTCCCGCGGCGGTGACGGCGTGACCGCGGCGCCGCGTCTGCACGAGCTCCGGGCTACGCCCCAGACCTGCTTCTGGGGGTTCTTCGATCACTCGCTGGCGCCCGTCCTCACGGTCCGATCGGGCGATGTCGTTCGCATCGAGACGCTCACGCACCAGGCCGGCGACGCTCCGGACCTCCTCATGGACGACGGCGTGCGCGCGGTCTACTCGGGCATCCCGGAGGCCGAGCGCGGTCCGGGCGTGCACGTGATGACCGGGCCGATCGCCGTCGAGGGCGCGCACCCCGGCGACACCCTCGAGGTCCGGATCCTCTCGATGAAGCCGCGCCTGCCGTACGGGACGAACATCGGCGCCTGGTGGGGCTACCTGTACGACGACATGAAGAAGGAGCGCGTCACGATCTACCGCGTCGACACCGACAGCGGCACGGCGACGGCGGAGTTCGGATACGACTACACGCTCTCGGCGCGCTACGACAAGCCGGGGACGCTGATCCCGCCGGAGCGCACGTCACGGGAGCCGGCCCTAGCCGGGGTCCGCGTCCCGCTGCGGCCGCACTTCGGGGTCGCCGGAGTCGCGCCGAAGGAGAGCGGCAGGGTGAACAGCATCCCGCCGGGAGACTTCGGCGGGAACGTCGACAACTGGCGCTTCGGCGCGCAGACCGCGATGTACTACCCGGTACAGAACGACGGCGCCCTCTTCTTCATCGGCGATCCACACATGGCCGAAGGGGACGGCGAGCTCTCCGGCACGGCGATCGAGTCGTCGGCGAACGCCCTCATCCAGCTCCGGCTCCGCCCCGACGTCCCCACCGACTCACCGCTGCTGGAGACGCCGACGCACTGGTACACGCACGGCTTCGGCGCGGATCTCGACGAGGCCATGCGCCAGGCCGCACGCCGCATGCTCGACCTGCTCCAGCGCCGCGGGCTCTCGCGCGACGATGCCTACTCGCTGATCTCGGTGGCCGGCGACTTCGGGATCACGCAGGTCGTGGACCAGCGCATGGGCATCCACGCCGGCATACCCAAGCAGGTGTTCGCGCCTCGCTAGTTCCCTAGACCCTGGAGCCGCGGATAGATCTCGCGGTAGGTCGCATAGCGCTCGGCGTATACGCCGGCGTCGGCGAGGTCAGGCTCGATGCGCTCGGCGATGCGCACGAACCTGTCGGCGGCATCCACGGGACCGCTGACTCGGCCGGCGCCGATCGCGGCGAGCATCGCACCGCCCAGGAGCGCTCCCTCGAGCGCGCCGGGCACGGCCACGGGGACGCCGAGCACGTCGGCCTTGATGCGGCTCCAGAGCGGACTCTTGGCCTGGCCCCCGCTCACGCGCAGCTCGGAGATCTCGGCGCCCGCGTCCCGCAGAAGCTCCGCGATGTGGCGGAGCGAGTAGGCGACGCCCTCGAGGACGGCGCGCGCGATGTGCTCACGGCCGTGCTCCGCTCGTATCCCGTGGAGGGTCCCGCTGGCGTGCTCATCCCAGTAGGGGGTGCGCTCGCCGGCCAGGTAAGGGACGAAGACGAGGCCGTCCGCACCCGCCGGCACCCGCGCGGCGTCGGCGAGTGCCTCCTCCGCACCGACGGCGCCGGCCGGTCCGTATTCCGCCTGACCGCGGTCCGCGTAGCGGAAGGTCTCGAGGAGCCAGATGAAGGAGCGCCCGGCGGCGGCGAGGGCGCCACCGCAGATGTACAGGCCAGGCGCGGGCGCTGGCCAGGTCGACGTCCCGGCGACCTTGATCGGTGTGTCCCAGGCGAGACCCAGGCCGCCGGAGGTCCCGCCGTAGTCGATGGCCAGGCCCTTCCGCACGATGCCCGTCCCGAGGATCGTGGCTGACGCGTCGTTGACGCCGCCCGCGACGGGAATGCCGGGATCGAGGCCCAGGTCGCGAGCCACCTCCGCGCGCAGCGTCCCGCCGACATCGCCCATGACGATCTCGCGAGGGAAGGTCGTCGGATCGAGGCCGGCCGCGGTCACGAGCTCGGGCGGGAACACGACCGCGCCGCGGTAGGTGGAGGAGACGACCGAGCCCGTCATCCGGAACGCGACGTAGTCCCATGCCTGGAGGAACCACCGGGCGCGCTGGCGGAGCTCGGGGTGGCGGTCCAGAAGGAGCAGCACCTTGGGCACGTTCGAGTAGGCGGAGACCTCGCCGCCGATCC
>DATKBR010000094.1:0-2388 GCA_035513775.1 Candidatus Limnocylindria bacterium
CCAGCTGCGCCACTTCTGGCCCGGCCGCCACGGCGGCGCCGACCCACCGGAGGTCCTCGACTCGAAGCTGCCGCTCATCCGCCCCCTCGCGCGGAGCCTGCCGGGCGGCTACAAGCACACGCCCTCCAAGGACATCGCCGACGCGATCGAGTGGGCCAAGGTCCGCCGCATACCTCCGAGCGAGTGGGAGCAGCAGGCCCCTCCGGATCGGGCGCCCATCCCGGCTGACCTCTTCGCGCGCGTCTACGCCGGCTACGAGCGCGCGAAGGAGCGCGCCCACCGGGTCGACTTCGAGGACATGCTCGCGCTGACGGTCGAGCTGCTCGAGTCGGACGACAATGCAGCTCAACTTGTCCAATCCCAGAAGACCTGGATCAGCGTCGACGAGTACCAGGACACGAACCCGCTCCAGGAGCGCCTGCTGGAGCTGTGGATCGGCGAGTCGCGCGACCTCGCGGTCGTGGGCGATCCCGACCAGACGATCTACACCTTCACCGGCGCCACGCCCGAGTACCTGCTCCGCTTTGCCGACAGACACCCGGGCGCCCGAACGATCGTGTTGACGGAGAACTACCGATCGACCCCGCAGGTGCTCGAGCTGGCCAACCGACTCACCGCGGGTGGACCTCGCGGCGCGCTGACGACCTCCCGACCGGCGGGTCCCGAGCCGACGATCCACCGATTCGCCGGTCCGGAGGTCGAGATCAACGCTCTGGTCGCAGGCATCCAAAGGTTGATCGCCAGCGGCGTGGCCAAGTCGGAAATCGCGGTGCTCGTTCGGATCAACGCCCAGCTGCCGCCGATCGAGGAGGCACTGACCCGGGCGGGCATCGAGTACACCGTGCGCGGGCAGCGCTTCTACCAGCGGTCGGAGGTGCGCGAGGCGCGTCAGGTCCTCGCGCGAGCAAAGCTGGAGCAGGCGGGCGCGGCGCTCGTGGACGCCGTGCGGCGGCTCTTCGCCGAACGGCTGGGCTACGTGGCCGGCGCGGAGACGGTGGGGGAGGAGGCGCACGAGCGTGCCGCATCGCTGGAGCTGCTGCTGACGATCGCGTCCGACCTGGTAGAGGCGAACGCCGACGCCGGCGTGGCGGACCTGACGGCAGAGCTGGATCGGCGGGACGCGGCGGAGTCGGCCGCGCAGGGCGTCGGCGTCAACCTGCTGACCTACCATCGGGCGAAGGGGCTCGAGTGGGACGCCGTCTTCCTGCCACAGGTGGAGGAGGGGACGCTGCCCATCCGCCAGGCCAAGACCGACGAGCAGGTGGCCGAGGAGCGGCGCCTCCTCTACGTCGGCATCACCCGCGCCCGCACCCACCTCGCGCTGTCGTGGTCGCGCAAGCCGTCGCGTTTCCTGGCCGAGATCCGGCCACGCTCGGCGTCCGTCCGCGTGATTCCGGAGGTGCGCCCGCCCTCCGACGCGTCAGCCTCGCCGCTGCTCGAGGCGCTGCAGCTGTGGCGCCGCGAACGGGCCAAGCAGGACGGCGTGCCCGCGTACGTCGTAGCCCACGACGCGATGCTGGCCGCCATCGCGGACGATCGGCCGAACTCGATGGCGCAACTCCGTCGCGTAAGGGGGATGGGCCCGGTCAAGCTCGACCAGTACGGCCCCGAAATTCTCGCCATCGTCGCCGGCAACCGCCCGATGTCGAACGAGCGGTCCACGACCTGATTCCCGCGGGCGCCCGCATGGAGCATTGCTCCCTCAACGACAACGTCAGCCGAGCCTGGCCGGATAGAGTCGGTCGCCTTTGACCGTCACCCAGACCAACGCGGGATGGGCGGGGATCGGCCCGGCGGGGTCTGCCAGGGTCTGGAGCCATGCCGTTGGCGAACCAGGGAAACGACTCTTGAAGAAGCCACGGTGCTCGTCGACGAGCCGTCGGTTCCGATGTGTCGCCCTCAACACCCAGAAGCCGCCAGTCTTTGGCAAGGGCTCGTCGCCGACCATTCGCGCGATCGCGTAACGCTCCACTGCTTCGAGCCGGCGCGTCCAGTCACGCACGGCGGCACCGACATCGTCGAGCCAGTCCCAGATCTCGACGAGCACGTAGCAGGCCGGCTCCGGCGGGAGCCGCCGCCACAGGAGGACGTCGGCGGCGCGGGACGTCCGTGCTTCGCGATCGATGAACTCCTCGGGCAGCGGCTGCCATCTTCCCGGTGCGGCGGTCCTGATGACGAGTTCCTGGTGCCGGAGATGCACGGCGTCGCGAGGCTGTGTCGCCGCGGATGTCTGTTTCAGGTAAGCGCTCAATGTGGTCCCCACGGCGGCGGCCGCCCGATTGAGGGTCGCCAACGTGACTCGACCATCACGGCCGATCTCCAGCCAGCTCCACGTACTCGGGCCGAGCCCTGCCGCATCCGCGGCCTGAGCCTGTGTCATGGAGCGGT
>DATKBR010000095.1:0-12497 GCA_035513775.1 Candidatus Limnocylindria bacterium
GCCTCGGCGAGCGTGGCGAGCAGCGGCGGCGCCTCGGCAAGCGTGGCGGCCGGCCGGGGCGCCTCGGCGAGCGTGGCGAGCAGCGGCGGCGCCTCGGCAAGCGTGGCGGGACGGCTGCGGCTCTGAGCGCAGCCTCACCCGGTGCCCCACGTGATTCGATGATCGCGGCCGAATCGAAAGGCCCGCAGCTGCACTGCGGTCCTCTGATGCCGGTGAGGCCGGGTTACTCCAGGTAGTACTTGAGCGTGCGGTTACTGAATGGGCGAATCTCAGTCGCGGGAGCGAGATTCGGCGAGGAACTGGATCTCGAGCGGCTCGATGTCGTCGGCCGGCTCGAAGCCGAACACCTGGGCGTAGAAGCTGAGCTCCGCCCCGAACGAGCGGATGATTGCGTCGTGGCCGCGGAAGCCGTGGTCCTCGCCCTTGAACAGCAGGTAGGCGTGGGGGATCCGCCGCTCGAACAGCGCGTCGACGATCCGCTCGCCCTCGGCCTTGGGAACGATCTTGTCCTCCTCGCCTTGCTGGACGAGCACCGGCGCCGTGATGCTCTCCGCGTGCAGGCTCGGCGACCGATCCAGGTACAGCTGCTTCGCCTCCGGCCACGGCCCGACGAGCGACTCCAGGTAGCGCGACTCGAACTTGTGGGTGTCCTCGACGAACGCGCGCAGGTCGCCGATCCCGAAGTGGGTGCAGCCGGCGTGGAACTCGTCGGTGAACGCCAACGCGGCGAGGGTCGTGAACCCGCTCGCGCTGCCGCCGCGGATGGCGAGCCGCTCGTCGTCGACCAGGCCCTGCTCGGCGAGGTAGCGCGCGCCGGCCACGCAGTCGTCCACGTCGACGATCCCCCACTCGCCCTCGAGCCGCTTGCGGTACTCCTTGCCGTAGCCGGTGGAGCCGCCGTAGTCGACATCGAGGACTGCGTAGCCGCGGCTCGCGAACAGCTGGATGCCCGTCGCAAACCCGGAGAATGCGGCGGAGGTCGGGCCGCCGTGGCTGGTCACGATGAGCGGCGGCAGGGTGCCCGGCGGCCCCACGAACGATCGATTGGTCGGCGGGTAGAAGTTGCCATACGCAACCCGGTCGCCCTTGGTCGGAAACTCGATGTGCTCCGCGATCGAGACGTCCTCGCGTTCGGGCAGCGTCGGGATTGCCTGCCGCAGCGGGGTCTGGTTCCCGTCCCGGTCCAGCTCGAACACGCACGCCGGCCGGGTCGGGCCGCCGCCGCGCAGGACCACTCGGTCGCCGTCGATCGAGAGCCACTGCATCTCGGTGTACGGGAGGTCGATCGGCGCCAAGTCGCCGTTTGGGTCCACCTTGACCAGCTGATCGCGGCCGGACGACCGGGCGATGGCGAGGATCCCGCCGTCGGCCATGAACTCGTAGTCGACGTAGCCGAACAGCCAATCCGGCGGCGCAAACTCGGCCTCGAACGAGGTGATCGACTCGATCCGCCCGCCGACGAGGCGGAAGAGGTTCATCCAGCCCTCGGGCTCGGCCACGAAGTGGAGCACGCCGTCGGGCGACCAGCGGGGCTGGCTGATCCAGTCGCTGCGGCTGCCCGCCACGATCCGCGCCTCGCCGAGGCTGCCGTCTGCCGCCACGGAAGCGAGATTCAGCTCGGTGCCGTCCCAGGGCATGTTCGGGTGGTGCCACTCGAGCCAGGCGAGCGTGCTCCCGTCCGGCGAGAGCCGCGGCGCGGCGTAGAAATCCGCGCCGGCAGCGAGCACCGAGACATCACCGGTCGTCAGGTCGATGGCGACGAGATCGTTGCTCCACTCGCCATGGCTCGCGACCGTTTCCGCCTCGTGGTCCTCGCGGACGGCGATCAGCCGGTTCCGCGCGACGTCGTGGATCGCGTCGGCATAGCGCCAGTCCCGCTCCGGGGTGAACGGCTCCACCTGCTCCGGCGCGACGACGCGGTTGAGCCTGCCGGTCACGAAGTCCGAGACGACGATGAGGTCGCCCGAGATCAGCGACGCTGCACCGCCGTACTCGTGGACGCGCGAGCGGGCGTTGAACCCGGTCGGCGTCAGCCGGGTCATCGACCCGTCGGCGTTGCGTCGGACCAGCACCTGCCGGCCCTCCTCGTCCGGACGGCCCTCGAGCCAGTAGGTGGCGCCATTGGTCGCCCGCGGCTCCGACAGGAAGACCACGCCATCGGTCAGCCGCTCGATCTTGAACGGCGACGCCCACGATCCAAACGGGGCGGCGGTCACGGCCGCCATCGCTACGTGCCGTGCTTCCAGGCGGTGACGTAGTCGGCCTGCTCCGAGGTCATCGCGTCGAGCTCGATCCCGAATGCGGCGAGCTTGAGCCGCGCGACCTCCGCGTCGATGGCCGGCGGCACGCCGTACACCCGCCGGTCGAGCTCCCCGTGGTGCTGCGCAACGTACTCCGCCGCGAGCGCCTGGTTGGCGAAGCTCATGTCCATCACCGCGGCGGGATGGCCCTCGGCCGCCCCAAGGTTCACGAGGCGGCCCTCGGCGATGAGGTGCAGGCGCTTGCCCCCGATATCAAACTCCTGGACGTTCTCGCGCACCTCGCGAACGTGGCCCTCGGCCATCTGGCGGAGCGCGGCGAGGTCAAGCTCGGCGTCGAAGTGGCCGGAGTTGGCCATGACCGCACCGTCCTTCATCGACTCGAAGTGCTCCCGCCGGAACACGTTCACGTTGCCCGTCGCGGTCACGAAGAGGTCACCCCAGGCGGCCGCCTGCCCGACGGTCATGACCTGGAAGCCGTCCATCAGCGCCTCGAGGGCCCGGATCGGGTCCACCTCCACGATCGTGACGTGGCCGCCGTGGCCGGCCATGCGCGAGGCGATCCCCCGCCCCACCCAGCCGTAGCCGGCAATCACGACGTTGCGCCCCGCGATGAGGAGGTTCGTGGCTCGCAGGATGCCGTCCAGGGTGGACTGGCCCGTGCCGTAGCGGTTGTCGAAGAGGTGCTTGGTCTGGGCCTCGTTCACGGCGATGACCGGGTAGCCGAGCGCCCCATCGGCGGCCATCGCCCGAAGGCGAATGACGCCGGTCGTCGTCTCCTCCGTGCCGGCGATGACCTCGCCGACCTGGCCTGGCCGGTCCTGGTGCAGCAGCGACACGAGGTCGCAGCCGTCGTCCATGGTCAGGGTCGGGTGCGTATCGGCCACGGAGTTCAGGTGCTTGTAGTACGTGTCGCGGTCCTCGCCGCGGCGGGCGTGGACCGGGATCCCGAAGTCCGCCACGAGCGCGGCCGCCACGTCGTCCTGGGTGGACAGCGGGTTCGACGCGGCAATCGCCACCTGGGCGCCGCCGGCCTGCAGCGTCCGCATCAGGTTGGCCGTCTCGGTGGTCACGTGCAGGCACGCGCCGATGCGCAGCCCGGCAAGCGGCCGCTCGGTCGCGAACCGCTCGCGGATAGAGCGCAGGACCGGCATCTCGCGCTCCGCCCATTCGATGCGTCGCACGCCCTCGGCGGCCAGGCCGAGATCCGTCACGTCGTGGATGGGCAAGGTCATCTGGTCTGCGTCTCCCTGCGCTGCGCGAACCGTCGGAGCGCGGACGCGATGTCGGCCCACAGCGAACCGATCCGATGCCCGAGCCGTTCCTCGAACCGAACGTGCTCGGCGTACCCCAGGCGCCGGTACGCGTTGAGCGCCGGCGGATTGTCCGAGCGGACGTTGAGGACCACATGGTCGCAGAACTCCAGGAGATGGGCCGTCACGGCGGCGGTCGTCGCCTGGGCATAGCCGCGGCCACGGAACTCTGGCTGGGTCAGCACGTTGCCGACCACGGCGATCTTTCCCCGCCGCCCGATGACGTGGGTGCCGGCCGCGGCGACGAGGCGCCCGTTGACCCGGATGCCCCGATAGATGCCCTCGGATATCGCCTGCGGCGCCAGCCACGATCCAAAGCCGAGCCGATACAGGCGGTTCAACTCGCCGGAATCACCGGGCGCGAGCGGCTCGACGGCGGGATCGAACGCGGGTCGGAAAGTCTGCTGATCCACCCACATCCGCACCATCTGCGGGCCGTTCTCCAGTCGATAGCGGCTCTCGACCGCGCGAACGTTGGCCGGCAGGCACGCGACGTACGTGATCGATGGCTTGATGACGTCGCGCAGGATCACCTCGATCCCGTCCTCGCGCCCGGAGATGAACAGCGGCTGCGGCGACGGTCCGCCGTACTCGAGCACGAGGGAGACGACCTCGTCGCCGGCGCGCGCGATCCCCCAGCGCGAGCGCCCCGGCTCGGCGTCCTCGAGGTCGGCGAGCGCGTACGCTGCGAAGATCCGGTCGCGCTCCAGGAAGGACTTGATCAGGGCGCGGTCGGTTGTGGTCTCGGTGACGAGGCGGGTGGCGGCACGATCCAGCGCGACGGTCGCCATCAGCGCGTGACCTCGGCCCGGTCGAGCCGTTCGACCGGCTCGGTCGCGTCGACTGACTCGGCGGGCCCCGCCCGTTCCGCGGGCTCGGCAGCCGCCTCCGCGCCCGAGGCGGCGGCGCGGCTGCGCCGGGCGTCGCGCCGGTCCATTGCCGCGCGCAGGGCCGGCCCGTACGGCGCGCCCAGCACGCCCTCCTCGGTGACGATCGCGCCGATCAGCTCCGCCGGGGTGACGTCGAACGATGGATTGCGGACCGCGGTCCCCTCCGGCGCGATTCGCACCCCGCGAACGAGCGTGACCTCGTCGGCGGCGCGGTCCTCGATGGGGATCGTCGACCCGTCCGGGGTGTCGAGGTCCACCGACGACAGCGGCGCGCAGACGATGAACGGAATGCCGTGGCGCGCCGCCAGCACGGCGAGGGTGTACGTCCCGAGCTTGTTCGCGGTGTCGCCGTTGGCGGCGATGCGATCGGCGCCGACGAGGACGACGTCAACCTCGCCGCGGGCCATGAGGGCTCCGGCGGCCATGTCCGGGATGAGCGTGTGAGGCACGCCCGCCTGCTGTAGCTCCCACGCAGTGAGCCGGGCGCCCTGCAGGTACGGACGGGTCTCGTTGACCCAGACGTGGAGCGAGCGCTCGGCGTGGTGGGCGACCTGGACGATACCCATTGCCGTGCCGAACTGGCCGCAGGCGAGCGGCCCGGTGTTGCAGTGGGTCAGGATGCTCAGCGGCCGGTCGGGGGTGACCGGGAGGACGGCGAGGCCCGCCTCGGCCAGCCGGCCGTGGTCGTCGGTGGCCTCGGCGACGATGGCCATCGCCTCCTCGTCGAGCGCGGCGGCGATCGCCTCGCCGTCGGGCGAGAGGTCCCCCATTGCGTGATACCGCGCCAACAGCCGGTCGACGGCCCAACGGAGGTTGACCGCCGTCGGGCGAGCACGCCTGAGCATGTTTGCGGCGCCCTCGATGATCGCCCGTCGGGTGTTGGGATCGGATCGGGCCGCGATCCGGGCCGACAGCGCGATCCCGATCGCCGCCACCTGGCCGATCGCGGGCGCGCCGCGGACGATCATCAGCCGGATGGCGTTCGCTGCATCAGAGGCGCTGCGGACGGGGACCTCGACGAGGGCGTCGGGCAGCTCGCGCTGGTCGATGACGAGCAGGATGTTGTCCGATTCGAACCTGAACGGCGTCCGGAAGCCGGTTGGCGGGCCATCGATGGGGATTTCGCGGTCCGGGACCCCGGAGGGCGGTGGCCCGGCAGCGGCGGCGGACGAGATCGGCTCACCGAGCAGCGCGGATGCCTCCGCCGCCGAGCGATCGCGCAGGTCGGCCACGACGCCGACCACCTGGGCTGCGCTCGTCAGCATGTCGCCGGCGAAGCGGCGAAAGAACTGGCGGCGGCTCGGGTCGATCGGCTCGACCGGCGCCGCAGGATCGCCGGCGCCGGCCGCCTGATCTGCGCCGGTCGCGTGCTCGGCGGTCGCGTTCTCGGGGGGCTGCTGGGTCATCGAACGCGGTTCGGGTGCGGCTCGACCGTGCCCGGGTCCGTCAATACCTGATGACGCTCGTCACGCGCCGGTCGGTGAGCCGGTCGCGGCCGTTCAGGAACTCCAGCTCGACCAGGAACGCGAGCCCGACGATCTCGCCCTTCAGCCGCTCCACCAGGTCGATCGTGCCCTGGACCGTGCCGCCCGTCGCGAGCAGGTCGTCGACGATGAGGACCTTCTGGCCGGGCTGGATCGCGTCGCGGTGGACCTCGAGCGTGTTCGAGCCGTACTCGAGGGCGTACTCGACCGACAGCGTCTCGGCGGGCAGCTTGCCCAGCTTGCGAACCGGCACGAAGCCGGCGCCGAGCTCATACGCCATCGGCGCGCTGAAGATGAAGCCGCGCGATTCCATGCCGATGACGATGTCGAGCTGGTCGCCGCGATACGGCTCCAGCATCATCTGGATCGCCTCGCGGTACGCCTCCGCGTCCTTGAGCAGCGTGGTGATGTCGTAGAAGAGGATCCCCGGCTTGGGAAAGTCCGGGACCTCGCGGATCTTCGCCCGAAGCGCTTCGGCGGACACGAAGGGGGACCTCCTCGTGGCTGGCTGCCCGGCGGGGCTACCCTGGGGTGACCGGAAGTGGCCGCCCATCCCGCGGGCGAGGCCCGAGTCTACCGCGTCGCGCCCGCGCGCTCGGGGACGGTCGTCCGCAGGGACCGGAGGCGGGGCGCGAGCAGGAACCCGAAGGCCGCGACCAGCACGGCAATCGCCATGGCAATGCCGATCCCGGGCCCCGGGCCGTCGGTCAGCCGCTCCGACGCCGCGACCAGGGCCGCGCCCACGCCGACGCCGAGCGTCGCGCCGAGCGCGTCGGACAGCGTCAGGCCCGACGTGGCCGCTCCCTGCTCCCGGCCGGGCACGTCGCGCAGGACGATCAGCGCGAACTGCGCGTAGCCCAGGCCCATGCCGTAGCCGGCGAAGGCGAACGTCGGGATGATCACCCAGGCCGGGACCTGCGGCAGGAGGACCGTCAGCGCCGCGGCCGTGCCGATGCCGACGACCGCGAAGCCCAGCCGCGCGAAGCGCTCATTGGGGATCCGTCGGGAGAGTCTCGCCTGCGTCCAGGAACCCAGCGTCCAGGACACGGTCGCGGCGGTCAGCGCAACACCCGCCAGGGTCGGGGACCAGCCGCGGACATCGACCATGAGCAGCGAGATGTACGGATCGTAGACGAAGAAGACGAAGGTCAGGAAGCCGCGCAGGAGGACCGCGCTCGGGTACCCGCGCCGCGCCAGGAGCGTCCCGGCGGGTACGAGGCGGCGGAACGCGAACAGGGTGAGCAACGCGCCGGGGACGCCGAACGCGGCCAATGCCACCGGGTCGGTGGCGGACAGCCCGCCGGTCACCAGGGTGATCCCGACGGCGACTATCAGCGCGTCGCCCAGGCGCGCGCCTGACGACCGTCCGGGCGCGGCCGGCTCGGCGGGCACGATGCGTCGCAGGGCATCGAATGACATCCAGCCGGACAGCGCCACGAGCGGCAGCAGGCCGAGGAAGACGAGCCGCCAGTGCAGGAACTCGGCCACCGCGCCGCCGATTGCGGGACCGAAGACGCCGGGCAGGATCCACGCCGTCGAGAGCATGGCGAACATGGCCGGGCGAAGCCGATCCGGCAGGCTTCGACCGATCGCGACGTACGCCACCGGAGGGATCGCGCCGCCGCCGAGGCCCTGGACGAAGCGCGACCCGATCAGCACCTCCATGTTCGGCGCCAGGCCGGCGACGAGGAGGCCGCTTGCGAAGAGGCCAAGCCCCACCAGGAACGGGAGGAGGATCCCGCGTCGATCGATAAGCTCGCCCGCGATGACGATGCCCAGCAGCGACCCGACCATGAAGGCGGAGAACACGAGCCCGTACAGCTCGGCGCCGCGTAGGTCATCGGCGACGATCGGCATCGCGGCCGAGATCGCGAGCGCCTCTGCGGCGACGAGAGTGATCGTCAGCACGAGCCCGAGGGTCAGCTCGCGCCGCGCCGGCGACCAAAGCCCGTGCCCGTCGTCGGGCGCGCGGAATTCCGCCATCCTCAGTCGAAGGTTCGAGGTGGTCGTTCGGGACGCATTGCCGCGAGGTGCGCCGCGTCGACGTGCGCCGTGTCGGTGGAGAGGCGGGCGACGACGGCCTGGGTCAGGTGCCAGCCCTTGAGCGGGTCCTTGGGGAGCCGGATCCGGACCTGGTTCGAGGCGAAGGTGATGTCCGAGTGGCGAACGCCGGGCAGCGAGCCGGGCGTGAGCAGTCGCATCGCCGTGTCGCGCGACAGGCCCATCCCGAACCGCACCACCAGCTGGCCGTCCTCGCGGGACATCGATCCGACGCCGGCCGCCTCGGCGGCGAGCCGCAGCTCGGCGACCTCGGCGAGGCGCTGGACGGGCAGTGGCATCGGGCCGAACCGGTCGATGACCTCCTGGCGGAACGCGGCGACGTCGCCGGCGGTCCGGGCGCGGGCGAGGCGCCGGTACAGCTCGAGCTTCTGGGCTTCCTCCGGCACGTAGTCGTCGGGCAGGTGCGCCTCGAGCGGCAGGTCTATGACCGCCTGCGGCGTCACCAGCACGGGGGCGCGATTCTCTCGTTCCGCCTTGCGCTCCTCGACGGCCTCCGCGAGGAGCCGCGAGTACAGGTCGAACCCGACCGCGGCCATGTGGCCCGACTGCTCCCCGCCGAGGATGTTGCCGGCGCCGCGGATCTCGAGGTCCGACAGCGCGATCTGGAAGCCGGCCCCCAGCTCCGAGGCGTTGAAGATTGCCTGGAGCCGCTTGCGCGCCTCCTCGCTCATCCGCTCGCGACGCCGGTAGAGCAGGTACGCGTAAGCCCGGCGTGAGGAGCGTCCCACCCGGCCCCGGAGCTGGTACAGCTGCGCGAGGCCCAGCGTGTCGGCCCGGTCGATGACGATCGTGTTCGCGTTCGGGATGTCCAGGCCTGACTCGATGATCGTCGTGCACACGAGGACGTCGGCCTCGCCCGAGGCGAACTTGAGCATCACGCTCTCGAGGTGGCCCTCGGCCATCTGGCCGTGCCCGACGACGAGGCTCGCGTCCGGCAGCAGCGCCCGGAGCTGCTCCGCCTGGGCCTCGATCGTCTCGACCCGGTTGTGGACGTAGAAGACCTGCCCGCCGCGATCGAGCTCGCGCAGGATCGCGTCGCGCACGAGCCCGGCGCTCGCCTCCGCGACCCGCGTCTGGATCGGCAGGCGGTCCTCCGGCGGCGTCTCGATGACGCTCATGTCGCGCACGCCGGCGAGGGCCAGATTGAGCGTCCGCGGGATCGGCGTGGCGGACAGGGTCAGCACGTCGACCTCGCGCTTGAGCTGCTTGAGCCGCTCCTTTGCCGCGACCCCGAAGCGCTGCTCCTCGTCGACGACGACCAGCCCGAGGTCCCTGAACCGCACGTCCCGCGACAGGAGCCGGTGGGTGCCGATCACGAGATCGACGGAGCCGTCGGCGAGACCCGCCACGGTCCGCTCCTGCTCCGCCTTGGCCACGAACCGCGAGAGGAGCGCCACCTTCACCGGGAACGGGCCGAAGCGGGCGGAGAACGTGGCTAGGTGCTGGGCGGCCAGGACCGTCGTCGGCACGAGGACCGCGACCTGCTTGCCGTCCTGCGTTGCCTTGAAGGCGGCGCGAATCGCAACCTCGGTCTTGCCGTACCCGACGTCGCCCACGACCAGGCGATCCATCGGCCGGACGGCCTCCATGTCGTGCTTGACCTCGACCGCGGCGCGCAGCTGGTCGACGGTCTCCTCGTACGGGAACGCCGCCTCCATCTCGGACTGCCAGGGCGTGTCGTTCGGGTAGGCGTGGCCGGGGGCGGAGGCGCGCGACGCGTACAGGGCGAGGAGCTCCTCGGCCAGCTCGCCGACCGCCTTGCGCACCCGCTGCTTCGTGCGCAGCCAGTCCGTGCCGCCGAGCCTGGACAGGCTCGGGCTCTCGCCGCCGGAATAGCGCGAGATCCGCCCGATCTGCTCGACCGGGACGAAAATCCGGTCCTGGCCCTGGAACGCGAGCTCGAGGAAGTCGCGCTCGTCGCCGGTCCCCGAGCTTCGCCGCAGCATCCGCTCGTAGCGCGCGACTCCATGGTCGATGTGGACGACCAGGTCGCCCGCCGACAGCCGCTCGAGGATGTCGCGCGGTACGACCCGGCGCATCGCCTTGGGCCGTCGGACGCGGACGCTGCCGAACAGCTCGCGATCCGTGACGAACACGAGGCCGTCGGGTCCGCCCACGAAGCCGCCGTTGAGGCTCCGATCGACGAGGGTGAGGGCGCCCGGCGGGGGCGGCTCGTTGATGGCATTCGTGACGCCGGCGGGCAGGCCCGCCTCCTCCAGGATCTCGGCGAGGCGCGGCGCCTGGTCCGACGCGATCACGATCCTCGGCGCCTTCCCCTCGTCACCGCGCCACCGCTCCACCGCCTCCGCGATCCGTGCGCCGCGTCCCGGCGGGAGCTGCGGCTCGCGCCACCCGAACAGGTCGCCGGACGACTTCCCGCCACCCGCGATCGCGCCGTTCGCCTCTGATTCCCATGTCAGCTCGAGCGTCCGCGCGCCGAGGAGGCGGCGCTTCCAGTCACGAGGCGGCAGGAGCGTCGGCGGCCAGTCCTTCGGCAGCTCCCCGCCCCCGAGGAGGTCGGCGCGGCGCTCATCCGCCTGCCGCCACAGGAACTCGGCGGCCTCGCCGACGTCGCCCGGCTCGTCGAGGACGAAGAGGGTCTCGGGTTGGAGGTGATCGAGGGCGGTCGACGGGGCGAGCAGCGGCGCCCAGATCTCGGCGGCGTCACCGACCGCGGCGGCTCGAGATTCCCCACTCACCAGCCGCTCCAGGTCCTGGCCGAGCCGTTCCGACAGGCGCTTCGCCAGCGGACCGAGCCGGGCGCGCAGGCCATCGCCCCCGCCCTCGGGCACGAGGAACTCCGAGGCGGGCAGCAGCATGACGCGGTCGACCTTGCCGGTCGTGCGCTGGTCGGTCGGATCGAAGGCGCGCAGCGAGTCGATCTCGTCGCCAAAGGATTCGATGCGGACCGGCAGCTCGGCCGACGGCGGGAAGACGTCGACGATACCGCCGCGACGCGCGAACTCGCCGCGGCCGGCGACCTCGAGCACCGGTGCGTAGCCGAGCTCCAGGAGCTCGTGGAGCAGCGCCGACTGCGCGCCGCGGGCGCCGACCTTCAGCTCGAGCGGCTGTGCCGGCAGGTCGTCCGGCGCGATCGTGTGCTGGATCAGCGCCTGGACGCTGGCCACGAGGATGCGGGCCTTCCCACTTCGCCATGCCGAAAGCGCGGCGACACGCGCCGCCGTCTCGTCGGCGACCAGCTCGCTGCGCTCGTAGGCGAGTGCCGTGCGTGGCTCCAGGACGGCAACCGCCGCGGGATCGCCGACCCATGCCGCCAGCTCCTCGGCGACGCGATCCCCGATCTCCGAATCGCGCGCGACCCACACCACCCGCTCGCCCGCCACGATGGCGAGGGCCGCGGCGAGATAGCTCTTGGCACCATGCGGCACGGACGTGATCCCGGCGTGCCGGCCGGCATTCGACGTCGGCGCCGCGATCGGGCCGAGCCGCTCGCGCAGCGCGTCGAGACCGCCGGTCCCGGCCAGGAGGCGTGGCAATCCGGCGAGATTCGGGAGGCGCCGTCCCGGCCCGGGGCGCGTCGGGGTGGTTGCCCGGCCCGGGGCCGGGGCCCTTGGCTCGGCCATCGACCGAACGCTCGAGTCCGTGGGCGGTGCGAGCGCGGCCTTCGGTGTCGAGGGCGGCGCGGCCTCCTCCAGCTCCGCGAGCCGCCGCTCCCAACCTTTCCGACCCCGCATCGGCGTACGGCTGCTCACCCGCGGCTGCTCAGGCGCGAGCTGGACCGAGCTCGCGTCCTCACGCCCGACCTTCGTCGGCGTCGTCGGACTTCGCTCGGATCTTTCGCCAGCCGGTCCTGGTCCGCCGAATGCCATCGGGACCGGGCGGGCCGTCGACGGCGCCCGGCGGCGCAACGAGGTCCTCGTCGGCCGCGCGCAGCTCGAATGCGTTGAACCGCGTTGCCGCCTTGTTCGTGCCCTCTCGCGCCCAGGCCTCGACCGCGTCCGCGGCGGCGTCCAGCAGCTCGTCGAGCCGCTGCCGCTCCTCGGCTTCGAACTTGGTCAGGACGTGATCGATGAACCGGTCATTCGGCGCGCCGATGCCGACGCGCAGGCGGCTGAACGCCTCCGACTCCAGCTCGCCGATGATCGAGCGCAGCCCGTTGTGGCCGCCCGGGCCCCCGCCCTCGCGGAATCGCAGCTTGCCGAACGGCAGCGCGAAGTCGTCGACGACCACCAGCATCTCGGTGAGCGGCGCGCGCTCCCGGGCCAGGACCTTGCGCACGGCGATGCCGGACTCGTTCATGTACGTCTGGGGCTTCACCAGCAGCACGTCGAGGCCGCGGAATCGCCCGCTGACCACCGTCGAGGCATCCTTGCTGCGCCCTTTCCCGCCCCAGCCGGCACGGTCGGCCAGGCGGTCCAGCACCAGCCAGCCCACGTTGTGCCGCGTCTGCCGGTACTGGTCGCCGGGATTCCCGAGCCCGACCACGATCTTGTTGATGTCGCTACCTCGCGTTCTGCGGACGCCTCGGTT
>DATKBR010000096.1:0-3083 GCA_035513775.1 Candidatus Limnocylindria bacterium
GTTGATCGGCTCCGGCCGGACCGGCAGCGCCGCGGCGAGGACGAACGCGGCCGGGATCGCGGCCCTCACAAGCCATGGCAGGCGATCGCTCGACCACGCGTGCGCGAGGGCCGCCGCGGCCCCTACCGCCGCGATCGTCGAGAGCCAGTAGTGCACCGTCTTGGGCACCTCGAAGCGAAGCGCGTCGCCCAGGAAGCCGAGGTCTCGCGGGAGTACCTGCGTGAGCAGGACGGCGGCCGCGCCGACGCACAGCCCGACGACCACGATCGGTGAGCGCGCACCCGTGCTGCCCAGGATGGCGCCGACGACGAGCATGACGAGCAGGATCCCGCTCGACTCGAGGACGAGCGTCTGTGTCGTGTCGATTGCGTCCGACAGCCGGTCGATCTCGAAGGCACCCACGGCGAACGCCACTGCCACGCCGCCGATCGCGGCAAGGAGGAGCGCGAACCGGCCGAGCGACGCGAGACGGACGAGCCCGCCCCGGACGCGCGCGTCCCTGTCCACGAAGCGTCCCGCGCCGATCCCGATCGCGACGGCGGCCGGCAACCCGATCCCGAGGGCGAGGGTCGGCAAAGACACGCCGACCATCGTCGCCAGCTGCGGGAGCGCGACCAGGCCGGCGGTGAGCGTGGCGGTGAAGGCCGGGGCGGCGAGCTCGCGCGGCCGGATCAGCGCCGCAATCGCGACCGTGACGATGGCGAAGAAGCCGATCACCGGGTGGACCAGCGTCGAGGACCCCAGCGCCAGGCCGATGACGGCGCCGCGCCCGATCCGCCACGGATCCGACGGGTCCGCGCGTGTGGTCGACCCGGCCTCCGGCGCCGTCCGCCCTGCGCGACCGACCCTGTCGTCATCGCGGTCGACCTCGCGGTGCCGAAGCGCCTCAACCGCGACCGCCAGACCCAGGCAGACGAGCGGCACCACGACGACCGTGCCACGCGCGTCGGCGAGGCGGGCGAAGGGCTGGCTGAGGGCGAAGGCGAGCAGCGCCCAGGCTCCGACCGGCGCGTCGCCCCGCCGCAGGGCGCCGGCCAGCCTGTGCGCGCCGGCGGCCACGAGGACGGTCTGGGGCAGGATGAACCCGGAGATGGCGAACGCGCCGGGCAGGTTCGTCATCGTCGCCAGGGAGCCGAGCAGGCCGTCGTAGCCGAGGACCGTCCGCGACGGCCCGATGATCGGTGACTGCGTCGCCGTCAGCGGCGAGAACCAGCCGAACGTCCGCAGGTGCTCCACCGGCCCCACGTAGTTCGGCAGCACGTCGATGAACGGCACGACGGGGCTCGCGAGCTGCAGCAGGACCGGACCGGCCCAGACGATCCCCACGAGCGCTGCGATCGGGACGGACCCGATCGACGCGACCGCGTCGCGCCAGCTGCCGAAGGCGACGAGCGGGCGGAGTTGACGCGCGACGGGCCTCGGCCAGACCGCCGCGAGCAGGATCAGGAGGTTCAGCCCGATCAGGACGGGCGCCAGGAACAGCCCGAAGCCGCCCAGCAGCCCGATGAGGAGCGTGTCCTTGAGCACGGCCGCGACCATCGCGGCGAGCAGCGCCTCGGCGACGGAGTCGAACGGCCGGCGGCGCGCGGCGCGGGCGAGGACGAGGCCGGCGGCCAGCTCGAGGGCGGTCGCCGCCAGGACGAGCAGCGCGACGGGCAGCGTGATGGACAGTTGGCTGAGGACGCCGTTCAGGGCCGCCGCTGCGTCGAAGCCGAGGAGCTCGGTCGCCTGGAGCATGACCAGCCCGAGCAGGAACGCCGACAGTCCCAGGACCCCCACCAGGTCCAGGGCGATCTCGTCACGATCCCGAAACTGCCGTCCCACCACCGCCGGGATGGTACGAGGCGCGCGGTAGCGCGGTGAGCGAAGGAAGGGAATGGAGCGGGCGGCGGGGCTCGAACCCGCGACATCGAACTTGGAAGGTTCGCGCTACTACCAACTGAGCTACGCCCGCTCAGGCTGTCCGGCCCGATCGTCGTTCAAACGTTCGAAGTCGGTGACAGTTGACGCAGACAATATCGCACTTGGCGGCTTCGGCAAGGATTGTCTCCACGCGGAAGCTGCTGATCATGCGTGTCACTGCGCGAAACTTCGTCGACGGATCACGGTGGTCAAAGTCCATGGCGCACTGTGCGAAGACGCCGCCACAGTCCGCGCACGGGACGGAACGGAGCTGATCAAGCAGGTCCGAGTGATAGCGCCATCGATTTCGAACCTCCGCCGATCGAGGTCCATCAGCAAGCGTTCGTGAGGCGAGGTGTACGCGATGCTGGCGCCGGGTGCGGAGGCGGTGGCAGTTCGCGCACACGATGTCGCACTTGGCTACTTCGGCCAGGAGCTGCGCTCGGCTCTTCAGGGCAGCTCGGCCAGAGCACAACGCGAACTCTTTAGTGCCCGGGTCGCGATGGTCGAAGTCCATCTGATGGCTGGCGAAGCGGCCGCCACAGTCGAGGCAAGGGACCTCTCTGAGCTCGCGGAGGAAGGCCGTCGTGGCTGCTTGCCGATTCGTGACCCGCTCGATTTCGCGTTCCCGGTTCGCGGCGTAGTAGGCGACGTTTGCCCGTCGTTGGTCGCGGCGCTGGGTCATGGCCAATTATAGAACATTCGTTCGTATCGTGGGCCCCGGGCCTGGCGCCGACTTCCCTATCTGCAATCCGCGAAAGGGTCGTAGGATTGGCGGGATGATCGAATTCGATGGGCAGGTTGACGCCGCGCGAGAGTGGTTCGCGCAGCGCCGGTTCGACGGCATCGTGCGCTTGCACACCGCGCGCGAGGTCGCCGCCCAGCAGGGCACGATCCAGCCGGACTACACCGTGGCGCGCACCGCGGCGGAGGGTTTCTACGCTCGGCTGAGGGAGCTTTTCGCGAACGGCGAGCAGATCACCACCTTCGGGCCGTACTCGCCGGGCCAGGCCGTGGTGATGAAGCGCCTCGGGATCGAGGCGATCTACCTGGGCGGCTGGGCGACCTCGGCGAAAGGCTCCAAGGCAGAGGATCCCGGCCCGGACCTGGCGAGCTATCCCCTGGGACAGGTGCCCGACGAGGCGGCCGGACTGGTCCGTGCGCTCCTTGCCGCCGACAAG
>DATKBR010000097.1:0-37648 GCA_035513775.1 Candidatus Limnocylindria bacterium
TGAGCTCGCCACGGGGACACGCCCGAACGAAACCGCGGCACTCGACGCCTTCGTCAACGCAATGGAGTTTGTCCAGCCAGGTCCGGAGGTCGCCCGACTCGCTGGCGTGTGGCGGGGAGCGGCGCGAGCGCGCGGCGAGACACTGAGTGTTCCGGACGCGCTGATCGCCGCAACGGCAGACGCGCTCGGCGCCATGGTGCTGACCCGAAACGTGCGCGACTTTGCGTTGACACCTGTCGCCGTCGAGGGGTGCTAGGCAGCCTGGCGCGTTCAGGCACCACAGGCGCGCGGGTCCTTCCCTGAAACAGGACCAATGGCTGGGGTGACCGTGTAATCGTGACCCTGCTCATCCGTTCTGACCTCATCGATCTCATTGGCCGCATCCCGCGGCCTGCACGGGAGGTTCAGGACATGAGCGGAACAGGTCGGTCAGGCGGACCACGGTCGAGGAAGCCGCGCGCGATGGCGCAGGCACCCGCCATGGCACCCGTAGCGGCGGTCGAAACCCCATTCGAGCCGAGCGTTGAGCTGCTCGACGATCACAGCACGGCGATCCCGGGCGGGCACCGCGGACGCGGTCTCGCCCGGTCGATGCCCGGCGCGGTCGTCGGGTCGATCCTCGTGGTCGGCCTGGCATTCGGCGCCGCGCTTGGCCCAGGGGGCGCGCTCGGGCCCGCGGGCGACCGTAACGACGCGAAGGGTGGCACGGCTGCCGCCGCCGGCAACGGTGGCGGCTCCGGTGCAGGCTCGTACGGCGGCACGTACAGGGGCGACGGCGACTTCACCAAGGACGAGTTCGAATGGGAGTGGCACGGCGGTCCGGACGCCACTGCTAAGCCCGACGTCGAGCAGCCGGATTCCACCAAGAAGCCAGAGGCCGAGCCGACGAAGAAGCCGGACACAGCTCCGAAGCCCACCGAGAAGCCCCGGCCCGACGCCACGCCGAAGCCGACCGAGAAGCCGGACCCGACCAAGTCGCCGTCCGACCCCATCGCCCTCACCCTGGCCATCAAGGAGTACCACCCGGTGCTCCAGTGGGGCTCCTGCGACGGCCTCGGCTTCGACTACTACAAGGTCGTCCGCTCGTCTGACTCGACCGTGACCTGGCCCGCCGGCGACGGCGACGAGGTCATCGCGGCCGTCGAGCAGGGCGGCACCCGCAAGGCGTATGACAAGTACGCGCCCCACGGCGACAAGGCCTGGTATCGCGTGTTCTGCGTGCGCAAGGGCGACGACGGCTACAAGGTCGTGAACGCCAGCGCGACGAAGGGCATCGAGGTGCCCGAGGAGCCGACGCCGCCGGATCCCATCGGCATCGAGCTCCACGCGTGGCTCACCGACGGCGGCAAGGTCGCCCTCGACTGGAGCGCCTGCGAGGTAGACGGCTTCGCCTTCTACAAGCTCGTGCGCTCCGATTGGAACGAGGATCCCTCGTACCTGCCGTGGCACGACGGGTCGGAGGTGATCGCGGCCATCAGCGAGATGGGCGCGACCCAGCTGGAGACCTCGGCGCCGGATTCCGGCCAGACGGCGTGGTTCCGGGTCCAGTGCCTGGGCTACATGGGTGACCAGAAGGTGCTGCTCGGTGAGAGCGCCGCCATCGCGGTCACTGCGCCGTAGCGCCGGAATCGATCGACGCATGGGCGGATGGGCCGTCCTGGTCGTGCTCGCGGGAGTACCGCTGGGCGATGGCCGGATGACCCATCCGTCCGTACGGTCGGTCAGCCGATGGCGACTGATGGAAATGGCACGCGCATGGATCCCGCTCGGGAGCAGGCCCTCGTGGCCCGCGTCCGGGCGGATTCCGCTGCGTTCGGCGAGCTCTACGACTTCTACCTGCCCCGGATCTACGCCTACGTCGCGCGCCGCGTCGAGGACCGGTCGATGGCCGAAGACCTGACCGCCACGACGTTCGAGCGGGCGCTGGGCGCCGTGCGCGGCGAGTTCCGGAACGCCTCGTTCGGCGGCTTCCTGTACCGGGTGGCCTCGAACGCCGTGGTCGACCACGTCCGCCGTGAGCGCCGGACGATCCCCCTGGGCGTTCGAGCCCGCGACCACGACACCGGCGACGACCGCGATGCGGCGGAGTCGATCAGCGACGAGTCCGCGACCCGCGCCTTCGCGGCGGCAATCGACCGAAACACGCTCCGGCGCGCCATCGGGCGACTGCCGGACGCCCATCGGCGCGTGATCCTCCTCAAGTATTTCGACGGCCTGGAGATCGACGAGCTGTGCGCAGCCCTCGGCTGCTCACGGCAGACCTTCGCCGTGAAGCTGCATCGCGCCCTGCGGGCCTTGCGCGCCGCAGCGAGCCAGGAGGCGACCGATGCGGCCTGAGGACCGCCGCGCCGACATGCTGGGTTCCCTCGGCGGGGACGACCAGATGCCGCCCCTCGACATGGACCTGACCGGGCTCGACGCGGAGCTCAACGAGGCCGGCGCGCAGGCGAGCCGATCCCTGCACGGCCGGACGCAGCCCACCCGCGTCTTCAGCAGCCAGCTTCGAAGCCGCATGGTCGGCGCGTACGCCGCGTCCACTTCGGGTGCGGCGAGCGGGGCCGCGGCGCGTATCGCCGGCGCCGCAACGCCGCCGCGCAGCGCACCCCGGCCCTCGCGCAATCGGGTGGTGCTCGAGGAGCCGGGCGAGGCCTGGGCGCCCATGCCGGTGGATCCGCGAATCGCTCGCCGGACGCCGGCGTCCGTGATGCCGCGCGCCCGTTGGTCACTGCTGGCCGCCGCCGCGCTGACCGGCGTGGTCGCCGTCGGTGCGATCGGCGCGCGCCTCGACTGGCTGGCCCCCTCCCCGACCGCAGAGCCCACCAACCCGCTGGCCAGCCTCGCGGCACCGGCGCCGGATCAGACGCCGCGTTCGAGCGCAGCTGCCGTTCTCCCCGCCGAATCTGCTGGACCTGTGGGACCGACGAAGGCGCCCGAGCCGACTCCCACGAAGAAGCCCGCCGCGACCGAGCCGGCGCCGACGAAGAAGCCGCAGCCGACGCCCACGGCCAAGCCGGCGGTCACGCCGAAGCCAGATCCGACCGCCCCACCCATCGGGCCGATGGACCTCATGGCCAAGGCGTGCCCCGGGGGCGTGATCCTCGACTGGACCAAGCCCTCGACCGCGGTGAGCCACTACCACGTGCTCCGGAGCCTGGACGGGGACGTCCCGCCGACCTATCCCGCCGACGGCGCTACGGAGATCGATTCTGCGACGACCTGGAGCGCGGGCGCGACGGACGGGTTCGACGCGAGCGTTGGCGGCGGCAAGTCGGCGACGTACCGGGCGTTCGCGTTCGACGCGGAGGACAACGTGCTGGCCGTGAGCCCGTCGCGGACCGTGTCGACGGCCGCAGCGATCGATCTGGGCACACTCGGCTTCGCGGACAACGGCGACGGCTCGGTCACCTTCACGTGGGCGGCGGCCAGCGTCAATGCCGCCTGCTTCACCTACGGCAAGCTCGTCGCCTCCGTGGACGATGCCAACCCGAGCTACGTCAAGGGCTCCTCATACCTCGCCGCGATCAGCGATCCGGGAGTGACCGGCGTGACCCTCGAGGGCCTCCAGTCCGGGAAGACGGTGTGGATGCGGTACGAGCTGATCCGGGTGACGGGCACCGGCAAGTTCGTCGTCGGCAGCACCGCCGTGCGCTCGGTGACGTTCCCCTAGACCCCCTATTCGCCGGTGAAGCGCGGGGGGCGCTTCTCCAGGAAGGCGGCGAGGCCCTCCGCGTGGTCCTTCGAGCGGCCGGCCATGTCCTGCAGGTCCGCCTCGTAGTCGAGGGCCGCATCGAGATCGCGGTCCCACGTCGCGTTGAGTGCGCGCTTCGTCAGCGCGATCGCGCGCGGCGCACCATCGGCGAGCCGGGCAGCGACGGCTCTCGCCTCCGTGCCGAGCTGCTCCGCGGGCACCGCCCGCCCGACGAGCCCGAGTCGCACCGCGTCGGCAGCCGACACGGGATCGCCGAGGAGCGCCAGCTCCGCGGCGCGCGTCGAGCCGACGAACCGGGGCAAGAACCACGTCGCACCACTGTCCGGCACCAGCCCCACGCGCCCAAATGCCAGCGCGAAGCTCGCCGCCTCCGAAGCGATCCGGATATCGCAGGCCATGGCGAGCGACGCGCCCGCGCCGGCGGCCACGCCGTTGATCGCGCCGACGATCGGCTTGGACAGGCCGCGCATTGCCCGGATGATCGGGTTGTACCGCTCCCGGACCTCGACGCCGAGTGGCGCAGCGTCCGGCTGGAGCCTCTCGCGCAGGTCATGGCCCGCGCAGAACGCCCGTCCCGCCCCGGTCAGGATCACGGCCCGCACGCCGGCCTCGCGCTCGACGCGCCGGAAGGCCGCGAGAAGAGCCAGCTTCATCGGCACGGTCAGCGCGTTCAGTGCATCGGGCCGATTCAGCGTGATCGTGGCAACACGGGCCTCGGCATCTACGGCGACGAGGACCGTCTCCTCGGCCGGCGCCTGATCACCAGCTCCTCCGCCACCAACTGTCGCTCCGGCCATGGTCAGTGCTCGAACTGGGCGAGCTCGCATTCGTCGCCGACGAGCTCGAACAGGCCTCGCTCGATCGGCTCGTGCGCGCCCTCGAAGAGATCGGCGACGAACGATGCGAACTGCTCGGCAAACGTTTCGTCGCCCGGCTGCAGGGAGGCTGCGACGAGCAGGTCACGATCCGGCAGGGCGACCAGCACGCGGGCCGAACCGCCGCACTCGCCCGCGATGTGGCGGCGCACCTCCGGCAACAGGATCCGGGCGGCGTCGCCACCGGCGCCGGTGTCGGAGGAGAGGAGGTGCCGATCGCCGGCGAGCTCGTCGGTCCACGGCGCTGTCGCGGACCACGACCGCAGGTTCGCCATCGCGGCGTCGCGCAAGGTTTGCGCGGCGACGCCCCACGTGAGCAGGTGCTCGGCGTTGATCACGACGTCGTATGACGGCTCGCGGAGGACGTACACGACCGACAGGTCCGCCGGCCCGGGGTCGACGATCGGCAGGGCGTGCTGCTTCATGCCTTCGTGCTGGAGCCGCTCCTCGGTCAGGTCCTCCAGCTGGGCACCGTGCATCCCGGCCGGCCGGAAGGCTGGCCAGATCCGCCCCATCGCCGCGGTCCAGTCGTGCTCCGGCGCCTCGCTATGCGGTGCGGGCGCCTCGCTGTGCGATGCGGGCACTTCCGCCGGCGGCTTATCCCCCGGGAGCGACATCAGCGACCCTTCCACTGCGGCGGGCGTTTCTCGGCAAAGGCGGCCATGCCCTCGGCCTGGTCCTCCGTGTCGAATAGCAGGTAGAAGCTCCGGCGCTCGAACTCCAGGCCGGCTTCCAGCGACAGCTCGTCGGCGCGATTCACCGCGGCCTTGGCGGCCATGACCGCCACCGGCGGCATCGAGGCGATCTTGCCGGCAAGCTCCAGCGCGGCGGGTACCGTCGCCTCGGCCGGCACGACCTTCGAGACGAGGCCGTGGGCCTCCGCCTCGCGCGCACCCATGTTCCGCCCGGTCAGGACCATGTCCATGGCCTTTGCCTTGCCGACTGCGCGTGTGAGCCGCTGCGTGCCGCCGGCGCCGGGCATCACGCCCAGCTTGATCTCGGGCTGGCCGAACTGGGCGTCCTCGCCGGCGACGATGAGGTCGCACAGCATCGCCAGCTCGCACCCGCCGCCGAGCGCATAGCCGCGGACCGCCGCGACGATCGGCTTGCGAATGCGCTTGATGCGCTCCCAGCGATGGAAGTCGTCGTCGACGGTGAGGCTTGTCGGGCTCTGCGCGGCGAGCTCCGGGATGTCGGCGCCCGCCGCAAAGGCGCGATCGCCCGCGCCCGTGAGCACGATCGCCCGGCACTCCGGGTTGCGGTCCAGCGCCTCGAGCGCGTCGGTGAGCGCCGCGATCAGCGAGAAGTCGAGGGCGTTGAGGACCTCGTGCCGGTCCATCACGACGAGCGCCACCCCGTCGATCGACCCGTCGGCGCTTGGTGCCGGGAGGGTGACGTGCAGCGTGGGATGCGCGGCGGCCTCGGTCACAACGCCAGTATCCACCTCCGACCTAGCCGCCTACCTTGCCGCCCAGCAGGTCGGGCGCATCCTCGAGGACGAGGAACGTCGCCAGGCCCGGAGCGATCTCGCGCAGGCTTCGGCCGGCCGCGCGCATCGGGTCGGAGCGGAGACCCTCGTCCAGCGCCGCCCGGTCGTCGAAGTCCATCGCCGCCGCAAGGACGAAATCCGTCTCGCCGCCCAGGGCCTCGCCGACCCGCCAGACGCGGGTAGCGCGCAGTCCCGGCGTCTCTGCCACGAGCGGCATGTGCTCGTCGCGGTAGCGGGATTCCAAGGTGGCGAGCGCATCGGGGCCGCCCTCCGGGGCGCGGTACAGGACGAGCAGCGTAGTCATGCGGAACCTCCTGGTGGGCTGGCTGGGGCGCCGGGCAACCCTATGGTCTCGACGCGCTCGGCGCGCTTGCGGGCGATCTCCTCGGTCGAACGATAGAAGCCGGCCATCGCCTCGTTGTACAGGCCGGGCCGGCGGGCCATCACCTCGTGACCGGAATCGGGCGCGATGAACAGCCGCCCGGCGGGGAACTGGCGGGCGAGGCCGGCGGCGTGCTCGGTCGGGACGAAGGGGTCGCGGTCGCCGCACACGACCATCGTCGGGCAGTCGATTGCGTGCAGCTCCGCCGGGGACAGCAGCGGCTGGGCCGCGATGTCCGCCGCGATCGCAGGCAGGAGCCGCTGCCATGCGCCCTCGCCCTGGCCGGCGTCATGACGCCGGGCGAGCGTGGCCGCGAACGTCGGGTCGCGCTCCAGGATCATGGCCGGGTCCATGAGCCGCCGGCCGACACTCGCTCGTGGCTCGCGATGCGTCGTGATCCCGACGACGACGAGCGTCCGGAGCCGCTCCGGCGTCCGCGCCCCGAACTGGAGTGCCGTCATCGCGCCCATCGAGAAGCCGACGAGGTGGAACGAGTCCAGCCCCAGCGCGTCCACGAACGCGGTCAGGTCGTCGACCAGCCAGCGGTACTCGAAGCCCTCGCGCGCGTCCCAGCGGGTCCTGCCGTGGCCGCGGGCGTCCGGCAGGTGGACGAGGAACGCCTTGGCCATGCCGGGGATCTGGGCCGCGAAGTCCTCCTTGCCGAGCGACGTCGCGCCGTGGAGGAGCACGAGTGGCGGCCCGGCGCCGTCGACGTCATAGCCGATGTCCAGCTCGTTCGCCCGGATCGTCGGCATCAGCCCTCCGGCTTGCCTTCGACGGGGCTGTCGGCGCCCTGCTCGATGCGCAGGTAGCGGCGCCGGTAGTAGAGGAGCGGCGCGACATCGTCCCGGTGTTCCTCCAGCGAGTCCACGCGCCCGATGAACAGGTCGTGGTCGCCGGCGCTGAACGTCTCGACGATCGTGCACTCCAGGGTGGCGATGGAGCCGTCGATGAGCGGCAGGCCCGTCGGGCCGGGCTGCCATGCGGCGCCGCAGAACGCCTCCCGGCCGGGGCTTACCGGGGCGTGCGCGAAGCAATCGGAGAGGGCCTGTTGATCTGACCCGAGCACGTTGACCGCGTACCGGCCCGCGCTTCGAACCATGGGCGTGATGAACCGCCGTCGATCGAGGGCGACCATCACCAGGGCCGGCTCCAGCGAAACCGACGAAAAAGCGTTCACGGTGATCCCAGCCGGCCGGTCGCCGTCGAAGGTGGTGACGACGCTGATGCCGGTCGCGAAATGGCCCATCACCTCGCGGAACCGGCTCGGCTCGAGTGTGGCGACCGAGTCATCCTGCACACGCGGAGCATCGCACAGCAGGCTATCCAGCCCCGTCGGGTTGGGCGACGCGACCGGCGCGGATGCGACACGACCCGCCGGGGCACCGTTGTCCGCTCGCTACAATCGCGGCGATGGCAACAGAACGCTGGGATCGCGCCGCGCTCGTGCCGGTTCGGCGCGGCCAGCCGCGCCCCGAGATCATGGCCCTGCCGCCGGGCCTGCCGACGGTCGACGATCTGTTCACGTTCATGCGCGACGCCGAGCGGCGCTTCGAGACGCTCCGGATGCGAATCGAGGAGCGGACCTACGGCGCGCGCGGCGAGCAGCTCGTAACGATGGACGTCGCGCTGAGGCATCCGGGCCACGCCCGCGTCGTTACGACGATGCCGGGTCACGCTGCGACCGGCAGCCACGAGCTGTGGATCTCCGACGGCGAGGTCGTGCGAACGTTCGCGGCCGCCCACACGCTCGGCACGAGCCGGCCGGTCCGCAATCGCCCGCGCGGCCTTGACCCCAAGCACTACCCCGGCCGCTCCACCGTCTACGAGCCCATCACCTCGCTGCCGATGGAGACCCTTGCCGAGATGTTCGTGCACCCCGCCGGCTATTGCCAGAACGTGCTCGCGACCGGCGCCTGCTGGATCTCCGGGACCGATCGCGTCGCCGGCCGCGAGGCGATGGTCCTCGAGTGCGACCACCCGCGGGCGGTGGAGGTCACGCTGGATCGGCCCGACTACCACGTCCAGGTCGCCGTCGACCGCCTCGACGGCGTAGTGCTGCGGCTGGTCGAGTCCGTCGGCGGCGAGGCCACCCGCGTCGCCGAGGTGATCCACCTGGACCCCGACGCCGCGCTACCCGCAACCACCTTCGACTTCGAGTTCCCGGAGGGGACCACGGTCCTGTACTGAGCCCGGCCGGGACCGACCGGCCTCCCCGAATCGCCCTGCAGGGAGGACGACGCGATGGAGACCCCGGATCTCCTCGTCGCCCTGACCACGACGCTGATCGCGGCCGCGATCGGTGGCGCCATCGCCGTCCGACTCGGGCAATCCGCTGTCGTCGGCTACATCCTCGCCGGCCTTGCGATCGGTCCCAGGACGCCCGGCTTCGTCGCGGACATCGAGGTCGTGAACGCCCTCGCCGACCTCGGCGTGATCTTCCTCATGTTCTCGATCGGCATCCAGATCTCGTTCCACGAGATCCGGCGGGTCGGGAAGCTGGTGGCCATCGGTGGAACCGCCCAGGTAGCGGCATCGATCGCGATCGGGTGGGTGGTCGGGCAGGCGCTCGGCTGGACCAGCCTTGAGGCGCTCGTCCTGGGTGGCTTCACCTCCATCAGCTCGACGGCGATCGCCGGGCGGATCCTCGGCGAGCGGGGCGAAACCGAGAGCGAGCACGGTGTCGTGACGATCGGCTGGCTTGCCGTCCAGGACCTCCTGACGATCGTGCTGATCGTGCTGCTCACCTCCCTTGGCGGCCCCGGCGGGGTCGAGGAGATCGCGCTGGCGGTGGGCAAGGCGGTCCTCTTCATCGCCCTCGTCCTGCCGATCGGCGGCCGTGTGGTCCCGCGCCTGTTCGAGCTGCTTGCGTCGTTCCGGCGCCGCGAGCTGTTCACCCTGGGCGTGGTCGCGCTCACGCTGGGCACGGCCGCGATCGGCTCGCTGTTCGGGATCTCGCTGGCACTTGGGGCGTTCCTGGCGGGCACGCTCATCGCCGACACCGACCTCTCGCACCAGGTCATGGGCGAGGCCGTGCCGTTCCGCGACGTGTTCGCGGGCCTGTTCTTCGTCTCGATCGGGATGCTCGTCGACCCCGGCCTCGTCGCCGCGAACCTGCCGACGATGCTCGTCCTCGTCGTGCTGATCGGCCCGGTCAAGGGCGTCCTCGTCACGGCCATCGGCGCGGCGTTCCGCTATCCGTTCCGGACGACCGGGTTGGCGGGAATCCTGCTCGCCCAGTCCGCGGAGTTCTCGTTCGTTCTTGCCCGAATCGGCACGGAAGTGGGCATCGTCTCCGACGAGCACTTCGGCCTGCTGCTCACAAGCGCGGCCCTGACGATCATCCTCGCGCCGGCGGCCTACCAGCGCGGCCGACCGCTCGTCCTTCGCCTGGACAACCAGATCACCGCGGGGGACCGGGAGGAGGCCGTCCCGGCGGATCCGGACGATCGGCGTCGGATCGCGGTGATCTGCGGCTACGGCAGGGTGGGGCGCCTCGTAGCGACGGCGCTCCAGCGCCGCGGCTTCGGGTTCGTGATCGTCGACGAGAGCTCGCAGGCGGTCAAGGACGCACGCGAGGCGGGCATGACCGCGATCCGCGGCAACGTCGAGAACCGCGTCGTCCTGGACCGCGCGCCTATCGAGCGGGCGACCGTCCTCGTGGTGGCGATCCCGGACCCGGTCGCTACACGGTTCGTCGTCGACACCGTCCGGCGCGCACATCCGCGGCTGCCCATCGTCGCGCGCACGCACAGCCACTCGGAACGCGCGGTGCTCCGGCAGCTCGGCGCGACGGTCGTGGTCGTCGGCGAGGTGGAGCTCGCGCTGGAGATGACCCGGTTCACGCTCCGCCAGTTCGGCGTGAGCGGACCGGAGCTCGTCTCGCTGATCGAGGGCCTGCGCCGGCGCTGATGCGGCCGGGTATAGTCGGCCTCCGTCGGGTCTCCACCGGCGGCGAAGGAGGCGGATGAGCACGGCGAACGACGACAAGCACCTCGGGCTCCTCGAGCTCGAAGGCTGGGTCCACGAGGGCCGCGTCGACACGATCATCGTGGCGTTCACGGACATGCAGGGCCGGCTCATGGGCAAGCGCGTCCAGGGCGACGCCTTCCTGAACGGCGTCATCGATCACGGCGCGCACTTCTGCACCTACCTCCTCGGCACGGACATGGAGATGAACACGCCCGAGGGCTTCCGGCTCATGAACTGGGAGACCGGCTACGGCGACTGGGTCGCGGCACCGGTCTGGAACAGCCTCCGGCTCGTACCCTGGCTGGAGAAGACCGCCATCGTCCTGTCGGACGTGGTCGACGAGGAGACCCACCGCGAGATCCCGGTCTCGCCGCGGACGATGCTGAAGCTCCAGATCGAGCGTGCCGCGGACGCCGGGATCTGCATCAAGGCGGGCTCCGAGTTCGAGTACTACGTGCTCAAGGACACGTGGGAGGAGATCGCCGAGAACGGCTTTGCCACGCCCCGGCCCTTCGGCCGGTACAACGAGGACTACCACCTCCTCCAGGCAACCAAGGCCGAGCCGCTGCACCGGCTCCTGCGCAACCTCATGACCGAGGCGCGCATCCCGATCGAGTTCTCGAAGGGCGAGGCGGCGCCCGGCCAGCACGAGGTCAACATCCGCTACGACCACGTTCTGGAATCCGCGGACCGGAGCGTGCTGTTCAAGCACGGCGCGAAGGAGATCGCGTACCTCAACGGATGGGGCCTGACGTTCATGGCCAAGCCGGACCACCGCTGGACCGGCTCGTCCGGCCACCTGCACATGAGCATCTGGGACAAGGCCGGCGAACGGCCCCTCACCCACGACCCGAAGGCGTCCCTGCCCTACGGCATCAGCCGCCAGTTCAGCCAGTTCGTGGCCGGGATGATGGCCCTGTCTCGCGAGCTGGCGGTGTTCGTCGCCCCGTTCATCAACTCGTACAAGCGCTACGCGTCACTCTCGTGGGCGCCGGTCAACGTCGTCTGGGGCCGGGATAACCGCACGACCGGCTTCCGCCTGGTCGGGAGCGAGAACGCGCTGCACATCGAGAACCGCTTTCCCGGCGGCGACATGAACGCCTACCTGACCTACGCGGCGATGATCGGCGCGGGCCTCTACGGAATCGAGCGCAAGCTCAAGCTGGGGCCGGAGTTCAAGGGCAACGGCTACGTCGCCAAGGGCGTGCCGCGAATGCCCCGGGCGCTGTACGAGGCGATCGACGCGCTCGAGGAGTCCAAGGCCGCCGTCGAGATCTTCGGCCAGGACGTCGTCGACCACTACCTCAACGCGGCTCGCGTAGAGCGGGACCTGTACGACTCCGTCGTCCACGACTGGGAGCGCGAGCGCTATCTGGAGCGCGGCTGAGCTTCAGCCGGCTCCGGGCCATACGATCAGCGCCACACCAACACCGTCCCCAACGACATGAAGGAGCGGCGCCGATGCGGCTGCAGGACAAGGTCTCGATCATCACCGGCGGCGCGAGCGGCATGGGCCGGGTGGCTGCGCGCATGTTCGCCGCCGAGGGCGCGAAGGTCGTCGTCGCGGACGTCACGGCGGCCGCGGCCCAGTCGGTTGTCGACGAGGTCACTGCCGCTGGCGGCAACGCGATCGCGGTCGTCGCGGACGTCTCGAAGGAGGCCGACGCGAAGCGGATGATCGACGAGACGATCGCCGCATTCGGGCGGGTCGACGTCCTCTACAACAACGCCGGGATCATGCCCGAGGCCGATCACTCGGTGATCGACACCTCCGTCGAGGACTGGGACCGGGTGATGGCCGTGAACGTCCGGGGCGTGTTCCTGGGCTGCAAGTACGCGATCCCGAAGATGGTCGAGCAGGGCTCTGGCTCGGTGATCAACATCTCCAGCTTCGTGGCACTCATCGGTTGCTCGAACCCGCAGGACGCCTACACCGCGTCCAAGGGCGCCGTCCTCGCGCTCACCAAGTCGCTCGCGGTCCAGTTCGCCCCGAAGGGCGTCCGCACCAACGCGATCTGTCCCGGCCCGGTGGAGACACCGCTGCTCATGGACTGGCTGGTCAAGGACGAGGAGGCGAAGGGCATCCGCCTGGCGCGCAACCCGACCGGACGGTTCGGCAAGCCCGAGGAGATCGTCCACATGGCGATCTACCTCGCCTCGGACGAATCCCGCTGGACCAATGGGGCGGCGATGGTGGTCGATGGGGGAATCACCGTCAACTACTTCTGACCGCGGCGACGAGCGGCGCCTGTCGCTCGCGGGTCGGTCGGCCGCTCGGGCGTATGATCGCGGGCATTCCACCCGTGCCCTGAGCACCCATGAGGACCCACCGACATGGCCATCGACCAGACGTCAGCCGGCGGCGCCGGCACCGAGCTCGCGACCCTGCGCATGGTCATCGGCGGCGAGACCGTCGACGCGGCCGACGGCCAGACGTTCGAGGTCCTCAACCCGGCGACCGGCACCGCGATCGCGACGGCACCGCTGGGCGGCAAGGCCGACGTCGACCGCGCCGTCGAGGCGGCGCGAAAGGCGTTCGAGGACCCCAAGGGCTGGGCGAATTGGGCCGCCGGCAAGCGCGGCCGCTCGCTTGCTAAGCTCGCCGAGCTCATCAAGAAGAACAGCGAGGAGCTGGCCCAGCTGGAGAGCCGGAACACCGGCAAGCCGATCACGAGCGCCCGGGGCGAGATCGCGGGCGTGTGGCTCGTGTTCGACTACTACGCCGGTGGCGCGAACAAGATCTACGGCCAGACGATCCCCGTCGCTAAGCCGGGGCTCGACATCACCCTCAAGGAGCCGATCGGCGTCTGCGGGCTGATCGTGCCTTGGAACTTCCCGATGTACATGGCCAGCTGGAAGGTCGCGCCGGCGCTCGCCGCCGGCAACACCGCGATCCTCAAACCGGCCTCGTACTCGCCCATGACGGCCTTGCGGATGGGCGAGCTCGCCCTCGAGGCGGGCATTCCTGCCGGCGTGCTGAACGTCGTCACCGGTCCGGGCGGGACCGCCGGCGCCGCCATCGCGGCGCACCCGGGGATCGGCAAGGTCGCGTTCACGGGCGAGACCACGACCGGCCAGGAGATCATGCGGCTGGCCTCGAACAACGTGAAGAAGATCAGCCTGGAGCTCGGTGGCAAGAGCGCGAACGTCGTCTACGCCGATGCCGACATCGAGCGCTTCGCGGCGGAGTCGCCCTACTCGGTCTTCGACAACTGCGGCCAGGACTGCTGCGCCCGGTCGCGCATCCTCGTCGAGCGCTCGGTCCACGAGCAGGTCGTCGAGCTGTTTGCCGCTGCGACGCGCAAGGTCGTGGTCGGCGATCCGGCAGACGAGAAGACCGAGGTCGGGACGCTGGTCAGCTTCAAGCAGCGCGACCGCGTCCGGGACTACATCGAGATCGGGCTCGAGGAGGGCGCGACTCTCGTCGTCGGCGGCGAGGCGCCCGATGATCCGGCACTCGCCAACGGCGCGTATCTCATGCCAGCGGTGTTCGACGGCGTGACCAACGACATGCGCATCGCCAGGGAGGAAATCTTCGGCCCCGTGGTCTCGATCATCCCGTTCGACTCCGAGGCGGAGGCGATCCAGCTCGCCAACGCGACGCCATACGGCCTGTCCGGCTCGGTCTGGAGCCGCGACATCGGCAGGGCGCTGCGAACCGCCAAGGGCATCCAGGCCGGCAACCTGTCCGTGAACTCGAACAGCTCAGTCCACATCGAGGCGCCGTTCGGCGGCTACAAGACGTCCGGCATCGGGCGGGAGCTGGGCATGTCCGCGATCGACCTATACACCGAGACGAAGAACATCTTCATCGACCTTCGATGAGCGACCCGGCGGAGCCGCCTGCCGGCACGCCGAAACCCGCGACGGCGCGCCCGGGTCGTGGGCCCGAGAGCGCCTCGTTCGAGACTGTCCGCGTCGGCGCGCGCCGGACGCGGCCGCCGTTCTTCGTGCTCGGATTCCTGGCCGTCATCGCGACGCTGGTCGTCATCGGTGTCGGCGGCCGTGGTCCGGCCGAGCCGCCGAGCGCTCCGCCGGTGGCCGTCGATTCGCCGAGCGTCAGCCCCACCGGCCGGACCGCGTTCCCGCCGCCCCTGGTGTCCGAAGGCGAGTCGCCGGGCGCGTCGCCCGTTGCCTCCCCGGACGCCGCGCCGATCCTGACCAGCGGGCCGGGTCCGATCCAGATCGTCGCCCGGCGCCACCCGGAGACGATGTTCATCCACGGCGACGTGTTCGTGCCGCGCGTCACCTGGGTGTTCGTGTCGCTCCAGGACGACGCGGGGCGCGTGGCGGGCTGGGCCTCGGTGAGCGTGCCCGGCGCGGCCGGTCCCGGTGTCGGGAACGGCCCGACCCTGCGCTTCGACGTCGAGGTCGCGGTGCCGGTCGGCTACGAGGACCGCCTGTGGATCCAGGCGAACGCCTACGACGCGGATGGCGCGCAGGTCGCGAGCACCCGCCTCGAGGTCCCGCCCGGCGGCGAGAACGCGGCGGCCGGGCCCGTGCGGCTCACAGAGCCGAACCAGTGGGACGAGGTCATCACGACCAGGATCGTGCTCGTGGACGGAAGGCTCGAGATACGCGCAAGCAGCGTCCGGGTCGCGCTCGTGGCCGACGACGGAACCGGCCTGGATTCAGTGGTCATCGACACGACGAACCGCGATGGGGGCATCCGGCCGGTCCGCGCCCCGACGGTCCAGGTGGAGCTCGCGTTGCCGTCGCCGCGCCCCGAGGGTCGGCTCTGGGTCGTCATCACCGCCTATGACGAGGCCGGCGTCGAGATCTCGTCGATGCGCCGGCCGGTCAGGATCGGCGACCTCGCCGCCTGATCCGCTAGCCGGGCCCGCCGGCTAGCCAACGATCGGCCGGCGGCGGGATGTCCGGCCGGCGTCGCGCCAGCCAATCCACGAGTGCCCACCACGTGGTCCGGAACGCGATCTCGGGCCATGGGATGGCCTCCGGAGCGAAGGCCTGCACGGCGAGTGCCTCGGGTGTGGTGTGCAGCTCGCCGCCCACGATGCGTGCCTCGTAGGCGAGCACGATCACGGCGGCCTCGAGTCGCGCGTACAAGCCCATGATCTCGCCCGGCTCGACGATCAGTCCGATCTCTTCCTCGGTCTCGCGGACGGCACCCTCGGTCGCGGTCTCGTCGACCTCGAGGAACCCGCCGGGCTGCGCCCACAGCCCACGGCCCGGCTCGTAGCCCCGGCGCAGCAGGACGATCTCGCCGGCGTCGGTCACCGGCAGCGTGGAGACCACGAGCTTCGGGTTGAGGTAGGCGATATTGGAGCAGGCGGCACACACGAGACGCTCGCGGGGATCGCCGGCGACCGGGCCGAGCCGGAGCGGACCGCCGCACCGGGTGCAGTGATTCAGCGAGGCGGCGAGCCACTCCGGTGGGCCTCCACCGGCGAGAAGGTCGGTCGAGCGCGCATCCGGCCCGCGCGACCGAGGCACCCCCGCGACGACCTCCGGGCCTCGGGTGCCGCCACCTCCGTGGCCGTCGCCAGTCATGCCGTGAGGATCAGGCTCGCGGCGCCGATGGCCACGCCGATCCCGATGAGCGCGGCCGCGACCCACAGGAGCCGGAATGCGCCGCGTCCGCGGTCGACGGGCATCCAGGCCCAGGCGCTGCGCCAGAAACGGAGCGTCGCGTCGGCCGTGGTGAGCACGAAGATCGGCGCGGCAATGAGCGCGCAGAACTTCACGATCGGACTGGACAGGGGCGAGCCGGCCTCGAGCGCGGTGATCCCGATCGCGCCCGCGACCAGCGCGATCGCGGACAGGTTGATGTAGTGCCGTTGCAGCGGCGTGGGCTTCGCCTCCGGGATCCGGTCCGGCGCCCGGTCCGCCCCGATCCCCTGGCGATCCAGAACCGGCATTCCCGGCTCCCACCGTTCGTCATCCATCGCCGGGGTCAGAGCTCCGTCGCGTTCGAGGGGTCCTCGAGGACCATGCGGGTCAGGTCCGCCCGGTAGGCATCGAGTCGCGCCCCGAGGTCCGCATCGCCGAGGGCCAGGATCTCCACCGCGAGCAGCGCCGCGTTCTCGGCGTTGCCGATCGCGACCGTGGCGACCGGGATCCCGCGGGGCATCTGCACGATCGAGAGCAGCGAGTCCATCCCGTCGAGGTGCTTGGTCGGCATGGGCACGCCAATGACGGGCAGGCTCGTCTTCGCGGCGAGCATGCCGGGTAGGTGCGCGGCCCCGCCGGCGCCGGCGATGATGACCCGGATGCCGCGTGCCGCCGCCGTCTCGGCGTAGCGGTACAGGTGGTCCGGGCTCCGATGCGCGGAGACGACCCGCAGCTCGCAGGGCACCTCGAGCATGTCCAGCACGGCCGTCGCCTGCTCGAGGATCGGGAAGTCCGAGCGGCTGCCGCCGACGACCCCCACCCGCAGCATCGCCTTGTCCCCCGCCTCGCCGCTCACGTTGCCGGCGCCCAGCTGATGTGGCCGGCGGCCTCGGTCGCCCGCGCCAGGGCCTCTTCGCGGGACGCGCCCAGCGCGGTCACGTGGCCCATCTTCCGGCGCTCGAACACGGTGTGCTTGTCGTACAGGTGGAGGTGCGTGTCCACGATGTCGAGGGCTGAGTAGATGCCCGTCGGGTGGGCCGGTCGCGGCGCGCCCTCGCCGAGGAGGTTGACCATCGCCACGGCCGGGGCGCGCATCTCGACGGAGCCAAGCGGCAGGCCGCAGATCGCGCGCAGGTGCTGCTCGAACTGGCTCGTGACCGCGCCCTCGATGGACCAGTGGCCGCTGTTGTGCACGCGCGGCGCGAGCTCGTTGACGACGAGCGAGCCATCGGGCATCAGGAACAGCTCTACGGTGAGCGTGCCGATGAGCCCCATCGAGGTCGCCAGGTTGGTGGCGAGATTCGCCGCTGCCTCTTCGACGCCGGCCGGGACGCCGGCGGGTACGACCGTCTCGACGAGGATCCCGCGGTCGTGCCGGTTCCGCGCGAGCGGGAACGTGCGATTCACGCCGTCGACGTTGCGGACGACGACGACGGACAGCTCCGCCTCGAACGCCAGCTCGCGCTCGAGCAGCGCGGGCCAGCCGATCCGGCCGTCTAGCGACTCGATGCCATCCGTGCCCTCGATGCGCACCTGGCTCCGGCCGTCGTAGCCGCCGCGGATCGCCTTGACCCGGAGGGGATAGCCGAGCTCGGCGGCGGCCTCCAGCACGTCCGCCGGGCTGCCGACGGCGCGCCACTCCGCGACCGTGCCCTCGTTCGCCTCGACGAATCTCCGCTCGGCGAGCCGGTCGGCGGTGAGCTTGAGCGGATACGGACCTGGGCGGATCGGCCGTCGCCGGTCGTCGAGCGCTGCGACGACGGCCGGGCCGACGTGCTCCAGCTCATAGGTGACCACGGCGCATTCGGCGGCCATGCGCTGGGCCGCCTCGACGTCGTCGTACGCCGCGACCTCGATCCGGTCGGCGATCCCGACCGCGGGCGCATCGGGATCCGGGTCCAGCACGACGACGCGGTAGCCCAGGTCGCGACCGGAGAGCGCGAGCATCCTGCCCAGCTGGCCGCCGCCCAGGATCCCGATCGTGGATGGGGGCGAGATCGGCGGCGGGGCGAACCCGAGCCGCCGGTATACCTGCAGGATCCAGGCGGTCTTCGAGTGCGTGTAGCGCAGGCCCTCGACGGGGCCGGCGTCGGTGATCCCGCGCTTGAGCCCCTCGTACTGCCGGCGCAGCTCGGGATCGTTGCGCAATGCGTCGCGGAACGCGATGTCGCGCGCGAAGTCGCCGCCGAGCGGCTGGACGTGCAGGTGGACCCGGTAGTCCGTCCCGTCGAGCTCCAGCGAGCCGACGGGCATGGGCCGGGTCGGCGGCCAGGGATCTGGGCCCGGCTGCGGGCCGAACCCGAGCTCGTACAGCGCGGCCACGACACCTGGAATGTCGGCGGGCTCGGCCTCGATCGACAGGTCGACGATGCCCTTGCCGGGCAGGCCGGGCACCGAGGTGCTGCCGATGTGCTCGACGACGAGGTCGGGCCGGCGCTCGCGCACGAGCTCGGCGACGCGAGCAGCGACCTCGACGGTCCGGGGATCCCACTCGTGGACCTCCGCCGAGAGCCGCTCGTACGGCCCGATGGGTCGCGTGGCGCTGCCGCTCGTCACGCCGGGAGTGTAGGACGAGCGGCATCGGACACGGGATCGCCGCCCGCGCGTCCTATCGTTCGATGGTGACCATGAGACGCTCCCGGACGATGACCGTGCCGGAGCTCCCGCCGGGCCTCCTCGGTGGCGCCTCGCCCAGGCCCGGGATCGCATATCGGATGCTTCGCCGGATCTGGCGTGCCGGCGCCTTGCTGCTGCGCGCCGAGATCGTCCTCGAGGGCGCGGAGCACCTCCCGCGCGATTCGCGCGGGCGCCCGGCGGGCCGCTGGATCGCGGCGGTGGTTCCTCATCGCACCTGGATCGACCCGTTCGTGCCGTGGATCCTCCTGCCCGAGCGGCCCCGCTTCGTCTTCTTCGGTGACGCTCGCACCATGGCCCGCTCGCCGCTCCGCCGGTTCATCGTCGGCCGCCTGGGCGGCGTGATCCCGATCCCGGCCGGCCGGGACCCGAAGACCGTCGCCGTCCATCTCGAGGCGGCGGCCATGGCGCTCGATGCCGGGGTCGTGTTCATGCTCATGCCCGAGACCGGCCCGGCCTCGCCGCCCGGCGAGCTGCGACGGCTCGGCCGCGGGATCGCCTATGTCGCGCTCCGCGCGCGAGCCCCGATCGTGCCGCTGGTCCTCGGCGGCAACGAGGAGCTGTACCTCGGTCGCCGGATCATCCTGCGCGTCCTGCCCGCGCTCGATCCCATGGCCCTCGCCGGCCTCGATCCGGGAGTCCCGCTGCCCGAACCGGGATCGTCCGCCGAGCGGAGGGCGACGCGCCGCCTGACCGATGCCTTCGCGGACCGCCTTGCCGCCGATGTCGCGGACGTGCACGCCCGCTCGCTTCCGCCGCCGGGTACGCGCTGGCGCGGCCGCTTCCTGGCGACCCTGTTCCGCTGAGGATTCCCGGCGCGTGGTCATCGACCCGTCACCGCAGGCGTTGATCATCGGCGAATGGAATTCCTCGGCGAGCTCGAGCGCATCTTCGCGACCAGCCTGTACCCGTTGCGGGTGCCGATCGCGATCGGCCTGGTCGTCGCCCTCGTCGTCCTCATCGCTTTCGCCCGGCGGCGCGGCTGGTTTGCCGCGGCCCGACGCCATCCGGCCCGAACCATTGCCCTCGTCCTCGCGCTGCTCGCAGTCGGGCTGCCCGTGGGCTGGTACCTCGGCTCGCCGCTGTTCATTCGGACGTCGCTGGTCGAGCCGGCGCCCTCCGCCCCGACGACCGCGATGACGCCTGCGCCAGAGACCGCCGGGCCGACGCGGAGCGGCCAGTTCACGGGTGCCGACGAGTTCCACTTCGGCGGCGGGACGGCAAGCCTGATCGAGACCGCCCCGGGCACATGGACCCTCCGGTTCGAGGACTTCTCGGTCCGCAATGGCCCCGACCTGTTCGTCTACCTCTCACCGAATCCGGCCGGCTACGCGGCCGACGCGATCGAGCTGGGCACGCTGAAGGCCACGGACGGCGCGTTCAACTACGACATCCCGGCCGGGACCGACCTCGAGAATGTGCGGAGCGTGATCATCTGGTGCAAGGGCTTCGCCGTCCTGTTCGCCGTCGCCCCCTTGAGCTGACGCGAGGCTCGGGTATCCTCCGGTCCATTACACGCTTCGTCGTCGGGCGACGCTGCACCGAGGTGGACGTCGGCTAGGTTGCCGATCTCGTCGGCGGCCATGAGCGGCTGGCGATCGACGTCGGCACGGGTGACGGTCGAGCGGTGCTCGCCATCGCCGCCCGCGAGCCCCGAACCCTCGCCATCGGACTGGATGCCAACGCGGCAGCCATGGCCGAAGCTTCCCGCCGTGCCGCCGGACCCGCGCGCAAGGGTGGCCTCGCGAACGCGGCGTTCATCCTCGCCGCGGCGGAGGCGCCACCGTCCGAGCTTTGCGGCGCGGGCGCGCGGGTCACCGTCCTGTTCCCTTGGGGCTCGCTGCTGCGTGGCTGCGTCGGCGGCGACGCCCCGGTCGCGGCCGGTGTCGCCGGCCTCGTTGCGCCGGGCGGGGCGCTCGAGCTGCTCCTGGCGCCGTCCGTCCGCGACGGCCTCGACGGGCTGCCGCTCGAACCGAACGAGCTCGCGGCGGCAGTCCAGGGCGCGTTCGAAGGGTTCGACCTCGGCATGGAGCTCGCCCGCCCCGCGTTGGATGCCGAGGTCCGCGCCTCGGGCTCGACCTGGGCGCGGCGCCTCGGATCGCAGCGTCCCGCCGATCGACGCGTCATGCTGATGCGGCTCGTTCGCCCGCTAGGTGGTGCCACGGCGGTGGGAGGTTCTGGGAATGGACGCGTTGCTCGATAACCCGACGATGCAGCGAGTGGCGGCCAGCCTCGGTGTCGCCGGGAGCGTTGCGCTCGCCTTCTTCTACGTCCTCGTGCCGGCCCTGTCGGTACCGGCTCCGGCGATGTACGGGTTCTACGCGGCCTGGGTCGCGCTCGTCGTGCTGTCCCTGCGGTGGTGGGGCCGCCACCCGTGGCGCGTGTTCGTCGTGCCCGTCGTTGGGCTGGTGGCTGTGCTGGTCGCCCTGTGGTTCGGCGGCGAGTATCTCGGCTGGGCCCCTTGAGCGTCGCACTGGTTCTCGACGTCGACACGGGGATCGATGACGCGCTCGCCCTCCTCCATGCGTGCGCCTCGCCCGAGGTCGAGCTGGTCGCGGTGACCTGTGTCGGCGGCAACGTCGAGGCCCGCCAGGTCGCGACGAACACGCTCGCCGTGCTGGAGTTAGCGGGTCGCGCCGACGTGCCGGTCTGGCTCGGCGCGGAGCAACCGCTCGTCAAGCCGCTGGAGACCACGCCCGAGACGCATGGGCCCCGCGGGATCGGATACGCGGAGCTCCCACCGGCCGCCCGCGCGCTGGAGGCCGGACATGCGGCCGACCGGATCGTGGAGCTGGCCCGTTTCAGGCCCGGCGAGATCACTCTGGTGACGCTCGGGCCCCTCACGAATCTCGCCCTCGCGCTGGAGCGCGAACCCGCGCTCCCGAGCCTGCTCCGCGGGTACGTCCTGATGGGCGGCGCCTACCGCGCGCCGGGCAACACGACGCCCACCACGGAATGGAACCTGCACGTCGATCCGGACGCGGCGAAGCGGGTGCTCGCGGCGTGGGGAGGAAGCGTTACGGGGGCGGCGCGCCCGCTCGCGATGGGTCTCGACGTCACGGAGGGCGCCCGGCTCGTTCCGGCCCACCTGGGGCAGCTCGCGCTCCGCGCCGGTGCGCACGAGCGGGACGCCGAGGCCATGGCCTCGGAGCGCGTGCGGGCGGTCGGCTCGGTGGCGGCCAACCCGATCCTGCGTTTCATCGCGGACGCGGTCCGCTTCTATTTCGAGTTCCACGATCGCTACGACGGCTTCTACGGCGCCTTCATCCACGACCCGTTCGCCCTCGACGTGGCGATCGACCGCTCGCTCGCGCGCGCCGAGCCCGTGTTCGTCGACGTCGAGGCCGGCCCGGGACTCGCGCATGGCATGACCGTCGCAGACTGGCGCGGCCTGACGCGAAAGCCGGCCAACCTCGACGTCGCGGTCCAGGCGGACGCGGGCGCGTTCATGGAGCGATTCGTCGATCGCGTCGGAGCGCTGGCCGCGCACGTGGCCAGCGTGGCAGGCTAGGCCCGAAGGAGGCGCGACATCCCGGCGACCTGGTTGCGAGTGCTGGTGGCGGGCGCGGCGATGGCCGTCGCCGTCACCGTCGGCCTTGCCGCGCTCGGAACGTTCGACACGACGCCCGACCCGAATGGGATCCCCGCCGGATCGAAGGCGTTCATGCTCGCCCTGGTCATCGCCGTCGTCGTCGGCTTCGCCGCGTACGCGGCCGTCGAGTGGATCCAGACGCGCCGCCTCGACTCGATCGCGCGCCAGTTCGACACTCGCACGATCGTGCTCATCCCGATCGCGATCGCGATCAACATCGTGCTCGGGCAAGCAGTCGGGACGGCGCTCAAGCTGCCGGTCTACCTCGACTCGATCGGCACGATCCTGGTCGGCGTCCTCGCCGGCCCGATCGCCGGCGCAGCCACCGGGCTCCTCTCGAATCTCGCCTGGACCTTCCTGCTCGCCGGGACCCCGTTCGGCTCGCCCTACGCATGGCCGTTCGCCATCGTCGCCATCGAGATCGGGCTGCTCGCCGGGCTCTTCGGCTACGCGGGCGTGTTCCGGTCCCGGCCGTCGACGCCGTGGCCGCGGCTCGCAACCGGGATCGTCGTTGGCCTCGTCGTGATCGGCGCGCTTGTCTGGTACGGGGTCGTGCCGTTCTATCGCGACCTGTGTGCCCTGCGTTCCACGCCGCTGCGGCTCTGCTTCCAGTTCTTCGTCGATGGTCCGGTGCCGGTCGATCCCTTATTCATCGCGATCGGGGTGGGGATCGCCGTCGTCCTGGTCGTGGCAGCCGTGGCAGTGGCCGTCCGACTGCTCCGGGACCGCGACCTCGGCCTGGTGTTCGTGCTCGTCGCCGGCGTGGCCTGCGGCGTCGTGTCGGCTTTCGTCGCCGCACCGATCGCGGCACTCGTATTCGGCGGCATTACGGGATCAGGCACGGACCTGCTCGTCTTCGCGTTCCAGTACGCCGGCTCGGATCTCCAGCTGGCGGTGCTGCAGCAGAGCCTCATCTCTGATTCGATCGACAAGACCGCCTCATACCTCGTCGTCTTCGCGATCCTCGGCGCCCTTTCCCGTCGCGTCGCCGGCCGATTTCCCCAGGGCGAACGCGCGCTCGGCACCATCGAGGCCTGACCGATCGCGAGCGTCACGGCCTCCGGCAGCGAAGGACCCACCGCGGGCCTGTCGCCCGCCGACGTGGCACTCCTGACCCGCCTCCCGCCGGAGACGCCGACCGCGTACCACCGGCTGAACCCGCTCACCAAGGCCGTCGTCGCGATGTCGACGACCCTCGCGGCGCTGGTCCTCGGCGGCTACCTCGCACCTGCCCTGGTCTTTGCCACGCTGGTCGTCCCCGGCGCCATCGCCGCCGGCGTGCTTGGGCGGGTCATCGTGGTGTCCGCCGCGGCGACGCTCCCCCTCGCTGTCGCGGTGGCCCTCGTCTCGGTCTTCACCAGGCCGGGCTCGACGGTGCTGTTCGAGTTCGGGCCGTTCGACGCCACGCTCGAGGGGGCCGACTTCGCCGCGCGGATCGTGCTCCGCCTGTTCGTGATGGCGTCGGCGCTCGGCCTGTTCGGTCTCACCACGGCGCCGCGCGCGTTCATCGCCGACCTCGAGCGACGGGGCGTTTCGCCGCGCGTCGCCTTCGCATTGGGGGCAGTGCTGGACACGGTGCCCTCGATGGTCGCGCGAGCCCGCGGCGTGCAGGAGGCACAGCGGTCGCGCGGGCTCGACACGGAGGGTGGGCTCCTTCGGCGCGCCGCGGGTGTCGTGCCGCTGGTGGGCGCAGTCGTTCTGGGCGCCCTCCACGAGGTCGAGCGCCGCAGCCTCGCGCTCGACGCGCGTGTGTTTGGCAGCGGCGGGACCCGGCACGTGCTCTGGGCACCGCCCGACACGTCCCGTGAGCGGGCAGCGCGGTGGCTCCTCGCCGGCGCGCTGTTGGCGGTCGTGGTCGGCACGGCGACCGGCACGCTTCCCCGGCTGCCTTGATCGCGCAGATCGGGACCTCGGACGTGCCGTGCTGACCCTTCTGGCCGTCTCGTACCGATATCCGGGCTACCGCCGCCGGGCGATCGACGGCATCGACCTCGCGGTGGGCGGTGGCGAGATCGTCGGGCTCGTCGGCCCAAACGAGGCCGGCAAGTCGACGCTGTGCCTGGTCGCCGCCGGGCTCGCTCCCGGCTCGATCGGCGGGGCGATCACGGGGGAGGTGCTCGTGGACGGCGTGCACCCCACTGCGCGGCGAGGCGAGCCGGTCGCCGGGCGGGTCGGGATCGTGTTCGCGGACCCCGCGAGTCAGCTGTCCGGCGTGTGCGGTTCGGTGTTCGAGGAGGTGGCGTTCGGGCCGATCAACCTGGGGCTGCCCGTCGCCGACACGGTGGAGCGGACGCGGGCCGCGCTGGCGGCGCTCGGAATCGCGGCTCTCGCGGAACGTGCCCCGGATCGCCTGTCGGGCGGGCACACACAGCTCGTCGCATTCGCCGCGATGCTCGCGATGCGGCCGAGCCTCCTCGTCCTCGACGAGCCGGTCGCCGAGCTCGACCCGGACGGGCGCCGACTCGTGGGCGCGACGCTCCGTTCCCTCGCAGGCTCCGGGACGGCGATCCTGATCGCCGAGCACGACCTCGACCTCCTGGCATCGCTTTGCACGCGGCTCGTCGCGCTCGACGCTGGCCGGATGGTCTTCGACCTGCCGATCGCCGCAGCGCTCGACGACCCGCGCCTCATCGAGCTGGGTGTGCGGCGGGGCACGTCCGCGTTCGTGGTTCCCTCATGATCCGCTGCGAGGGTCTCGTGTTCGAGTACGCGGACGGCACGCGAGCGCTCGACGGCCTTGATCTTGCGATCAAGCCCGGCGAGCGGGTGGCGATCGTCGGCCGCAACGGCTCCGGCAAGTCGACGCTCGTCAGGCATTGGAATGGCCTCCTCCGGCCGACGGCCGGGCGGGTCCTCGTTGGTGGCGCACCGACCGCCGGCCGGCGCGTCGCGGAGATCGCGCGGACCGTCGCCCTGACCTTTCAGGATCCGGATCGGCAGCTGTTCGGCCGCACCTGCCGGCGCGAGGTCGAGTTCGGGGCGCGCAACGCTGGGCTGCGCGGTCGCGAGCTCGACGGCACGGTCGAGGCGGCGCTCGGCGTCGTTGGGCTTGGTGGCCGCGCAGACGCGAACCCCTACGACCTCGGGGCGTCGCGTCGGCGCCTGCTGGCGCTCGCGAGCGTGCTAGCGATGGGCACGCCGGTCGTCGTGCTCGACGAGCCGACGATGGGCCTCGACGGGTGGGAGGTGGAGCGCGTCGCGGCGATCGTCGCGCAGCTCGCGGATGCCGGCAGGACGGTCGTCGCGATCAGCCACGACCCTCGATTCGTCACCGGATCCTTCGAGCGGGCGGTGCGGCTGGACGCCGGCCGCGTGGTCGCGGACGGTCGCCCGGACGAGGTCGTGGGCAGCCTGACTTGAGCGAAGTCAAGCAGGCGGAGTGCACGGCTACCATGAGGCCCTCGCCGAACTCGGGATGAGGACCGATGGACTGTCGCGCGTGCGGAACGTCGAATCCTGCTGGAACCGCCTACTGCATCAACTGCGGCAGCCCCTTCGCCGACGCCTGCGCCGTCTGCGGTGCCCCGCGAATCGAGAACGCTCGATTCTGTGGGCGCTGCGGCACCCGCTTACCGGACGCTGACCCCCCGCCTTCACCGGGACCAGAGGCGCCGCCGGATACCGCACCCGAGGATCGCGGCATCGAGCGACGGCTGGTATCCATCCTCTTCGCCGACCTTGTGAGCTTCACGCCTTACACGGAGACGCGCGACGCCGAGGAGGTACGGGAGACCCTCGATCGGTACTTCGAGCTGGCGCGTAGCGCGATCGAGCGGCACGGCGGCGTCATCGAGAAGTTCATCGGCGACGCCGTCATGGCAGTGTGGGGTGCTCCCACGGCCCGGGAGGACGACGCCGAGCGCGCGGTGCGGGCCGGGCTGGAACTCGTCGAGGCCGTCGCCACGCTCGGCATCCAGGCCCGGGCCGGCATCCTGACCGGAGAAGCGGCCGTCAGGGTCGGGGTCGTCGGTGAGGGCATGGTCGTCGGAGACACGGTGAACACGGCCGCCCGCCTCCAGGCCGCGGCCACCCCGGGCACCGTCCTCGTCGGCGAGGGGACCTTTCGGGCGGCGTCGCGCGCGATCGCGTTCGAGCCCGCCGGCGACCTGGCGCTGAAGGGCAAGGCCGCGGGTGTCGCGGCATGGCGGGCGGTCCGGATCATCGCCGAGCGGGGCGGGCGCAATCGGAGCGAGGCACTCGAGGCGCCGTTCGTGGGACGCGTCGAGGAGCTTCGCCTCCTGAAGGACCTGTTCCATGCCACGGAGCGGGAGGCGCGTGTCCGTCTCGTGTCGGTCGTCGGGCCTGCCGGGATCGGCAAGACGCGCCTCGCCAGCGAGCTCATGCGCTACCTGGACGGGCTCGTCGACACCGTCTACTGGCACTTTGGCCGGTCGCCGGCCTACGGCCAGGGCATCAGCTTCTGGGCGCTCGGGGAGATGATCCGCGGGCGGGCGGGGCTGGTCGAGACCGACGACGAGCGGACCACGCGAGCCAAGGTCGCCGAAATGCTCGCGCACCACGTCCCCGAGGAGGCCGAGCGACGCTGGATCGAGCCCGCCCTGCTGGCGCTGCTCGGGATCGAGTCGCGTGTCGCCTCGAGCGAACTCTTCGCAGCCTGGCGAACGTTCTTCGAGCGCCTCGCGTCGCAGGCGCCGGTCGTGATGGTCTTCGAGGACCATCACCACGCCGATGCCGGGCTGCTCGACTTCGTCGACCACCTGCTCGACTGGTCGCACAACGTCCCGATCTACGTCGTCACGCTGGCGCGCCCGGAGCTGCTCGAGCGTCGGACCGACTGGGCGGCGGGAAAGCGGAACCTGACCGTAATCCATCTCGAGCCATTGCCCGGGCCTGCGATGCACGAGCTGATCAGCGGCCTGGTCCCGGGCCTGCCCGGCGAGGTGGTCGCGCGGATCGTGCACCGCGCCGAGGGCATGCCGCTGTACGCAGTGGAGACGATCCGCATGCTGATGGCGGACGGCCGGCTGGTTGCCGAAGACGGGACGCACCGCCCGGCCGGTGACCTCAGCACGCTCGCTGTGCCCGAGACGCTGACCGCGTTGATCAGCAGCCGGCTCGATGGGCTCGATCCCGGCGACCGGGCGCTCGTGGCGGACGCCGCCGTGCTCGGCCAGAGTTTCACGCCATCGGCCCTCGGCGCGGTCTCGGGGCGACCCGAGGAGGAGCTCGGGCCCCGGCTGCGCACCCTGGTTCGCCTCGAGATCCTCACGCTGGAGGCCGATCCGCGGTCTCCGGAGCGAGGGCAGTACGCGTTCGTCCAGGCGTTGATCCGGGAGGTCGCGTACAACACCCTGGCCCGGCGGGACCGCAGGGCACGACATGTCGCCGCCGCCCGGTACTTTGAGGGGCTCGGCTCGGACGAACTCGCGGGTGCGCTGGCCGGCCATTACCTGGCGGCACACGGATACGCCCCGGTTGGGCCGGAGGCCGACGCGCTGGCGGCGCAGGCCCGGATCGCGTTGCGGGCCGCAGCCGACCGCGCTGCCGCCCTCGGCTCCCACGAGCAGGCGGTGGCCTTCCTCGAGCAGGCCATCTCGGTCACCAGCAACCCGGTCGAGCTGGCCGACCTGCTCGACCAGGCCGGCGTGGAGGCAAGCTATCGCCAGCGCATCGACCAGGCAGACGCGCTGCTCCGCGATGCCCTGACCCGGCGGGAGGCGATCGGCGATCGGGTCCCGATCGCCCGCACGATGACCCTCCTCGGGAGCATCCTGATCCGCGGCTTTCGGTTCGAGGCGGCGACTGCCGTGCTCGAAGACGGTGCCGCACGGTTCGCCGACATGCGGGACCACCCCACCGTCGTCGCCCTCGAGGGCCAGCTCGCCCGCGTCTACATGCTGGAGAGCAATTGGGACGCCTCGGTCGCGATCGCCGACCGTGTCCTGGAGGCTGCCGAGCGCGCCGAGCTGATCGAGATCGTAGCGGACACGCTGGTGACCAAGGGGACCGCGCTCGGAAACCTGGGCCGCCACTTCGAAGGCATCGGCCTGATCGAGGCGGGACGGCGGATCGCCGAGCGCTACGGCTACGCCTGGCATGTGTCGCGCGCCCTCAACAACCTGTCGAGCGTCCTGAGCGACGACGACCCAAGAGCCGGCCTGGAAGCCGCGCGCACCGGGATGGAAGTCGCAGCGCGCCTCGGACAGCGGCCCTTCACCCTCATTGACAACGCGGCGACCCTGGCGATTCGGACCGGCGAATGGGACTGGGCCCTCGGCGAGCTGGAGGCGGCCATCCCGGACGAGACCGACCCGATCTCCCGCGGCATGCTCCTCAGCGGAGCACTCCAGATCAGGGCGTTCCGCGGGCTCGACACGAGCGCGCTGATCGCCGAGATCGAGGACTTGCTGGACGAGGACGATCCGGTGATGCGCGCGGGGCTCGAATGGGCGCGAGCGACGGTGGCCTTCGGCGCGGGCGACCTTGCAGCCGCCCCGAGTCACGCGCGCCGATATGCCGAGGACTGGCCACAGGCCTCCGCCGAGCCGTGGGTCATGGCTGCCCGGTCGCAGTTGTGGGCCGCCGACCCTGGCGCCGAGGCGGATCTGGAGTCTCTCTCGCGCCCGAACTTTCACGGGCAGGCACTCGACATCGACCGGCTCACGATCCGGGCGGGGCTGGCGGCTCTCCACGGCCGCACGGGCGAGAGCCTGACGCTGTACCGCGACGCCCTTCGCGGGTGGCGCGACCTTGGCCTGCCGTGGGACGAAGCGCTGTGTGCGATCGACATGGCCACGCTGCTCAATCCGAGCGAGCCCGAGGTGGCGGCGGCGGCCGAGACGACACGCGAGACGCTCCGGCGGCTGGGTGCGACGCCCTTCCTGGACAGGCTTGACGCCGCGATGTCGCGATCGGCCGATTCAGCCCCGCCTCCCGGCAGCACGGTCCCGGCTGGATCGGCATCGGTCGGGCACGAACCCGCCGCGGGGGCGCCGCTTCAGCGATGACCAGCCGCCCGGCCGTATACCGCGGTCAACCCTCGATCGAGATCGCGACCTCGTACACCCCGCCGTCCACGATCCGCCACGCTCGCAACCGCTCTGCGCCCGTCGCGGGATCCGCCTCGGCCGGGTCCAGCGAGACCAGAAGGTACAGCGCGTCGGGGTAGTGGGACTCGCGCAGGTCCGTGGGCGAGGGCCGCGCCGGCGACGCGACGTGCGAGTGGACGATGGCCCAGAACACCTCGTCCGCGTCGTCGGTCTCGATGGTCAGCCGGAGGAGGTCGTCCGGCGCGATCGCGTACCGGTACGGCGAGGCGAGCTGGTTGCGAACCGGTTCCCACCGAAGGGCCCGACCGCCGTCGGCGGCGGGACGATCCCCGACGACGACGCCGCAGGCCTCGTTCGGGATCTCGCGCCGGGCATGCTCCACGATCCCGTCGCGAATCTCGCGGGAGAGCCCCACGGAGGCCGGCCCGGGATGCGCACGATCGCCGGGGCCGGGGTAGTAGTCGCTGGGTCGTGCTTCGCTCACCACCAGCTCACGCCGCCCTCCAGCTCCGCCTCCATCTCCTCCAGCGGCCGCGTGTACGTGCCGGCGGAGAGGTATTTCCAGCCCCCGTCCGGCAGGAGCGCGACGATCGTGCCGGAAGCCATGCTGCGCGCGACGCGCGCCGCCACGGTGAGGATCGCGCCGGACGACGGCCCGGCGAAGATGCCCTCGAGGGCGAGCAGCTCACGGGCCGTGGTGATCGCCTCCGCGTTCGACACGACGTAGCGATCGTCCAGGATGGAGGCATCGAAGACCTCCGGCACGAACCCGTCGTCGAGCGAGCGCAGGCCCTGGACGGCCTCGCCGGGGAGCGGCTCGGCCGCCACGATTCGCACGCCCGGCTTGGCCCGGCGCAGGAACCGGCCCACGCCGGTGAGCGTCCCGCCGGTACCCAACCCGGCCACGAACACGTCGAGCTCAGGTACGGCGTCGAGGATCTCCGGGCCGGTCGTCTCCTCGTGCACGCGCGGGTTGGCCGGGTTGGCGTACTGATCGGCCATCACGAAGCGCGGGTCGCGCACCACGAGGTCCCGCGCGAGCGCGATGGCCCCGTTCGAGCCGAGCGCACCGGGCGAATCGATGACCTCCGCGCCGTGCAGGGCGATCAGGGCGCGCCGCTCCAGCGTCACGTTGTCGGGCATGACCACGGCCACGCGGTAGCCCTTCCGGCGCCCGATCATCGCGAGGGCGATGCCGGTGTTGCCGGACGTCGCCTCGAGCAGGATCGAATCCGGGGCCAGGCGACCGCTCGCCTCCAGGTCCTCGACGAGCGCGCGCGCGACGCGATCCTTGACCGAGCCTGTCGGGTTGGCAGCTTCGAGCTTCGCGAACAGGCGGACGGCGGGATTCGGCGAGAGCCTGGCTATCTCGACGATCGGCGTGCCGCCGATCGACTCGACCAGTCCGCCGAACCGCCCCGGCCGCACTGCGGATGGGGCGTCCATCATCAGCCTCCGTCCGGGCTCGAGCCGCCCGCGATCGCCGGCAGCAGCCGGATCTCGTCGCGCTCCTCGACCGGCGTCGCGAGACCCGCGAGGTAGCGCACGTCGCGCCCGTTCAGGTAGACGTTGACGAACCGATGGAGCTCGCCATCGGCGGTCAGCAGCTGGCTCGCGAGCGCCGGGTGTCGCCCGACGAGCGCCTGCACGGCATCGCCGACCGTCGCGCCTTCGACCTCGATCGCCCGCTGGCCGTCGGCCTGCTGGCGGAGCACCTGGGGGAGCCGCACGATGCTCATCGAGCAGGCCCTCCTCCCACGGAGCCGCCGAGGGACCCGCCGAGCGCGAACGGCTGGTCCGCGAACACCGGCAGGGGAAGCGGCGCACCGCGCTCCCGTGCCGCGCGAGCCTCGTCCGAGCACACCGGGCAGGCCGGATCCCGCTGGAGCCGCACCTCGGAGAACGCCCCGTCCAGGGCGTCGAACAGGAGCAGCCGCCCGACGAGCGGCTCGCCGATCCCGAGGAGGACCTTGAGCACCTCGTTGGCCTGGAGCAGGCCCATGATCCCGGGCACCACGCCCAGCACCCCGGCCACGGAGCAGCCGGGCGCGAGCTCCGGCGGCGGCGGGGTGGGGTACAGGCAGCGGTAGCATGGGCCCTCGTACGGCACGAAGGTGGAGAGCTGGCCCTCGAACCGGAACACCGAGGCGTGGACCACCGGGATCCCCGCGGCCACCGCGGCGTCGTTGAGGAGGTAGCGCGTCTCGAAAGTGTCGGTGCCGTCGAGGATCACGTCATAGCCGGCGATGAGCCGGTCGACATTGTCGGCCAGCAGCATCTCGTCGTACGGGATGACTCGCACGTCCGGGTTGAGCGCCTGGATGGTCTGCCGCGCGGAATCGACCTTCTTCTCGCCCAGCCGTTCGGTGGAGTGGATGACCTGGCGCTGGAGGTTGCTTGCCTCGACGACGTCGAAGTCGACGATGCCGAGCGTGCCCACGCCGGCCGCGGCAAGGTACAGGGCGGACGGGCTGCCGAGGCCGCCGGCGCCGACGATCAGCACCTTCGAATCGAGCAGGCGCTTCTGGCCGTTCGTCCCGACCTCGGGGATCAGGAGATGCCGGCTGTAGCGGGACTGCTGGGCGGGGGTCAGGGTCGAGGGCGCGTCGATCGGCAGGCCGTTCGCGTGCCAGTCGAGGATGCCGCCGGCCATGTTGACGACGTTCGTGTAGCCGAGCTGCTGGAGCTCCGCGGTACCCACGCCGGAGCGCGCGCCGCTGCGGCAGTACAGGACGATCTCGGTGTCCTTGTCGGGCACGGCGGCCTCGATCTCCGCGCCGAGGATGCCGCGTGGGATGAACAGGGAGCCGGCGATGTGGCCCGCGTCCCACTCGACCTGCTCGCGCACGTCGATGAGGGTCGCGCCCGCGGCGCGCCGGTGGTCGGCTTCAGGGGGGCTGATCTCACGAATCACGGTTGCATCGAACCTCTGGGGATGGATCGGGGACGGATGGGCAGGGACGCGCCCACGGCCGCGGCCGGGACGGTCGATTCGCGCCGGCGGTCAGGCCGGCGAGTGACACCTGCAGCGGCCCGTCCCACCGCGGACGGAGCGGAGGTCGATGCCGGTCACGTGGTGCTCGTGGGGCTCGCGGGTGAGGCTTCGGCGGCGCCGGGGGCAGTCGCGGCTGCGGGCTCCAGCGCCCCCTGCAGCGTTTCGAGCGAGAGCAGCGCGCACTTCATCCGCGCCGGGCTGATCTCGATGCCGAGGAGGTCGAGCACGTTGGCCGAGGTCATCGACGCCGCCTTCTCGACTTCCTTGCCTTTCACCTCGTCCGTGAGGAGCGACGCGGACGCCTGGCTGATCGCGCAGCCCCGCCCGGTGAACCCGACGCCGTCGATCACGCCGCCGCGCACGCGCAGCTGCATCGTGATCCGGTCGCCGCACAGCGGGTTGGCGCCCTCCTGGGAGAGCGTGGCGCCGTCGAGCACGCCGAAGTTGTGGGGCCGGCGGTAGTGCTCGAGGATGTAGTCGCGGTACAGGTCGTCCATTGCGGCTCGCATTCTACCGCCGAGCGTCCAATCCCGACCGTGACCGTCGGGATTGCTCGTGGCGAGCGCGCACCGGGCCGCTCTCGCGCGGGCGGATCAGGTAGCCGTGTGGGTCGAGGCGATCTCCTCGAGGTACGCCTGGATGCTCGGCACGCGCATGAGCACCCGCTCGAAGTACGCGTTCACCTCGCGCATGGCGTGCTCCTGCGCGGCCACGATGTCCTCGTCGCGGATCGCGAGCTCGGCGCGATTGGTGAAGGCGTCCCGGATGCCGAGCAGGCGCCGAACCATCTCCGCCTCGGAGCTGCCCTCCAGGCCACCGATCGCGGACATGATCAGCCCGTCGATCTGGGTGACCATCCCCTCGGTGGCGAACGCGTCGCCCGCGCCGGCCGCCTCGTCCAGCGTGCGCAGGATCGCGCCGACCTGGTACAGCGCCGTCACGGGCTCGTCGAAGAGCTCACGGATGTAGGCGGCCTCCGGGTATCGCCCCGTGATCCGGAAGATGTTGTACAGCCGTCGTGACGCCTTGCCGAAGTTGGGCTCCTTGACCGTGTACTTGTAGACCTCCTCGACCAGCTGCTCCACGTAATCGGCAACCGAGTCCGCGCCGAGCTCCTTCACGAGCCGCGAGAACAGCGGGATCGACTCCGTCTCGAGGTAGACCTCCTGGTAGTACGGGTCCAGGAAGCCGTCGAGCGGCGTGATCGTGCCGTCCGGCGCCTCCCAGGTGGCGTCGAGCATGTTCGAGGCATTCACGAGCTTTCGATCGCCGGCATCGGCGATGACCCAGTCGAGCTTGCACCAACCCGGATCATGGGCGGCGTCCTCCCAGCGCAGGACGCCTGCGGTCCCATCGGCGGCCACGTACGCGATGGATCCGGCCTCAACCTCGGCCGGCCGCCAGGTCACCGACTGGCCATGCTTCACCGCTCGGCCGTTGACGGTGCCGTCGACCGGCCAGTTGCCGAACTTGACCTCCTGGAGCCGATGGCCCTCGCCGCGCATCGTCGCCAGGGCCTTGTCGCGGATCACCTCGCCGAGCAGCTGGCAGGCCGTCTCCCTGGTCGGAGCCTGCACGTGGACCCGCTCGAAGAAGTCGGCGTCGGCCGGGAAGCGATGGATTCGCGCCTGCGCTGCCGAGCCGGACAGGGCGAGGGCAGTCGTGACGTGCGGCAGCCGATCCTCGAAGCCGACGACCCGGGCCATCCGCCGGAACCGCGCGAGGTCCGCGGCGTCGTGGTCCTCCATCGTGATCCGGTGCCCGTAGACGCCGGTGTCGACGTCGACCGTCAGCATCCCGGCGGACTCCGCCGACACCGCTGCTATCCAGCGCTCGGCTTCCTCGCGATCGATCTCGATGCCAATGGCCTGCGCCGCGTCCAGCAGTCGGGCGGTCGCATCGTCCGGGCTGATCGGCGCCGCGAGCTCGTCGTCCATGGAAGCCAGAATAGGCCCGGCGGGGAGCTCCCGAACGATGGTAGGCAAATGCCATGAGGATGGTAGAATGCTGCCATGCGAACGACCATCGACTCGGCCGGACGGATCGTCGTCCCGAAGGCCATTCGTGAAGAGCTTGCACTGTACGGCGGCGAGGAGCTCGAGGTGACGGCGGTCGACGGCCGGATCCAGATCGAGCTGCCCCCAACCCCGATGAGGTACGAGAAGCGCGGGCGCGTCCTCGTGGCTATCCCGGACGTTCCGGTACCGCCGCTGACCGCGGAGATGGTCCGGGACATGCTCGAGAAGGTCCGTCGCTGAAACCGGCCGTCGACTCCAGTGTCGTCATCGCTGCCTTCTCGTCCTGGCACGCCCTGCACGCCCAGGCGCTTCGGATCATCGACGAAGGTGCCACGCTGCCGGCGCACGCAGGATTCGAGACGTACTCCGTGCTCACGCGCCTGCCGGAACCCACGCGTGCGAGCCCGCCGCGCGTCAGTCAGTTCCTGCGCGACGCGTTCGCCGATGAGTGGCTGACGTTGCCGGGCTCGTCACTGGCGGCGCTCGTCCAGGAGCTGGCAGAGCTGGGCATTCGCGGCGGTGCGACCTACGACGCCCTCATCGGTGCGACGGTGCGGGCGGCCGGCTCGTCGCTGGTGACCTGCGATCGGCGGGCCCTGATCACCTACGAGCGCCTCGGCGTGAAGGTCGAGGTGCTCGAGGCCGGCTGACGGTCAGCCGAAGATCCGCTTGACCTCGGCGAGGCCGGCCACCAGGGCGTCGATGTCGGCCCTGGTCGTGTAGACGTTGAAGCTGGCGCGAGCCGTCGCCGCGAGTTCGAGGCGCTCGTGCAGGGGCATCGTGCAGTGGTGGCCGGCGCGGACCGCCACGCCGGCGCTGTCGAGCACCTGGGCGACGTCGTGCGGGTGGACGCCGGGCACGTTGAACGGGATGACGCCGCAGCGGATGCCGGCATCCATCGGCCCGTACAGGTCGAGGTCCGGGTGCTCGCGCTTGAGCGCAACCAGGGCGTAGGTGAGGAGCTGCTTCTCGTGCTCGCGCACGCGATCCATGCCCAGCTCGCGCAGGTAGTCCGCCGCCGCGCCGAGGCCGATCCCGGCCGCGATGTCCGGCGTACCCGCCTCGAACTTCCACGGGATGTCGTTCCACTCGGACCGGCGCAGGTGGACCTCGCGGATCATGTCGCCACCCGCCATGAACGGCGGCATCGACTCGAGCAGCTCCCGCCGCGCCCACAGCGCGCCGGAGCCCGTCGGGGCCAGCATCTTGTGGCCGGAGAAGGCGTAGAAGTCGGCGCCGATCGCCTGGACGTCGACCGGCACGTGGGGCACGGCCTGGGCGCCGTCGATGAGGACGAGGGCACCGGCCTCGTGCGCGAGACGGGTCATCTCGACGACCGGGTTGATCGTGCCGAGGGTGTTGCTGACGTGGGTGAACGCGACGAGCTTCGGCTTCAGGCGGAGCAGGACCTCGAAGACGTCCTGCCGAAGCACGCCGTCGTCCGTGATCGGGATGAACTCGAGGTCGCCGTCGCGCTCCTGGGCAAGGAGCTGCCAGGGCACGAGGTTCGCGTGGTGCTCCATCTCCGTGAGCACGATCGCGTCGCCTCGGTTGATGTTGCGGCGGCCCCACGAGTACGCGACGAGGTTGATCGCCTCGGTCGCGTTGCGGGTGAAGACCACCTCGTGCGCGTCGGGTGCGTTGATGAACTTCGCCACGGAAGCGCGCGCCGCCTCGTACGCGGCCGTCGACCGCTCGCCGATCTCGTAGATCCCGCGGTGGACGTTGGCGTTGTACTCGCGGTAGTAGCCGTCGATCGCCTCGATGACCGCGAGCGGCTTCTGGCTCGTCGACGCCGAGTCGAGGAAGACGAGCGGGTGGCCGTGGGACTCGGTAGCGAGAATCGGGAAGTCCTTGCGGATCACCTCGGCATCGAGGCGGCCGTCGCGAATACGCCCGCCGAACTCGGAGGCCGGCGCGGAGGTGGTGGTCGGCGGCGCGGTGACGGTCATCGTTCGATCCGCCCCGCTAGCGGGCGGCCTCCACCTTCTCGCCCGCCTGCACGGCGGCGGGTTCGCCCAGGTCGGGACCCTGCGGGACCAGCAGTGCCTCGTCCGGCACGTCGGGGGCGAGGCCGGCCTCGCGCAGGATCGGGCCGTAGCCCTCCGCCTCGAGCCGCAGCGCGAGGTCCTTGCCGCCGCTCTTGACGATCCGGCCCTGGGCCAGGACGTGGACCACGTCGGGGGTGATGTAGTTGAGCAGCCGCTGGTAGTGCGTGATCAGCAGGATGCCCAGGTTCGGGTTGAGCATCGCGTTGACGCCCTCGGCGACGACGCGCAGGGCGTCGATGTCCAGGCCCGAGTCGGTCTCGTCGAGGATCGCCATCTGCGGCTCCAGCATCGCCATCTGGAGCATCTCCAGGCGCTTCTTCTCGCCGCCCGAGAAGCCCTCGTTGACGTACCGCGCGGCGAACGACTCGTCCATCCGGAGCATGGCCAGCTTGGCCCGCATCTTCTTGCGGAAGTCCATCATCGAGACGCCGCCCTTGATGGCGTCGGTGGGGTCGATGTCGGGGTTCTTGTCGATGCCCTGGAGCTTCGCGTTGAGCGCACTCCGGATGAAGCTCGCGACGCTGAGGCCCGGAATCGCGGTCGGGTACTGGAAGGCGAGGAACATGCCCAGCCGCGCCCGCTTGTCCGGGCTCAGCTTCAGGACGTCGCGACGGCCCCACGTGACCGAGCCGCCCGTGACGAGGTAGGACGGGTGGCCCATCAGCGCGTAGGCGAGGGTCGTCTTGCCGGAGCCGTTGGGGCCCATGATCGCGTGGACCTCGCCGGATCCCACCTCGAGGTCGATGCCCTGGAGAATCTCGCGCTCCGGAGCGGCGATCGGGGCCACGCGCAGGCCGCTGATCACGAGGCGGTTGTCGTCGCTCGTCGCAGCGCCGGTGGCCGCGGCGGCGGTGGTGCCGTTGGTCTGGTCGCTCACGATGCGGTCAAGGCTCCTTCGAGGGATGAGGTGTCGGCCGGTCGGGCGTCGATCGGGACGACGCGCTGGGGCACGAGATCGGCGAGGGTCACGCCGTCGAGCGCACCGGCGACCGCGTCCCGGACGCGGACCCACAGCAGGTTCACGGTGCAGGACGAGGTTCGGGAGCACGCGTCGTGGGCGTCGTCCTCGGTCGCGCAGATCATCGGGGCGAGCGGTCCTTCGAGCGCGCGAAGCACCTCGCTCATCGGGATCGCCTGGGGCGGGCGAGCCAATTCATAGCCTCCGCGCGCGCCACGCGTCGAGACGACGAGGCCGGCATCGCGGAGCACGAACGCGAGCTGCTCCAGGTACGCGCGTGGCATGTCCTCGGCCGCCGCGATCTCGGCGAGGCTCGCCGGGCCGGTCCCGAAATGCCGCCCGAGCTGGACCATCAACCGCACGCCGTACTCGCCCTTCGTGCTGAAGGCGAC
>DATKBR010000098.1:0-2781 GCA_035513775.1 Candidatus Limnocylindria bacterium
GCCCGTCGCGGCCATATCGCTCTCCGCACCGGCGAGCCGCATGACGCGCCAGCGGGCGGCCGAGCTCGGACCGGTCCTGCGTCGCGCAGCCGCGGAGCTCGCGGAGGCGATGCGGGACCACGTCGCGTCGCGGGCTTGACCGCCTGATCGACCTCCTCGACCGCGCGTACGCTGGGGCGCGGTGACGGTACCGCGCCTACGGACAACGCCCATCCTCGGCGCGCTCGCGTCCTTCCTGACGACGGAAGCCTCCGGTGGCGTCATCCTGCTAATGGCAGCGGCGGCCGCGCTGATCTGGGCCAACTCGCCGGCAGCCTCCACTTACGAGGTGCTGTGGCAGACGGTCCTGACCATCGACGTCGGCGGAACGGCATTGATCTCCATGGACCTGCGGCATTGGATCAACGACGCGCTCATGGCGCTGTTCTTCTTCGTCGTCGGCCTCGAGATCAAGCGTGAGCTCGTCAGCGGCGAGCTGGCTGAGCCGCGCAAGGCGACGGTGCCCGTGGTGGCCGCATTTGGGGGCATGGCCCTCCCGGCCCTGATCTACGTCGCGCTCAATGCGGGCACCGAGGGTGTCCGAGGCTGGGGCGTACCCATGGCCACGGACATCGCCTTCGCCATCGGCGTGCTCGCGCTGTTCGGGTCGCGCGTGCCGCACGGGCTCAAGATCCTGCTGCTGAGCGTGGCGATAGTCGACGATATCGGCGCCATCCTCGTGATCGCGGTCTTCTACTCAGGTGAGGTGCAGCTCCTCTCCGTGGCCGTGGCGGTCGCGCTGCTGATCGCGACGATCGCGCTCTGGCGGGTGCCCAGGCTCTGGGCGGCCCCGCCGCTGGCGCTTCTGATGGTCGCCGTCTGGCTGGCCACGCTCTCCTCAGGCGTCCACGCGACGATCGCCGGAGTGGCGCTCGGGCTGGTCGTGCCGGCCTCCGCCGGCAGCCCCTCGCCCGCCGTACGGCTGGAGAAGGCGTTCCACCCCTGGACGAGCTACGTCATCGTCCCGATCTTCGCCCTGGCCAACTCGGGCGTCCGAGTCGATGCCGGCGTACTCGGCGAGGCGCTCGGCTCGTCGGTCGCGATCGGCATCGCCGCAGGCCTGGTGGTCGGGAAGGTCGTCGGGGTCACCCTCGCGACGTACCTCGCCGTTCGAACGGGTCTCGGGAGGCTGCCGCGCGGCGTCACTTGGCCGGCCGTCGTCGCCGTGGCCGCGGTCGCCGGGATCGGGTTCACCGTGTCCCTGTTCATCGCCGGCCTGGCCTTCGACGGCCAGCTGCTCAGCGAGTCCAAGCTGGGGATCCTGGGCGGCTCGGTCGTCGCCGCCATCATCGGATCCGTCCTGCTGTGGCGCACCCTTCCGCCGGCCAGGACCGGCGCGGTGGCGCCCGACACGGTGGAGTCGACGTGACGATGCTCGCGCGGCTCGCCCCGCCGCGTGTAGTGAACATCGCCGATCTGCGCCGGCTCGCCAGAGGACGGCTGCCGCGCGTGGTGTTCGACTACATCGATGGCGGCGCCGAGGACGAGGTCACGATGCGTGAGAACGAGCGGGTCTACGATGATGTGGTCTTGCGACCCCGCGGAGCCGTGAGACCTGTGGACGTGGACCTGACGACCACTGTCCTGGGCACGCCTCTGGCCCTGCCCTTCGCGCTGGCGCCGGTCGGGAGCACTCGTCTCTTCTGGCCCCACGGCGAGGAGCTCGCGGCGAAGGCCGCCCACGCCGCGAGCACGGCGTACTCCCTCTCGACCCTCTCAGGCACGAGCGTGGATGACGTACGCGCGGCCTCGAGCGGCCCGCTCTGGTACCAGCTCTACCTCATGGGGGGCCATGACGTCGCCCTCAAGTCGATCGCCCGAGCGCGCGCGGCCGGTGCGTCGGCGCTCATGGTCACGACCGACACCGCCGTGGCCGGCATGCGCGAGCGCGACCTGCGCAACGGCATCAAGGCGCTGCTCGGACCGATGTCGATCGGCAAGATCCGCCACGGGGTCCAGTTCCTGATGAAGCCGGCATGGTTCCTTGGTTTCCTGATGGACGGCGGCCTCATGAAGTTCCCCAACGTGGTGCTCGAGGACGGGCCGATGGGCTACGTCGACGTCGGGCCGGCGCTGGAGAACGCCGCGGTGACATGGGACGACTTCCGCTGGATCCGGGAGGTCTGGGGTCCGGGGCCTATCGTCGCGAAGGGCGTGCATACGGGGGAGGACGCCCTGCGCGCGATCGACGCCGGTGCCGACGCGGTCGTTGTCTCGAACCATGGGGGCCGTCAGCTGGACGGCGTGGCGGGCACCCTCCGCATGCTGCCGGAGGTGGTCGCCGCGGTGGACGGCCGGGCCGAGGTCCTGCTCGACGGCGGGATCCGCCGCGGGAGCGACGTGGTGAAGGCGCTGTGCCTCGGCGCGAAGGCGGTGCTCATCGGCCGCGCGTACGCATACGGCGTCGGCGCGGGCGGAGAGGCCGGGGTCACACGGGCCATCGAGATCCTGCGCGCCGAGATCGTGCGCACGATGAAGCTGCTCGGCTGCGCGTCGACCAGTGAGCTCGGACCCGAGTTCGTAGACGTCCCCGACTCCTGGCTGAAAGGGGACGTCGCCCGCTTGCGGTCCTAGGCTGGTTTCGAAGGTCCCCCGGAGGCGGCGATCTCGGCCGGGATCGCGAGGGGGTCCGAGCGGCGCCACTTCTCGTCGAACGGCTTGGTCAGCTCGATCGGCTTGCGCACGAACGGCTGGGTCATCTCGGGATGCGCCTCCTCGACCGTCGCGTAGATCTGGTCGAGC
>DATKBR010000099.1:0-66340 GCA_035513775.1 Candidatus Limnocylindria bacterium
CGGTCCAGGCGACCGCGGTCGTCGCGCTGCACTTCGCGCTCGGCAACGTGGGTGATCCGATGCGGGACGTGCCATGGCTCGGCGTCGGCGTGATCGCAGCGAGCCCGCTGGCGCGCTGGCTGCGGCTCAATCTCGGCGAACGACGGCTCATGCAGGCGCTCGCGATCGGACTCGTCTTCGTGGCCGCGCGCACCGCGTGGGCGGCACGCTGACCCTCGCGTCGGGGTGGCGACCCTGAGCGGATTGTGCGTTACGCTCCCGCGCGCGCCGCGCCCGGTGGCGCGCACAGACGGTCGCCGCCAGCGCGAGGAGCCGCCTCCGGTGAGCGAAGCCCACGTCGCGGTGGTGATCTTCGTGATCACCTACGTCCTGATCGTCTCGGAGCGGGTGCACAAGACCACCGCCGCCCTCGCCGGCGCGATGGCGGTCATCCTGCTCAAGGTCCTCGATGCCGAAGAAGCGTGGGAGGCGATCGACCTCAACGTCATCTTCCTGCTCGCCGGGATGATGATCATCGCCGGCGGCCTCAGCCGCACCGGTTTCTTCGAGTACGTCGCCGGCAGGGCCATCCAGGCGTCCAAGGGCGACCCATACCGGCTCCTGATCTTCCTGGCAATCCTCACGGCGATCCTCGCGGCCGTGCTCGACAACGTCACGACCGTCGTGCTCCTGACGCCGGTGACCCTGTCGCTCGCGCGCACGTTGCGCGTGTCGCCGTTCCCGTACCTGCTCAGCCAGATCTTCGCCTCGAACATCGGCGGGACGGCGACGCTGATCGGCGACCCGCCGAACATCCTCATCGGCTCTGCGGCCGGCCTGGACTTCGTCGCCTTCCTCGTCAACCTCGCCCCGGTCGTCGTCGTGATCATGGTCATATTCGTGTTCATGATGCGGCGGTCGTTCCGCGGATCGATCCAGGATGACTCGAGCCGCCTCGACCGGTTGGCGGAGCTCGACCCCGCGGCCTCGATCAAGGACCCCAAGCTCATGGTGCGATCCCTGATCGTGCTCGGCCTGACCATCGTCGGGTTCCTGTTCCACACGGCGCTGGGCCTCGAGGCGGCCACGATCGCGATGCTCGGCGCCACCGTGCTCATGCTCGTCGGGCCGCTCGACCCGCACGACACGCTGCGCGAGATCGAGTGGAACACCCTGTTCTTCTTCGTCGGGCTGTTCATGCTGATCGAGGCGGTCGTCCACGTCGGGCTTGTCGGTGGCGTCGCGACGGCGCTCGCCGAAGCCGCGGACGGACGGCTCGAGGTCGCCACGATGGGCATCCTGTGGTTCTCGGCGATCGCGTCCGCCGTCGTCGACAACATCCCGTACACCGCCACGGCAATCCCGATCGTCCAGGGCCTGATCGACAGCGGCATCGGCGGGGAGGTGCTGTGGTGGGCGCTGGCGCTGGGCGCGTGCCTCGGCGGCAACCTCACCATCGTTGGCGCGTCGGCCAACATCGTGGTTGCCAACCTCGCGGCCCGCGACGGCCACCCGATCACGTTCTGGCAGTTCTTCCGCTATGGCTTCGGGGTGGTCGTCATGTCGCTCACGGTGTCGACCGTCTACCTGTGGGTCCGCTACCTGACCTGAGGCCACCTTCCGACACCCAACCGACCCGCCCCCGTCGTTGCTGCGCACCACTGGTGCGCGCCGGAGGGTACTGCCCCCAACCGGACCGAAGTACGGCTTGGAATAGCAGGGCGACGTTCGTATGGTCCTGATGACGACGAGTCATGGACGCAGCCATCGTCGCGGGGATTGAACTGCGCCGCACTTATTGATCGTCGTTCCGAAAGGCAAGAAACGGATGAGCTCGATGGCATTGAACGAGCTGGGCAGGATGCTCACCGCCGCCGAGGTCGCGGAGATGCTCCATCTCCACGTCAACACGGTGAAGCGGCTGGGCGACCGCGGCGAATTGAAGTACTACCGCGTGTGCAAGCGCGGTGACCGCCGGTTCCTCCTCGAGGATGTCCGGCGCTTCCTGGACAACAACCGCTGACCTCGGGCGGCGCTGCACGCCGCCAACCCCTCGAAAGCGCCGGCGCAGAGTCGGCGCTTTCTGGCGTCCGGGACCAGCTGGCGTCCGGGGCGGCCCAGGCTGGGATCAGCGCGGCGGCCGGCAGGCCCTGTGGCTTGCGGGTCCTTGCCGAACCTAACCGGGGCGGTACTTGGTTCCCGACGGCGGAAACCTATGCCAATTGATGAATAACCGGTAGCGCTCCCTTCCGGCAACGGGATCGCCCGCGCGCCTTCCGACCGGTTTGCGCTTATGCAGCAATTGGCATGGAATCTCGGCGCCGGCGAGCAGAGGACTCTGGCCAGATGAGCGGCATGCGGCAAAAGCGGCATGCGGCAAGAGCGGCATGCGGCAAGAGCGGCATGCGGCGCCCCGGCGCGTCGCGCGGGCGAAGGTGGCCGCGAACGCCCCACACCGGCGAACGGCGCCGAGCCGGCCTGTGGGCACCCTAGAATGCCGGCGTGATCGACCTTCGCCCGACAGATGAGAACCGGCTCGTCCAGCAGTCCGTCCGGGAGTTCGCCGAGGCCGAGATCGTCCCGTATATCCGCGAGTGGGATGCCAGGGGCGAGGTCCACCGCGAGATCTTCGGGCGCATGGCCAACCTGGGGCTGCTCGGGGCGCCGGTGCATACGCGCTGGGGCGGCTCGGGCATGGACTACATCAGCTTCGCGATGATCTGCGAGGAGCTGGAGCGCGCCGATACTGCGTTCCGCGTCGTCCAGAGCGTCCACGTGGGGTTGAACTCGTTGACCCTGATGCAGTGGGGGACCGACGAGCAGAAGCAGCGCTGGCTCGTCCCCCAGGCGAAGGGCGAGAAGCTGGCGACGTTCGGCCTCACGGAGCCCGGCGCGGGCACGGATGCGGGGAACCTCACGTCCACCGCGCGCCGCGACGGCGATTCCTACGTGCTCAACGGGCAGAAGATCTGGATCAGCCTGGCCGACATAGCGGACCAGTTCCTCGTCTTCGCCTCGGTCGATCGGTCGAAGGGGCACCGGGGCGTGACGGCGTTCGTGCTGGAGCGCGGGATGGAGGGCCTTTCCACGGGCACCCTCCACGGCAAGCTCGGTATCCGGGCCGGCAATACGGGCCTCATCAACATGGACAACGTGCGCGTGCCCCTGGAGCACCGGATCGGCGAGGAGGGCGAAGGGTTCCTGATCGCGATGAGCGCGATCGATCAGGGGCGCTACACGGTTGCCGCCGGCAACGTGGGGCTCGCGCAGGCCTGCCTCGACGCGTCGCTCAAGTACGCCCACGAGCGCAAGACCTTCGGCGACGAGATCGGCAAGCATCAGCTGGTCAAGCAGATGCTCGCGAAGATGGTCGCGGGCATCGAGGCCGGCCGGCTCCTGGTCTGGCGCGCCGGGTTCCTGAAGAACCATGGCGTCAGGAACACGCGCGAGACTTCGCTCGCGAAGTGGCACGCCACCGACCACGCGGTGGCCAGCGCGCTCGACGCGATCCAGATCCACGGCGCGAACGGGTACTCCAACGAGTTCCCGGTGGAGCGCTACCTGCGCAACTCCAAGGCTGCCGTCATCTACGAGGGCACGAGCCAGCTGCATACGCTGATCCAGGCCGACTTCGCCCTCGGCTACCGCGAGGACCGACCGCTGCGCTGCGAGCAGTTGCCCGCGGAGGGGTTCGAGCGGTTGCCCGCGTCCGCCGCCGCGGCCGCCGGGCGTGCATGACGGGGGAGCGAGGGCCGGCCCGCGTGCGAGCACCGGCACGCGAGCGCGAACCGGCACGCGCCCCGCGTAGGCGCCCGGCCTGACCGGCGCCCAAGCCAACGCCCGCGTCGTGAGCGCCGCCCTCAGCCCGTCCGAGCTGGCGACGCTGCGGGCGCTCGCCGCGGCCTTCGTCCCGGCCAGCGACCACGCTCGCGTCGCCTCGATCGCGTCCGATGCGCTCGTACGCGCCGTCGATCCCTCGCAGCTGACTCAGCTGCGCCTGGTCCTGCGGCTGCTCGAGCAGCCCCTCGCGAATCTCGCCACCGGCTCCGGCTTCGCCGCATTCCGTGACATGGACGCGCCGGCGCGCGAACGACTGCTCCTGCGCTGGGCCGGCTCGCCGCTCCTGCCGCGTCGCTCGGCGGTGCATGCGTTCCGCAAGCTGCTGACGTTCATCGCCTACGCCGACCCCGGCCCGCCAGAGGCGCTGAACCACCTGCTGCAGGCCATCGGCTACGTCCGCGACGACCCGACGATCGCGGCAACGCAGCCGTCGATCGAACCGCTCGTCGTCGACCGATCGCCCGTGAGCGCAACGAGCGGCCTGATCCAACTTGAGGCGGATGTCGTCGTCATTGGCTCGGGGGCGGGCGGCGGCGTCGTCGCGGCCGAGCTTGCTCGAGCCGGCAGGCACGTGCTGGTCATCGAGGCTGGGCCCTACGTCGACGAGAGGACGATGCCGCGCGACGAGCTCGATGCGTATGGGCGGCTGTACCTCAATCACGGCCTGCTCTCCACCTGGGACGGCGCGGTCACGATGCTCGCCGGCTCCGGGGTCGGCGGCGGGACGCTGGTGAACTGGATGACCAGCCTCGACGCCCCGGTCGGGGTGCGCGCCGAGTGGTCGCGCGAGCACGGGCTGGACGGCCTCGACGGCCAGGAGTGGGCGGCGGATGTCGACGCCATCGAACGCGAGATGGGGGTCGCCCCTGTCGTGGTCATCCCGCCCAAGGACGAGCTCATCCGGCGCGGAGCGGCCGAGCTCGGCTGGGACGTGGACGTGATCCGCCGCAACGGCTCCGACTGCGGCGACTGCGGCTCGTGCCCGTTCGGCTGCCGGCGCGGCACGAAGCAGTCGGGGATCCGCGCGCACCTCGCGGAGGCGGCGAGGCACGGTGCGCGCGTGCTCGATCGTGCGCGCGTCCTGTCGCTGATCCGCTCGGAAAGCCCCGGCGACTCGGTGGCGGGGGTCGTCGGCTCGCTGGGCCCCGCCGATCCGAGCGCGCCCTACGTGGGGGAGCCGCGGCGCTTCACGGTGCACGCGAGCCAGGTCGTCCTGGCGGCCGGTGCACTCCGAAGCCCGGCGATCCTGCAGGGGTCCGGCTTCGGGCACATGGATATCGGGCGGCACCTGCGCATCCACCCCGTGCCGGTGATCGGGGCGCTGATGGACGATCCGGTGGACATGTGGCGGGGCACGATGCAGGCGGTGCGCTCGATGGAGTTCGGGCAGGAGGAGGCCGGGCGCCGCCGCTACGTCATCGAGTCGGCGCCGGGGCACCTCGGGCTACTCGCGCTCGTGCTCCCCTGGGAGGGCGCCACCGCGCACGCCGAGCTGATGGCGAGGGCGCGCCACTTCTCTCCGCTCGTCGCCGTCACCCGCGACGGGGGCGAGGGCCGGGTTCGACTCACGAGCGCGGGGCGTGTCCGCATCGACTACCGCCTGGACGATTCAGGACGCGCAACGCTGCGCCACGCCCTCGTCTCGATGGCGCGAATTGCCCGTGCCGCGGGCGCCGCCGAGATCCTCGCGGTCTCAATGCCGCTCGAGCGGCACCTCGTCGATGGGGCGGGGGATGAGCCGCGTCAGTACGCCGAGTTCGAGCGCCGGCTCGCTGCGATGGACTTCTCGCCGCACCGGGGAACCGTCGCATCGGCCCACCAGATGGGCACGATCCGGATGGGTGCGGACCCCGCGGACCACCCCGCAGACGAGCGCGGCCGGGTCCGTCTCGATTCTCGCGGGAGCATCATCCGCGGGCTCTACGTCGCGGACTCCTCTACGTTCCCGACAGCTCTCGGCGTGAACCCCATGGTCACCGTGATGGCGATGGCGCGGCGCGTCAGTCGGACCGTGCTCGCCGAGGGGCAGCCGGGCTGATCGCGGGGGCGGACCTCGTTAGGCAGACCGCGTTAGGCGCGGGCTGCGTCGGCGCTATGGATGTCGGCCTCGAACTCGTTGTCGGGATTAGCGGCCCCCACCTCGTCATTCGCCTGGACACCGGCGAGGCGCCCGCGGGCGGTCACGATGATCGCCACCGCAGCGAGGATCACGGCCGACGCAACGACCGTACGCATGCTAATCGGCTCGCGCAGGAAGACCGTGCCGAGCGCCACGGCCACGACCGGGTTGACGTAGGCATACGTCCCGACGAGCGAGAGCGGCGCGTTGCGCAGCAGCCATGCGTACGCGGTGTACGCGAGCATGCTCCCGAAGAGGATCAGGTATACGACCGCGATGATCGATGCCGACGAGACCGCCGCGGGGTCGAACGTCGCAGGCTCACCAACGATCAACGACTCGATCCCGGTCAACGCGGCGCCGGCGAGCATCTGGAGGCCGGACGCGCTCAGCGGGCTGGGCGGGAGCTTCGCCCGCCGGACCGAGTAGATCGAGCCGTGCGCCCAGCCCAGCGGGCCGAGGAACAGGATCAAGAGGCCAAGCGGATCGAAGTGGTTGGCGCCGTCACCGGATGGCCAGACGAGGAGCGCGACGCCGGCGAAGCCGAGCGCGACGGCGAACGCGACGAGCCGCGGCAGCCGCTCACGCAGGTACAGCCAGCCTAGGAGCGCGAACCAGAGCGGCATCATCCCGACAAGGATCGCGGCGATGCCTGACGGCACGGTCTTCTCGCCGACGCCGACGAACGCATTGCCGATGCCGAGCAGCAGGCCGCCGACGATCATGGAGTCCACGACCTGCCGCCGGGTCGGTAGGTGCCGCGAGCCCGGGTGCCGCAGCAGGTCCCATGCGACCAGGATCAGGCCGGCGATCGCAAACCGGATCGTGGCCATGAGGAACGGCGGGATGGTCTCGATCGCGACCGCGATGCCGAAGTACGTGGAGCCCCAGACGACGTAGATGATCGCGAGGTTCGCCCACATCGCGAGGCCGCGCGGTCGACGCCAGGCCGCGAACGTTGGCATAGTTTGCTGGTCCAAGAGACGGATCCTAGCGCAGAATCCGGCACCGAAGGGGCTCCTGCCACAACCTACCCAATCGCACGAGATGACAGCGAGCAGATTGGCGGAACCCCCGCTGTTGGTGCCACCGGCTATGCCTGGGCCGTTCGCGACATGCCACCGGCCCCGGCGGATGCCGGTTGCCCCGCGGGGCCATCGCCCTGCGGCCGGTAGCCGAGGTCCGCGGACAGCGCCTCCGCGGCTGATACGACGGCGCGGGCGACCAACCCTCCTTGGAGGCGCTCGTCCAGTTGTCCGGCCAACCCGCGATGATGTCACCGACGATCCTGCCGCTGGCGTTCCGGACCGGCGCCGCGACGCCGACCGCTCCCGGGGACCGATCACCGTGGCTGGTGGCGTACCCGCGTTTGCGTGCCTCCGCGAGTTGGGCGCGGAGGCACGGGCGCTCGGCTTCGGGTCGTGCCCCGATGATGCGTTCGCGATCCGGTTGCGGTAGGAACGCCAGGATTCCGCGGCCGCTGACCCCGAGATGCGATTCGCTCTTGGGGCGGCCTTCGGCGCCCCGGTCGTGCCGCTCGGCATGGACGCCTTCGGTCAGGCCGGTCGTGTCCGCGACCTATTCGATCATGCGGGGATCGACGCACGGCATCGTGGACGCCGCGCTCCTGGCGCTTGAGCTGGGCCAAGCTGGCTGATCGCACACCTCAGGCCGTTCCGCCGACGATCACGACGTCAAGCACACGCGGTCCATGTACGCCCTCGACCCGCTGGAGCTCGATGTCGCTCGTGGCCGATGGTCCGCTGATCCACGTGAGGGGGCGTCGCGGATCGAGCCGATCGAGCGCCTCCGGTACGGTCCCGACGACCCGCTCGGCGTCGACGATGCAGAGGTGCCGGTCGGGCAGGAGGCTCAACGCCCGGCGGCCCTGGCCAGGACCCGCATCGAGGACGATGGTCCCCGTCTCCGCGATCGCGATCGCGCAGTCGGTGATCACCCCATCGACGGCGTCGAGGTCGGTCACCGAGAGCGGCGGCTCGTCCCCGACGAGCTGCAGGTCGGCAGTCGCGGCAAGCCAGTCGACCGGCAGGCCAGACGGAACGACCAGTCGACTGACGCCGCGGAGCGCCAGGACCGATGCGATGACGCGGGGCAGCTCGGCCGCCGCGGCATGGTGGACGGTGGCGCGGTAGTCGGCGACGCGCTCAGCGAACAGCCGAACCGGGTCGATGTCCGGCGGCAGGCGCCGCTCGTACTCGCGTGGGATGACCACCGCGGCCGGATCATCGACCAATGCCGCGGCGATCCGGGCGAGGATCGCCGAGCGAGCGTCGCTCATCATCCGCCCGTCCCCCCACCGGTCCGTCGCCACCACCGGCGGAACGCCTCTCGCGCCGGTGCCGGCAGATCGCGGCCGCGAAGCCACGAGCGGAGCCAGACCGGTCCCGGCGCCCGGCGGATCGGCCCGCCGAACCCGAGGATGCGGCCGCCGAGGCTGGCCAGCCGTTCCGCGAATGAGAACCGGCGCGGACCCCGGAATGCCCACCCGATCGACGCCATGAGCACCGCCTCCTCGGAGGCGCGGGCCCGCCAGCCGCGCTGGTCCACGACCTTGGCGCGCAGGTGGACGAGCACCTGGGGGATGTCGATCCGCACCGGGCAGACCTCCAGGCACGCTCCGCACAACGTCGACGCATAGGGAAGCGACGCCGTCTGGGCGTCAACGGCGTGAACGTTGATCCCGCGCAACTGCGGCGTCAGGATCGCCCCGATGGGTCCCGGGTACGGCGACCCATAGGCGCTGCCACCCGTGCGCTCATAGACCGGGCAGACGTTCAGGCAGGCCGAGCACTTGATGCAGCGCAGGGCCTGACGCCCAACCGGGTCGACGAGCGTGTCCGTCCGGCCGTTATCGAGCAGGATCAGATGGAAGGCCTGCGGGCCATCGCCAGGCGTGACCCCTGTCCACATCGAGGTGTAGGGGTTCATCCGCTCCGCCGTCGACGACCTGGGCAGGAGCTGGAGGAAGACCTCGAGGTCCTGCCAGCGCGGGACCAGCTTCTCGATCCCCATCACCGTGATCAGCGTCTGGGGCAGCGTCAGGCACATCCGGCCGTTGCCCTCCGACTCGACGACCATCACGGTACCGGTCTCGGCCACGGCGAAGTTGGCGCCGGAGACCGCCACCCTCGCCCGCAGGAACTTCTCGCGGAGGTGGAGCCTCGCCGCCTCCGCGAGAGCCCGGGGCTCGTCCGTCAGGTTCGGCGGCGCCGGCCGACCCACGCCGGCCATCTCACGCAGGAAGATGTCACGCACCTGCTGGCGGTTGCGGTGGATCGCGGGCACGAGAATGTGCGACGGGAGGTCCTCGCCCAGCTGGACGATCAGCTCCGCAAGGTCGGTTTCCCATGCCGCGATCCCGGCCCGGCCGAGCGCCTCGTTGAGCTCGATCTCCTGGGTCACCATGGACTTGACCTTGATCACCTCGTCCGATCCGGCGTCCCGGACGAGGCCGACGACGATCGCGTTCGCCTCCGCGGCGTCTCGAGCCCAATGGACGGTGCCGCCGGCCGCCGCCACGGCCGCCTCGAGCTGGACGAGCAGGACCGGAAGCTGCTGGAGCGCGCTGTCCTTGATCGCCGCGCCCGCCAGCCGGAGGGCTTCCCAGTCTTCGCGCTCGGCGACAGCCTGCGCTCGCTTCGCCCTGATCGTGGCCGTGGCGCGCGCGAGGTTCACCCGCAGTTGGACGTCCGCAAGGGCGGCCCTGGCCGCGATCGGGAATGGCGCCGTGCCCCTGAACGTCGGCACCGCGCGCGGCGCCCGGTCACCGGGGTCGCCACTGTCGATCACGACGGGCCGCCGGCGGCGAGGATCTCAGCGAGGTGCACCACTCGCACCGCCGAGCCGGTGCGCGAGAGCAATCCGCCGAGGTGCATGAGGCAGGACATGTCGGCCGCGGTGAGCACCGTGGCGCCGGAGTCCGTGATTGCGGCGATCCTATCGGCGCCCATCGCCAGCGAGGTATCGGCGTTCTTCACCGCGAACGTCCCGCCGAAGCCGCAGCACTGGTCAGCTCCTGCGACCTCTGCCAGGCTCAGCCCGCGGACTGCGGCGAGGAGCCGGCTCGGCCGGTCGCCGATCCCGAGGGTACGCACCGAGTGGCACGTCTGATGGAAGGCCACCCGATAGGGGAACGCGGCGCCAACGTCTGTGACCCCGAGGATGTCGACCAGGAACTCGGTCAACTCGTACACGGGTGGCGCGGCGGCGACCCGCGCAGGCAGGGCGGGGTCCAGGCCGCGCGCGCTCGCAAGCCCGGCGACCGTGGCGTGCTCGCGACGGACCATGGCCGCACACGAGGGCGACGGCGTGACCACCGCGTCAAAGCCGGCGAACGTGTCCGTGAACCTGCGTACGAGCGGCACGCACGCCTCGTGAAAGCCGGTGTTGAAGTGTATCTGGCCGCAGCAGGTCTGGTCCGCAGGGAACTCGACCTCCTGGCCCAGTCGGCGGAGCAGCGTCACGACCGCCCTCCCGACGCCCGGGAAAAGCATGTCGTTGAAGCAGGTGATGAACAGCGCTACCCGCATGACGGTGCCGTTGGCGCTGTGGGTCGTCAGCGCGGATCAGTCCGGCGCGAGGCCGACCCCGCGTCCCGGGTGGGGGAGCGGTGCCTGCCACGGGATGCCGGCCCGGATCGTGTTCCGGATCCGGATCCTTGCCGATGCGTGCCGGTCCGTCCGCACGCCGGACTGCTGCGCTCCCGAGTCCCTGAACGTGAAGTCGCCCTCCTCGACGTCGAACACCGTCAGGTCGGCGGTCCGGCCGAGCCCGATCGCGCCGATGGGCGAGGAGCGGCCGATCGCGGCTGCCGGCCGGCTCGTGACCGATTCGATCACCCGCGAGAGCGGCATGCCGAGCGCGAGGAACTTCGACATCGTCGTGGGCAGGTCGTAGACCGGCCCCGCCGCGCTCAGTGAGTGGATGTCAGTGCTGATCGTGTCCGGCCAGAAGCCCTCGGCGATCGCGATATCAGCGACGCGATACGAGAAGCTCCCCGAACCGTGCCCGACGTCGAACAGGACGCCGCGGGCACGTGCCTCGTGGACCCCGCGCCCGAGCCGGCCGTCCTCGACGAGGGTATTGTCGGATCCGGTGAAGCAGTGGGTGACGATGTCGCCCGGTCGCATCAGCTCGAGCAGCTCGCCGATGGGGCGCGGGCAGTACCCGATGTGCATGATCACCGGGATGCCAGCTCCCTCGCCGATCGCGATTGCCCGCCGGAGGGGCTCGAGATCGTGGTCCCGGATGACCTGCGGCGCCGTCATCCGCACCTTGACCCCGATGACGATGTCCGGGTTCTCGCGCGCCGCCCGGATCCCGGCCGGGACGTCGAGCATGTCAAGATCCGTGGCCTCGCCGGCCGGCCAGGGGGCAAGCCCCACGTTCGACACGTGGAGGAAGGCGAGCACCCGGGTCCGGTTGGCCTCGACCGCCAGGCGGCGGAACGCCTCGATCGTGTGGGCGCCGGCGTCGCCAGCGCTGACGCAGGTCGTCACCCCGGTTGTCGAGCTGATCTCGTCGGCCGGGACCGTCAGGCCGCACACGCCGACGAAGACATGCGTGTGCAGGTCGATGAACCCCGGGGCCACGATGCGATCGGTGGCGTCGATCACCAGCGTCCCCAGGTCGAGCGGCATCTGCATCCGTCGCTCGGCGATCCGGTCCGAGAGATCCGGCCCGATGGCCGCGATCCGGCCGTACCGGACGCCGACGTCGAGCCGGGCATCCAGCCCGCTGCCCGCGTCGAGCACCCGTCCACCGCGGATTACCAGGTCGAGGGCCTGGTCGTCGTCGATGCGCAGTGTCATCGCGAGCCTCCTGTTCGCCGGCCGTTCGCCGCGCCATGGGTCATGGGTGCAGCGCCTGCCGGATCCTGTCGAGCGCGTCGAGCCGCATCAGGCCGTAGTGGTAGAAGTCGACGCGGCTGACGGCGTGGCGCTCCGCGAGCTCTATCTTGACCCGCAGGTTATCGACGCTCGTGGAGTCCGGGGCTGTCGGCCGGAGCGCGACCACGAGGCGCGGCCCGGGACCCAGCACCTCGCGGTAGGCGGCCATGTCTCCCGCGATCCACGCCGGGTCAGCCGCGTAGCCCAGGATCTCGATGTCGTCGGATGCGCCCGCCAGGCCGGCGAGGTCCAGCCCGAGCTGCCACGCGATCGTCGGGCTGGGGGCCCCGACGGGCCGGCCCGTGGCGTATCCCTTGTACGCCCCTGACGGGTCGAGGAACGTGAGCCTGACGCCCGCGGCGGAGAGGACAACGCGGAGCTCCGCCGCCAGGCTGGTCACGACCCGCTCGCGCATCCGGAGGTAGCCGCCGAGGTCGCCGCCGGCCATGGCCGCGACCTCGTCCCGGGTCAGTTCGCCCGGCGGGTCGTCTACATCCGCCTGAAACGCCTGCTCGATCTGCCCCGCCGCCCAGCGCCGGATCGCCTCCCCGTCCAGCCCGTCGCGGCCGGCCTCGACCAGGCACGACGCGCAGAAGCAGAGCCCCATCAGCAGCCGTGTGCGCGGTCCCAACGGCAGGAAGTAGCGCTCGTGGTGGACCCCGTGCTCGAGCGGGAAGAACTGGACGGCCTCCGAGAGCACCGTCCGGACCCCGCGTCCCGCGACGTCCCGGGCCAGCGCACGAGCGTAGGCGCGGCCCCCCGGGTTCGACGCGCAGAGGTCGGTCTGGATCGGGTCACCGAACGCGTTCCGCGGGGCCTGCTCGAGGTGCTCGCCGAGCCGGTCGTGGTGCAGGAACACCGTCCAGGCATGGACGTCGATGCCTCGCCGGTCGGCCGCGCCGACGAGGTCCGCGAGCGGATCGCCGGCGTCCGCGAGCCGGCTAGGGCGGGCCTTGACGGTCGAATCGGCCCAGGCCGCCGGGTTGGGGCGGAAGAATGTCGAGCCCGGCTCCAGGTAGCGGACGTGGCCCGACCGCCCATGCGGGAAGACGTCGCGGCCCTCGTGGTAGGTCACGGCCATGAGCACGCCGTTGGCTCCGGCCCGATCGACGACATTCGAGACGACTTCGTCGGCCCCCTCGTCGATGACGTCGTAGGCGAACGTGAACAGCGCCGCATCCATGCTCATGTCGCAGGATGTCCCTTCGATGCCGAGGCCATGTCGAGGATCGCATCCCGGTAGGCGAACACCGCGGGCAGGCCGCCGGTGTGGAGGAATACGACCGTGTCCGTGCTCGTGAGTTGTCCTTGCTGGACGGCGGCGATCAGGGCCGCCATCGCCTTGCCCGTGTAGACAGGGTCGAGCAGCAGCCCTTCCCTGCGAGCGACGATGCGCATCGCGTCGAGCCCCGCGGCAGACGGCCGGGCGTAGCCTGGCCCGATGAACCGGTCGTCCGTGTCGATCTCTGTCTCGGAGACCGACAGGCGGAGGCCCAGGACGCCGGCGGCGAGGTTGGCTGATTCGGCGGTTCGGGCGGCCATGCTCGGGCCGGCCCAGGTAATAGGCGCGATCCCCTTGACGGCCACGTCCCACCCGACCGCCTTCGCCCCCAGGACCAGTCCGCTCTGGGTTGGGCCCGCCGCCGCTGCCCAGATGTGGGTTGGCGTGACCCCGGCCGCCTCGCACTGGGCCATCAGCTCGGGCACCGCGGCGACGTAGCCGAGGGCCGCGCTCGGCGCCCACGGGTCGATCTTGAACGCCCGCCTCCCGGCCGCTCGCAGCTCGTCCACGATCTCGTCGAGCCGCTCGGCCACGACGAAGGTGATGTCCGCCTCATCGACGAAGCGGACGTCGGCTCCCAACCAGAGGTCCAGCAGGACGTTGCCCTGGATCTCGGGCATCTCCGTGTTGCGCAGGACGAGGACGATCGGGATGCCGAGCTTGGCCGCTGCCGCCGCGGCCTGTCGGGACCAGTTTGACTGGATGTTGGCGCCGGTCACGAGCACCTCCGGCTGGCGGATCAGCAGGTCGCCGAGGACGTATTCCAGGGTGCGCGTCTTGTTGCCGCCGAACGCCAGACCGGTGAGGTCGTCCCGCTTGACGAGGATGCGCGGCCCGCCGAGCGTCTCCGACAGCCTCGGGAGCTCCTCGAGCGGCGTCGGGAAGTGGCCCAGCCTGACCCGGGGCTGGTTGTCGATCCTCGCGAGCAGCTCGGCGGCAGTGACCCGTGACGGCAGGTCCGCCGAGCCTGCAGACGCAGAGGTCACGCCGGGCGCTCGCCTGTGACGGGGCTGCGGAGCGCCCCGATCCCATCGATCGCCGCCACCATCGTGTCCCCGGCCGCCAGGAAGACAGGTGGCTTCCGGAACACGCCGACACCCGGTGGGGTACCGGTGAGGATGACGTCACCCGGCTCGAGGGTGAAGTGGTGCGCGCAGAAGGTCATCAGGGAGGGCACGTCGAACAGCAGCTGGTCCGTGTTCGAGCGTTGCATGACGACGCCGTTCACGTGCATCGAGAGCGCGAGGTGGACGGGATCCGGGAGACCCTCGGGCGTAACCAGCCACGGCCCCATGGGACAGAAGGTGTCGATGGACTTCGCCCGGACAAACTGGACATCACGCGCCTGCAGGTCCCGGGCGGAGACGTCGTTGGCGATCGTGTACCCCGCGACGGTCGGCCGTCCCGCGCGGTCCCGGGCCCCGACCACGACGGCGAGCTCAACCTCCCAGTCGACGTTGGTGACGCCGGTCGGCCACGAGACCGGGGTGTCGGGGCCGACGATCGAGCTCGGGAACTTGGCGAAGACGAGCGGCTCGACCGGTGGCTGGATCCCCTGCTCGAGACAGTGGTCCCGGTAGTTCATCCCGATCGCAATCACCTTGGCGGGTCGCGGCACCGGAGCCATGAGGCGGACTTCCCCGTAGCGGACCGAGGGTGCGTTACCAGATGGGACAACCCAGTCGGCCCGCGGGATGGCGAGCAGCGCCTCCATCGGTACGCCCAGATCCACGACGCGGTCCTCGACGACCAGGGCGGCCGAGTCGCGGCCCCCGCCGATGTCGATCGACGCAACTCGCATGGGCGCCTACTCCCTCCACTCCAGGATGGCGTCGACCTCTACGGACATCCCGAACGGCAGGTCAGGGACCCCTACCGACGTCCGGCTGGCGATGGTGGCCGGGCCGTACAGGTCGCGCAGCAGATCCGAGAACCCGTTGAGGACGCGCGGCTGCTCCGTAAACCCCTCGACAGCGTTCACGTAGCCCGTGACCCGGAGCCACTGGACGACGTCGTCGAGCGAGCCGAGCTCACGTTCGATGGTGCCGAGCACGTTGAGGGCGGTCAGTTGCGCTGCGGCGATGCCGTCGTCGACCGTGAGGTCCCGCCCGATCTTGCCGAGATACAGCCACTCGTCACCGAACGTCGGGCCGTGACCGGCGACGTAGACGGTCCGGCCGCTCTTGGCCAAGCGACGGTACGTCAGCGTGACTCCGGGCGGGATCACCTGGCCCGGCGGGATCACCAGGCCCCGCGAAGCGAGCTTCTCGCGGATTGTCATGTCGCTCCGGTTGGTCTGACCAATTCGGTTGCTTCGCGGGGTCGCCACCCTCGCCTCGATGACCGCGCGTGATGATCATAGCTAGCTGATAGATCACCAACAACCCTTGAGATGGCTATTCTTGGTCGAACCAACCCGCACAACCGGGCTGCCACCCCGGGCCGAGACGACAGGAGCCCAGATGGACCCGAACCACTCCTTTGATGGGCGTGTCGCCCTCGTAGTCGGCGCGGCCGGAGGGATCGGCCGGGCGACGGCACGGGCGTTCGCTGGCGCGGGAGCTGTCGTGGCCATGGCAGATCTCGACGCCGACTCCACCCGTGCCGCCGCGGAGGGGTTCCCGCCCGGCACGCGTTCATTCCACGCGGTGGACCTGGCGCAGCCGGGCGGTCCGGCAGCCCTGGTCCGCGAAGTCGTGGAGGCCCACGGCAAGCTGCACGTGGTCGTCGGGGCGGCCGGCTTTCTTCGCGTGGCCTCGCTGCGCGACCTCGAGGTCGAGGACTGGGACCGCACCCTGGCGGTGAACCTCAGGGGCAACGTCCTCCTCGCCCAGGCGGCGGCGACGGTGTTCCTCGAGCAGGGCATCCAGGGACGGATCGTCGTGATCGCGTCCATCGTCTCGCGCCTGGCGCGCCTCAACAACGTCGCGTACGCCGCGTCCAAGGCGGGCCTGGTGCAGGCGGTCAGGTGCATGGCACTGGAGCTGGCGCCGCACGGGATCACGGTCAACGCGGTGTCGCCCGGTTCCACTGCTACGCCGATGCTCCTCGAGGTGCAGATGCGCGGTTCGAACGAGGCCCTGCGACAGGCCATCGAGGGCGACCTCGCGACGTGGCGGCTGGGCGTGCCCCTGGGCCACCTTGCCGATCCGGCGGACCAAGCCGCAGCCATCCTGTTCCTGGCCTCGGACGCCGCCCGACACGTCACCGGGCAGGAACTCTTCGTGGACGGCGGCCAGACCGTCGTCTGATCGGGTCAGACGGTCTCGGGGCTTTCGTCCATCGCTAGAAGAAGGTGGGGACCAGGCCTCGGACCCGTCGGGCGTCATCGACCGCGAGCATGACCCGCCAGCGCTCGAACGCCTCACAGGGGTGCGAGATTCCACATCCGATGAGATCGCCGGGCGCCGGATCGATGCGGCCGCCGAGGTCCAGGTAGGCATGTTGGTCGTCCATCCGTCGGACACGGATGGCGGGCTCGATCGGCTCGACTTCGTGGCCGCGCCGGAGGTGCCACCGGGCCAAGGGCGTGTCGATGCGCGCCGGCGCGTCGCGGTGGCCGAAACCCACTACCGCGAGCTCACGCTCCGGCCGGGAGATAACGACTCCCCAGAGCTCGAGCGCTGCCTGCAGCCGGCCGTACTGCGGGAGCCGACCGCTGGTGGCCGACATCGGGGATGACCGCAGGTAGAGGCCGTCGTCGTGCGTCACGTAGCCACCCGGCCGGAGGACCAGTTGGTAGTCGGGCAAGGCCGACCTGCCAAGCATGGCCACCACGCGGTCGAAGTAGACGCTGCCTCCGGCACTCACCAGCGGCTTCGCGACGGCAAGGTCGGGCAGGATCCGGCGTGCGACCTCGGCGAGCGAATCAAGGTACGCGTCCGCGGCCAGCTCGCGGGCCTCCGCCGTGTCCCCGGGAGCAATCCCCTCATATCCCTCGATCCCGAGGAGTTCGACCCGGGGATGCGCCTCGCGAGCGGCGCGGATGACGCGGTCGATCGAGCCCGGGTCGCGAGCCCCGGCGCGGCCGCCCGGGAAGCCATGCTCGACGAGCATGCCGACGGGGCGATCGAGCCCAGCCGCCGTTGCGGCATCCGCCCACGCTGCCACATTGACCGGATCATCTACCAGTACGATCAGCGAGAACGTGGGATCGGCGGACAGCTCGGCGACGAGCCTGCCGATCTCGCCGGGATGGGTGACCTCGTTCGCGATGAGGATCCGGCCGATGCCGAACGCGCGGCAGCTGAGTGCCTGCCGCGTGGTTGCGACCGTCACGGCCCACGCCCCAGCCCGCAGCTGCTCGGCAATGATGTGCGGGGCCATGGTCGTCTTGCAGTGCGGCGCCAGCCAGGCCCCCGCATCGTCGCAGAAGGACTGCATGGTCGCGATGTTTGCCAGGAGGGAGTCCCAGCGCACGACCATCTGAGGGAAGGTCACGCGGTCGTCGAACGCGGAGATCCCGGCTTCGGCGATGCCCGCCGGCGTCGCGGCGACGTCACGCGGCCCGCTGCGGAAGGAGGGATCGAGGGGCCGTGCCGCCCAGCTGCGCAGCGCTGCGTCGAGCGGCGCGAGTCCCGTCCCGGTGGCCGCTGCGTCGCCCGCGGCCGTCACGCGGGATCGGTGTCGTCGATGTAGCCGAGTACGATCTCGACGGGGACGGGATCGTTGCTGGCGGCCACGAGGATCTCGAGCCGTCCGTCCGCAGGAGCCTCGATCTCGGCGTTGGCCTTGTCGGTCTCCACGACGAGCAAAGGGTCGCCCTTGGCGACGCGCTCTCCGCTATGCCGCAGCCACTCCACGACCGTCGCCGACTCCATCAGGCCCAGTTGCGGGATGACGATCTCGGTCCTCATTCCGCCGCGCCTTTCGGCAGTGGCGCGTAGGCAATGCATTCGATCTCCACCAGGTAGATGCCGTAGATCTTCCCGCCGACGGACGTCCGGGCGGGCGGCTCGGTCGGGAAGTACTCCTGGTAGACCCGGTTGTAGGCAAGGAAGTCACGATCGACGTCGCGGAGGAACGTATTGACCTTCACGACGTCCGCGAGCGTGGCGCCGGCCGCCGCGAGCGCCCCCTTGATGCTCTCGAGTGCTTGGCGCGTTTCCGCCTCGATGCCGCCCGGGATCAGCTCGCCGGGCAGCCACGTCGTGCCCTCCCCGCTTGGCGGGCGGTTCGGCAACAGGCCGGCGTGCCCGGACACGAAGACGAGGTCACCAGCCCGCACCGCGGGTGAGAGGAACGGATGATCCGGGGGTCCGTCCGGAACCTTGATCACGACCTTGCTCATCGCCTGCTACTCCTCGCTTGTCCGTGCCAGCGTTGCGCCTGTCAGATGTGCCCGTGGTGGTCGAAGCTCTCCGACGGCGTGGCGCCCTCGCGGATCTCCGCCCGGACCTTGCCTTCGGCGACGACGATGCTCTCGGCCCGCTCCAGAACGGCCTCGGCCTGCGCGCGAGGCACGATCAACACCCCCTCGAACTCGGCGATGACGATGTCGCCGGGGTGTACGACCACATCGCCGATGGTCACCGGGACCTGCTCCGCGACCATCTCCCAGCGGCCGATCCCGTTGCGCGAGCAGAGGTCGCGAAAGACGATCGGCAGGCCGATCTCGCGCAGGCCCGCGACGTCGCGCAAGTTGCCGTCAAGGATCACGCCGACACAGCCGCGGCCCTGGGCCGCATTGCCGGTCAGCTCGCCGAAGTGTCCGACGAAGCCCTCCGGGGTCGTCGAGACGAGCACCGAATCGGGCTCGAGTTGCTCGAAGACGCGGAGGTACGAACGCATCCGCCCAACGCCCTCGTCCCAACCGACAGCCGGAACGATCTCCTTACCGACGACCGTGTATGCGACTCCCACGAATGCCTGCTCTGGAAAAAGTGGCCGCAGGTTCGACGGGAGGAGCGGCTCGGGCAGCCCCAGCTCGAAGAGAGCGTCGCACACCGCGGGCATGTAAAGGGCGCGGAACCGGCGGCAGATCTCGGCGATCGTCAACGGAGTCTCCATCAGCGGGCGGGCCGACGCCATTGTATCGAAGGCGGTAGGACCAATCAATACACTGGCGATGCTGTTTCGCGCGTCAATTCATCACGCCTTGGGCGGGAGATGAGACGCAATGGCCGGACCATTGCGATCATCAGCCAACGGCGCTGGGACACGTGGCGGGCTCGGGATCCCGGCGTGATTGCCAGCCTTGACGACCGGTCGAGTCGTCGCGATCCCCCGGCTGGGGATACGCGCGTCCGCCAACAGCACCTCCGCGGTGATCAGAACGTGACCGGCAGCGTCTCGAGAATGCGGACCGTCGGCTTTGCGATCGCCCATCGAGGATGCTCGTCGGCAAGCCGGATGCCTGGCATACGCCTGATCAGGGCCTTGAAGAAGACGTGGGCCTCCAACCGGGCCAGCGGCGCGCCGATGCAGAAGCTGATGCCATATCCGAATGCCAGGTTCTGCAAGCGCGGCCGCTCGATGTCGAAGACGTCAGGATCCTCGAACCGGACGGGATCGCGATTCGCTGCGTTGAGCATCTGGATGACCATCTCTCCCTTGCGCAGCGGTTTGCCCCCGAGCTGGGTGTCCTGCTTCACCAGTCTCGTGTTCCGGGCGAGCGGGCTCTCAAAGCGGAGCATCTCCTCGATAGCCGCGGGGATGAGCGTCGGGGTCTCGCACAGAAGCCGCCACTGGTCGGGATGCTGGAGCAGGCACAGGAGACCGCTGCTGACAAGCGACGCGGTGGTCTCGTGGCCAGCCAGCAGCAGCGTTCCTAGATTGTTCACCAGCTCGGTTTCGCTGAGTGCGCCACTCGTCTCCTGCGCCACGACCATCCGGGTGAGCAGGCCGTCCTGTGCGTTCGCACCCAACCGGATCCGCTCCTTCTGTGCGGCCAGGTAGTCATGGATCTCGAGAATCGCGTCCTGCGCCGCCAGCAGAGACTCGTATGTTGGCTGCCGCCTGGTCTGGAACGCGAGCAGGCGATCTGCAAGACGGCGGAACATCCGGCGGTCGGACTGGGGGACCCCGAGGAGCAGGCAGAGGACGGCAATCGGAAGGTCGAAGGCGACCGCCTCCATGACGTCCATCTGTCCATCGTCCACAACCCTGTCGAGCAGAGCCTCGACCGTCTGCTCGATGCGCGGACGGAGAGCCTCCACCTGCCCAGGCGTGAACCCCCACTTCAGAAAGAGCCGGCGCAGGCGCGTGTGATCGGGAGGGTCGGCGTGCACGAGGCTGCCGCTGCCGTAGAAGCAGGCAAAGGCATCCAGTTGCCGTTGTTCAGCCGGGGCGAGGTGATCCAGCGCCTTGAGCATGCGACCCTGCCTGGTGAAGTGCTCGAGGTCGAGGGTGGAGCCCAGGACGTCGTCGTACCGAGTGAGGAGCCAGGCTCCGATTGCATCGCTCCAGTGGACCGGGTCATCGTCGCGGAGCCGACGGAGAGCGGGGTATGGATCAGCGAGGAACTCCGGGGACACGAGGACCTCGTCGAAGTCCGTTGAGTCAACTGGCAGAGTCAGCGACGTCCTCCTTCTAGTCGCAACCGGTTCCGGTGCCAATTTCCCGATCTACGTCTCTCGTCGTCGAGCCACGACAAGAGGGGAGATCAATCGAGATGGACGCGGCAGTCTGGACGGCGGCAGTGGTGGACGTTGCGCCAATCCCGCAGCGGTGACTCCGCAGACGTCGGATCGACGTTGGTGCTTCTCTGGCGGTAGGACCAATCAAGACGCCAATGACAAAGAGCTCGAGCGATTGAACCATCATAAACAAGTCCCGTAGTGGCTGCAATGGCCGGACCATTGCGATTGACACCGAGCTGGTCGTGACCCTATCGTCCGGGGCGTGGACGAAGGATTCCCGCCGCGCGGTGCCGAACGGTTCTCGCTCGTGGGACGGGTCGCCGTCGTGACCGGTGCGGGCAGCGGCCTCGGCCAGGCTGTAGCCATTGGGTTCGCCCAGGTTGGGGCCCGGATCGTGGTCGCGGACCTGCCCGGCGCGGACTTTGGCCCGGTCCAGGCGGCGTCTCCCGATCCTGTCATGGCGATTGACGTGGACGTTTCCGACCGGGACGCCGTGGACCGGATGGCTGCCACTGTCCTCGCCGAACTGGGCCGCGCGGACGTCCTGGTCAACAGCGCCGGAATCGGCGGACGCTCCCCGGCCGAGACCTACCCGGCGGACCTCCTCGCGAAGATCCTGGCCGTGAACCTCGTAGGCACGCTGAGTTGCTGCCAAGCTTTCGGCCGGATCATGCTCGCGGCGGGCCGCGGCTCGATCATCAACTTCGCCTCGGTCGGGGGACTGGTGGGCTACCCGGGCAGTGTCGGGTATCAGGCCAGCAAGGGCGCGATCGTCCAGGTCACACGCTCCCTGGCCATCGAGTGGGCAACGCGCGGCGTCCGCGTCAACGCGATCGCGCCCTGTCAGTTCGAGACCCCTGTCGTGCGGCGGCAGTGGGAGCGCGAGCCGGAGATGAAGCAGTACTGGTTGTCCCGCACGCCGATCGGGCGCCTCGGTCATCCGGAGGAGATCATCGGCCCGGCGATCTTTCTCGCCTCGGATGCATCGGCCATGGTGACGGGGCACACCCTGCCGGTCGATGGAGGATTCGTCGCCCAGTGACCCGCAAGGCCGTTGCGGACCATCCGCTCGAGTCCGCGGACCTCCGGCGCCTCTATGAGACGATGGTCAAGATCCGCATCTTCGAGGAGCGGGTCCAGGAGCTGTTTCTGGCGCGGAAGCTGCCGGGGTTCGTCCACGTCTATCTGGGCGAGGAGGCCGTGGCCACGGGCGTCTGCGACGCGCTTCAGCCGGGCGACTACATCACCTCGACCCATCGCGGGCATGGGCACGCCGTGGCCAAAGGGGTGCGCCTGGATCCGCTGATGGCCGAGCTGTACGGCAAGGAGACCGGAGTCTGCCGCGGTCGCGGCGGATCGATGCACGTCGCGGACTTCAGCCTCGGGATGCTGGGCGCCAACGGAATTGTGGGGGGCGGTTTCGGGATCGCGGCAGGGGCCGCGCTCACCTCAAAGCTGCTTGACCTGGGGCGAGTGGCAGTGTGCTTCTTCGGGGACGGCGGGATCAACAAGGGGACGTTCCACGAGGCGCTGAACTTCGCATCGGTGCAGCAGCTCCCCGTCGTCTACGTGTGCGAGAACAACCAGTTCGCCCAGTTCACGGCCCGCGAGCGCACGACGTCCGTCGAGGACCTGTCAGTGCGCGCAGCGGGCTACGGCATTCCGGGCCACACGGTCGACGGCAACGACATCGAGGCCGTTCGCGGAGTGGCGGGTGATGCGATCGACAGGGCGCGCCGGGGCGAGGGTCCGAGCCTCCTTGTCATGGAGACCTATCGCTACGGCGGTCACTTCGTCGGCGACATGGAGGAGTACCGCGACAAGGCCGCCGTCGAGCAGCAGCGCGACCGCGACCCGATCCGGCGGGCCGAGACCATCCTGCTCGCGCGTGGCGTGGACGAGGCTGAACTCGCGAAGGTCCGGGAGGCGGCCCGGGTAGAGGTCGAGCTCTCGGTGGAGTTCGCCGAGCAGAGCCCCTACCCGGACGCGTCGACCGCGCTCGACGGCCTGTTCGCCACACCGGTGGTGCAGTCGTGACGGCGATGGGGCCCGATGGGCCAGAGCGGGCGGTCGATCGCCAGATGACCTTCGGCCAGGCGACGGTCGAGGCGCTCAGCATCGCGATGCGTGCTGACGAACGCGTGATCGTCCTGGGCGAGGATATTGGCTGGGGCGGCAACTTCGGCCAGTTCCGTGGCCTGCTCAAGGAGTTCGGGCCGAGGCGGGTGATCGACATGCCCATCTCTGAGTCGATCATCATGGCGGTGTCCGTCGGCGCGGCATCGACCGGCATGCGCCCGGTCGCCTCGATGAGCTTCGTCGAATTCACGATGGGAGCGATGGATGAGATCGTGAATCAGGCTGCGAAGTTCCGGTTCATGTTCGGTGGCCAGACATCGGTGCCGCTCGTGCTCCGTGCGTCAGACGGCGTGCTCCGGTCCTCGGCCGCGCAGCACTCCGAGAGCTTCGAGGCAATCTTCGCCCATATCCCGGGGCTCAAGGTCGTCGCGCCCGCGACGGCTGCTGACGCAAAAGGACTCCTGGCGACCGCGATCGCCGACGACGACCCGGTCGTCTACCTCGAGAACAAGCGGATCGGCTCGAGCCGCGGCGAGGTGCCCGACGGCGAATATTTCGTCCCGCTTGGCCGGGCTCGTATCGCCCGGGAGGGCCGCGACGTGACAGTGGTCTGCTACTCGGTCATGGTCACCTATGCGCTCGACGCAGCGAAGGTCCTCGCCGAGCAGGATGGCATCGACGTGGAGATCGTCGATCTGCGCACGCTCGTGCCGCTCGATATGGCGACCGTCGATGCCTCGGTGGCCAAGACCGGACACGCGGTGATCGCCCACGAGGCCTGGCGATTCGGCGGCTTCGGGGCGGAGCTGGCAGCCCAGATCTCCGAGCGCCACTTCGGCCGGCTCGGCGCGCCCGTGGCACGGGTCGGCGCGAAGCACTCGCACATGCCGTTCAGTCCGCCCCTGGAGCGCGCCGTCGCGCCGCAGGCCGAGGAGATCACCCACGCCGTGCGGACGACGCTCGCTCACCGCGCCCGCGCTGTGGCCACCGGCCGGGACGCTGGACGGACATGAACCGCCAGCTGGCCGCCGAACGTCCGGACGACTTGCCCGCCGCGGGTCAGGACGGGGCCGATGGGTCCGGGAACCTTCGAACGATGTCGCTGGCGGAGGGCGCCGCTGTCAAGATCGCTCAGGAGATCACCTCGGGAGCGATCCGGCCCGGCCAGCGGCTCCCAGCCGAGCGAGAGCTCGCCCAGCGCTTCGGCCTCAGCCGTGGCGCGTTGCGGGAGGGCCTGAGGACCCTGGAATCGGTCGGACTCGTCACGGCCAGGGTAGGGCAGGGGCGGTTCGTCGCCGATACGGGCTCTGATCGTCCGTCCATGGCCCTGACCGCCCTGATGCAGGTTCAGCCGAGCGGCGACATCGTGGCGCTCCGCTCGCTCCTCGAGCCGGCGCTGGTCCGGGAGATGCCGGCGGCCCAGATGGCTCCGACCGCGGCGGCAGCAGCCGAGCTCCTGGTCAGGATGCGGCGCGCCCAGGCCGCCGGCGCGATCAACCAGGCCGTCCGCGACCACACGGAGTTCCACCGTCTTCTGATTCGTTTCGGCGCGACGCGTCTGTCGCGGACGCTCCTGTCGAGTCTCATCGAAGCGGCCGCGGTATGGCAGCCGGCCATCCTCCGCGACCGCGACGCCGCCCGGACCTGGGTGGAGGAACACCGGGAGATCGTGACCGCCCTCGAGACTGGGGATATCGATCGTGCCGCGGAGCAGGTGTTGGCGCATCTCCGGCCGGCGTTCACCTACCGAAGCGCTGACTGACCTGATCGGGTCGCAATAACGTGTCGATCGACCGACGCGCGTTCATCCGATCCCTGAGCGGTCAGGCGGTCCGATCCATCGGCGCGGCACTGGCGTTGACCGGACAGGTGCGCCAGGACATCGCGCAAGAGCTGCGCCAGGAGGACCCGGTCGCCGCGCAGTCCACCGAGGCGCGGCCGACGCACGCGGATGATCGCTCCGCGGACTGGCAGTCGGCGGAGATCCATCCCGGTCCGACGGAAGGCGTGGCACTCGGCGCGTGGGCTGACGTGCCCGCCGTGCCGAGCGTCCTGACCGAGGCGGGCACAATCGAGGCCCTGGACCAGCGACGACTGCCGCATGACGTCCAGTGGGTGACCCTTGCGTCGGCCGGCGAGGTCGTGCAGGCGATCAGGGACGGCGTCATCGACGGCGGTGCGGCGATGGTCGGGGTCGCCGTCCAGACCGTCGCCATGGTGGCCACCCGGGCCGCCGATGCCCCCGCCACGTCCCGTGGGGCGGTCATCTCGGGCGCGGCGCGGGCGCTTTCCGCGGCCCGGCCCGATACCCCGCTGGTCCGCGAGGCCCTGGCCGCGTTCATCCCCGACCTGCACGCCATCGAGATCCCGACGCTCGATGAGCTCCGGTCGGCCGCGGCGTCGCGCGCCGCGAGCGTCCAGGCCGAGCATCGGGCTCTGGCCAGCGTGGGAGCCGCCTGGTTGCTGGAGCGCTTCCGGCCGGACGCCAACGTCGTATTGGCTGGGGAGTTCGGACCCGCCGCCGCGGCCTCCATCGGGACGACCTCGGCCGTGCTCCGAGGGGCCGCCGAAGCCGGACTGCACCTCCGTGTCCACGTACTGGACGGCGAGCCGCCGGCCACGAGCGTCGCGCTGCTGCTGGCTGCAGTCGGAGTTGCCCCGATCGAAATCCGATCCGTCCCGGACGTTCGCCTGGAGCAGCTGTTGGCCGAGTCCGACGTCAACGTCGTCCTTCTGGGGGCCAGTTGGGTGAGCGCGGACGGAACCCTGGCGGGCCGCCTCGGATCCGTCGCGGCCGCGCTACTGGCACGGCGACGAGGGATCCCGGTCGTCGGTCTCGCCTCCCGGTCGATGGTCGTCCACGGCGCTGCCGGCCAGGCGGCTGCTGCGACGTCACGGTCGCACGGAGGCGTTCCGCTGGAGCTCGTGGACGGCTCGCTCGTGGACCTGATCCTCACCGACGTCGGCGCGGTCAGCCCTGAATCCATGGGCAGACTCCGATGATCGGGCGCGCCACGGGGGGTCGGCCCTGAGCATGGCGGGTGCCGTCGACGTCGTGATACGGCACGGCTCCATCATCGACGGTCTGGGCGCCCCCGCCGTCCGAGGGGATATCGCGATCGACGGCGACCGGATCGTGGCCGTCGGGCCCGGCCTCAGTGCCGACGCGCGCGAGGTCGTGGACGCAGACGGACTCGCGGTGGCTCCGGGCTTCATCGACCTCCACGCGCACGCGGACCTGGGACTGCTTGCCGATGGGCGCTGGCAATCCTCGCTGGACCAGGGCGTGACGACCCTGGTCATCGGCCAGGACGGGCTGGGTTTGGCCCCGCTCAACGATCGCGCGGTGGCAATCCGGCGCGAGCTGCGGGGCATCAACGGCGATCCGGACGTTGTGTCCTGGACGTGGCGCACGTTCGCCGAGTACCTGGCCCGGATGGAGGGCCGGATCGGGCCGAACGTCGCGGCCATGGTCCCCCACGGGACGATCCGGCTCGTGGTGATGGGCGAGGACGATCGACCGCCAACCGAGTCCGAGCTCGTCGAGATGCAGGCGCTCGTCATGCGCTCAATGCAACAGGGGGCATTCGGGCTGTCGGCGGGGCTGACCTACGCGCCCGCCACATTCGCGGACGACGAGGAGCTGGTTGCCCTCTGCCGCGAGATTGCCCCGTTCGGCGGCTTCTACCAGCCGCACCATCGGAACTACGGCGAGTGGGCAATCCGCGAGTTCGCCGCGTCGATCGAGATCGGCCGACGCGCTGGTGTCCCCGTCCACCTGACGCACGCTCACCTCAGCTTCCCGGTCAACGCCGGACGTGCGCACGAGCTGCTGTCGCTCGTGGACGAGGCGCGCGCGGCCGGCCACGACGTCACGCTCGACTCCTACCCGTACCTCGCCGGAGCGACGTACCTGGGAGCGTTCCTCCCGTCATGGGCGCAGGTCGGCGGCCCCGACGGCGTCGTCGCCCGCCTCGGCGATCCGGCTGCCCGCGCGCGGATTGCGGGCGAGATGGTCCGGGGTTGCGACGGCCTCCAGGGGATCCCGGTCGACTGGTCCCTGATCACCGTAGCCGGGGTCGACTCCCCGGCGATGTCCGCCGTCGTCGGGAAGTCGATCGACGAGCTCGCGGCGGCGTGGGGTACATCGGCCTTCGACGCCTTCTGCCGGCTCCTCGTCGACGACCGCATGGGCACGATGGCGCTGCTCACGGTCGGGCACGAGGACAACGTGCGCGCCATCATGGCGCACCCCATGCATATGCCGGCCAGCGACGGGATCGTCATCGGCCAGCGTCCACATCCGCGTGCCTGGGGCACATTCGCCCGGTTCCTCGGGGTCTACGTCCGTGAGCTCGGGCTCGTGCCGCTCGAGGAGATGGTCAGGAAGATGACCTCGGCGCCCGCTCGGCGCCTCGGCCTCGTGGATCGCGGCGTCCTGCAACGCGGCATGGCTGCCGACATCGTCGTCTTCGATCCGCGGACGATCATCGACCGCGCGACCTACGCCGAGCCGAAGCGCCCCCCCGAAGGCGTCGACGCCGTCCTCGTCAACGGGGCCTTCGTGCGTCGCGACGGCCGCTCGCTCGACCCTCGATCCGGTCGTGTCCTTCGACGGTGACCGAACAAGATTGGTCGGACCGATTTGTTGACTTGCCGGAGCGAATCTGCTATTCCTCGCTTGGACGAGCGGGGACTCGAACCATGGTCGATCCCCAGTGGTCCAACCGTAGGCGGACGAGACAGGGTTCGAGCACCGGAGCCCGAGCGGACGGCCCGGCGGGCTCGCCTGTCAATGGAGGAGGAGTCGCGTGACCGAATATCGGCAGCTTGACGGGCTCGTCACCGAGTACCTCGAGCGACAGATTACCCGTCGGACATTCATGAAGAGGGCCGCCGCCATGGGGGTTGTGGCCTCGTCGGCCGCTGCGATCCTGGCCGCTTGCGGGACCGCGACGACGTCCTCGCCTGCCGCCTCGACCGATGCAAGCTCAGGCGCGGCAAGCGCGGCTCCGCCCGCCGGGCCGAAGACCGGCGGCACGTTCATCGAAGGCTACGATCGTGACTTCAGCCCCGTCACGACGGTCAACGCAGCCTGGGTCGACCCCACGCACGAGGCGTTCCTCGAGCCCCTGGTCCGATCGGACCCGGCCGGGAAGCTCACGGCGGTTCTCGCCGAGTCGTGGACGTCGAACGCGGATGCGACCGAGTGGCGGCTCAAGCTCCGTCCCGGATTGAAGTTCAACTCCGGCGCCGACTGCGACGTGGCTGCAATGGTCGAGACCCTGAAGGTCGTGAGCGGGCCGAACGGCCAGCACCCCTACTGGTGGGCGCAGGTCACGGACATCTCGGCCGACGGTGACGAGATCGTCATCACCTGCAGCAAGCCGTACTTCAATCTCCTCGAGTCGGTCATCCGTCAGGAGTTCTCCAACGCCTACCTCGTGGCGACCGCTGTCAGTGCGGGCAGTGACTACGGCGTGACGGTGGTCGACGGGACTGGCCCGTTCACCTTCACCGAGTTCCAGCCCGGCAGCCATGTCAGCGGCACGCGCTGGGAAGGCTACGCGGGGCTCCCCGAGGGTGCCTGGTTCTCGAACAAGGGCAAGGCCTACCTCGACGGTGTCAAGTGGGTGCCCCTGCTCGAGGCGGCGAACCGAGCCAACGAGCTCATCTCGGGCAGCGTCCACGCGATGAAGCGCCCGCTTCCCTCCGACCTCGATGCCCTCAAGGCGAACCCCGACATCGTCGTGATCGAATCCGAGGAGTCCGCCGGCCTCACCTTCGGCCTCAACTTCACGAAGACCGAGCTCGGCTTCGACGACCTCCGGGTGCGGCAGGCGATCTCGCAGGCGATCAACCGCCAGGCGATCGTCGACACGGTCCTCCTGGGACATGGCGCGGCCGCGTACGGTCCGTTTCCGACCAAGTACAAGTGGTACGAGAAGGGCGTCGAGGCGTTCAACAAGTACGATCCGGCGGCGGCATCCGCGCTTCTCGACGCGGCCGGCTGGGTGCCGGGCGCTGATGGAATCCGGGCCAAGTCCGGGAACCGCCTCTCGTTCTCGATCACGAACTTCACCGAGGCCGTGCGCAACCAGACCGGTGACGCGGTCGTCGCGATGCTCGCGGAGATCGGCGTCGAAGCCAAGATGAGCAATCTCGAGGGCGGCGCCTTCTTCGACATGTTGGGTAATCCGGACAATCAGGCCTTCTTCTTCAACTGGCTGTGGATGTCCCCGCCGAACCTTCTGCAGGTCATCACCGGCAGCCAGTTCCGACCCGCTCCGAACTGGGAGCAGGCCAACATTCCAGAGGTCGACGCGGCGATCGACAAGTGGCAGTTCGCGGCCAACGATGCCGACGCAGAGGCGGCCGCCAGGGAGATCCAGCTGGTCATCGCCGAGAAGCTGCCGACCCTGACGATCTGGATCCCGACCGTCGTCTGGGCGCATCACAAGAAGGTCCACGGCTGGCTGCCGACGGACACGAACCTGTACCCGTACTACAACGACGTCTGGCTCGACTCCTAGCCCATCCCCCAGACCACTGTCGTGGCGCGATCGACGAACGGGACGCCCGAGCTCTCCGGGCGGGGCGTCCCGCGCCACGGCGAGATCCTCCGCGAAGGTTTCGACTACGACTTCTCTCGGGTGGATCCCGCAGGAGGGGCACATGTTGACCCTCCGTGGTGCGCGATCTACGAAACGACACTGGTCTTCGATGAGGGTTCGCGGCCGGGTCCGATGCTGGCCGACCGCTGGCGCGTGGATGACGACCTCCTCACGTGGCGTCTCCACGTTCGGCCCGGGGCCCGCTTTCATTCGGGCGCCCCGTGTGACGCGCGCGCCGTAGCCGCCGCATTCGACCTCCACCGGGACGCAGTCGCATCACCGGTAAACCAGTTCTTCTGGCGTCCTGTCCGTGATGTCTCGGTGGAGGGCGGCGAGGTCCTGCTCCACCTCCGCCACCCGTACGCGAACCTGCCGACCCTGCTCCGATCCTGGCATTCCGCGATCCATGACCAAGCGGCGCGCGCCGTTGCCGGAGACCGGTGGGGTTGGAGCACGGCGAGCGGGAGCGGCCCGTTTCGCTTCAGCGAGCTCGTTCCCGGCAGCCACCTCGAGGTTCGGCGGTGGGAAGAGTATCCCGGCTCGTCGGTGGAATGGCTATCGAACCGGGGCGCCGCGTATCTCGACGGCATCCGGTGGATCGCGCTCCTCGACGAGGACTCGCGGGCCGCCGCCCTCGAGGACGACCGGGTGGACTGCGTTCAGAACCCCTCGCTGCTTCACGTCGACCGGTTGGCGTCCAACCCGGATCTGCGGGTGATCGAGTACCAGCAGTCCGCACTCGCGTACCTTGCACTCGACCATCAGACCACCCAGTTCGGATTCCACGATGTCCGGGTCCGGCGAGCGATCTCGTGGGCCATTGACCGTGGCCGGATCGTCGAACAGGATCTGGGTGGTCATGGCTGGGCCGCGGATGGGCCCATCCCGTCCGCGTCACCCTGGTACGACGCCGGGGTCGAGGCCATGGCCCGCGTCGATCCCGACGGTGCCGCCCGCCTCCTCGACGAGGCCGGGTTTCCCGCGGATTCCGACGGCGTCCGGATGACGGTCCCGACGCTCGTGGTCGAGGACGCGACGCTTCGGAGGGTGACGGATACCCTGACGGAGATGCTTGCCCGGATCGGCGTACGGCTCGCGGTCGAGCGGATCACGGGGTTCGCGGCCTTCTACGAGGCGGCCGGCGCGCATCCGCCCGCCTTCATCTCGAAGTGGCTGTGGCCCGATCCGGTCGACGCGATCATCGGCTTCGTCGACTCCCGGTCGCATGCCGGACCGAACTGGCAGCGGGCGTCGATCCCCGAGATCGACGCGGCTTGCGATGCCTGGACGACAGCTCCGGGGGAGGCGGAGCAGAGGGCCGCCGCCGGCCAGCTCCAGCGGGCATGCGCGGAACACCTGCCCCTCCTGCCGCTTTATGCCCCCGCTGCGGTCTGGGCGCACCACAAGCGGGTCCGGGGGTGGCGCCCGGTGCGGGCGAACCTGTACCCCCTGTATAACGACGTGTGGCTCGACGCCGGGAGCTGACACGAGATGATCCGCTACGTCATCCGCCGGCTCGCCTACACCGTCGTAATCCTGTTCGTCGCGTCGATCGTGGTCTTCCTCGCCCTCCGGATCACGCCCGGCGACGCCACCAACTTCGTCGTGACGCCGATCTCGTCGCCCGAGCGTTTCGAGGAGCTTCGCCGCGAACTGGGACTGGACCGGCCGCTCATCGAGCAGTACGGGGTCTTCATTACCCGGATTCTTACCGGCAACTTCGGTGCCTCCGACATCAGCCATCGCGAGGTCGCCGAGATCATCACCACGGGTCTGCCCTACACGGTGTGGCTGGCGCTGAGCGCGGCGCTGCTCGTCTACGGCCTGGGCATCCCGCTCGGGGTCATCGCCGCCCTTCGCCGGGATCGCTGGCCCGACCAGGTCATCAGCGCCTCGGCGGTGCTTGGCCTCGGAATCCCGAACTTCGTGCTCGCGATCATCCTGATCATGATCTTCGCTATTGGCCTCAACCTGCTGCCTGTCTCCGGCGCCAGCGGCCCCATGAACGTCATCCTGCCCGCGATCGTGCTCGCCGTGGAGCCCCTCGCGGTCGTCATGCGCGTCGTGCGTTCGTCGGTGATCGACCAGCTTGGCCAGGACTATGTCCGCACCCTGGAGGCGAAGGGCCTGGCCCGGCGCAGGATCATCTGGGTGCACGTCCTCAGGAACTCCCTGGGGCCGGTCATCTCGCTGGCCGCCGTCCAGTTCCGCTCAATGCTCGGGTACACGCTCATCGTCGAGGTGATCTTTCGGTGGCCGGGGCTGGGCTCGCAACTCGTTGACGCCGTCCTGAAGCGCGACTATCTCGTCGCCCAGGACCTGGCCCTGCTGCTCACGGCAGTCGTCATCGTCCTGAATACGCTGGCTGACATCGGGCAGGCCTATGCGGACCCTCGGGTGCGCGTCCAGGTGACCAACGCATGACCGGCGAACCGCTCCCGCCGATCGAGGCGCTCGAGACCCCTACCGTCGACGTCGAAGCGCTCAAGACCGTGGAGCCTGGGGCGGGCGGCCTCGTCATCACGGGCCGTCGCCGTCGTGGGATCCTTCGGAGCCGTTCGGCGACCATCGGCGCGGTGATCGTGGCGATCTTCTTTGTCATCGGGTGCATCGGGCTGGCGCTCCTCACCATTCCGGGCCTTGACGCGAGTTGGAAGGACCAGAACCTGGGCGGCGCCCTCAAGGGTCCGATGTACGACGGCCATATCCTCGGGACGGACAGCCTCGGCCGCGACCTGCTCGCCCGGGTCACCGTCGGGGTCGGCGTGTCGTTCTTCATCGCATTCGTGGTCACGATCGCGTCGCTCGTGCTCGGCGTCACGGTGGGCCTGATCGGCGGGTACTTCCGCGGACCAGTCGACACGTTCTTCAGCGCGATGACTGACGTGACCTGGGGCTTTCCGGTGATCCTGCTCGCCGTGATGTTCGCGGGGATGCTGGAGCCGGGATTCGCGACGATCATCCTCGCGGTCGCACTGCTCAGCTGGGCTGGCGTCGCCCGGATCATCCGTGGCTACGCGCTGTCGCTGCGCGAACGCGAGTTCGTGGGGGCAGCCAAGGCGATCGGGATCCCGAGCTGGAAGATCCTCCTGGTGCATCTCCTGCCGAATGTCGTGGCGCCGATCCTCGTGCTCGCCAGCTACTACGTCGCGGTGACCATCGTCATCGAGGCGGGACTGTCCTTCCTTGGCCTCGGGGTCCAGTCGCCGGTGCCGAGTCTCGGCGCGATGCTGAGCGAGGGTCGCAACTTCATTCGCCTGAGCCCCTGGCAGACGATCCTCCCCGGCGCCGTGCTGGCCATCGCCGTGCTGGGCTTCAACCTGCTCGGCGACGGGCTGCGTGATCTGCTCGACCCGCGGCTCTCGAGACCACAGGGATGACGGTCGCGCCCGCGATCCCGCCCATGAAGAGCCCGTCGACGAGCCTGCTCGAGGTCCGCGGTCTCACGACCGTCGTCGAAGGCGACGGCTGGGAGTCCGCTGCGGTTGACGACGTGTCCTTCTCGATCGCACGCGGCGAGATCGTGGGTGTCGTGGGCGAGAGCGGCAGCGGGAAGTCGTTGACGGCGCTGTCGATCCTCGGGCTGGTGGCGCGGCCGGTATCCGTACGATCGGGGTCGGTCCGGTTCGACGGACAGGAGCTGATCGGCCTCGGCGGACGCGAGCTGCGCAGGATCCGCGGGGCCCGGATCTCCATGATCTTCCAGGAACCGATGACCAGCCTCGATGGGGCATTCACGATCGGCGACCAGATGATCGAGACCGTCCGGGCGCACCGGCCGGTCAATCGCGAGGCTGCCGAAACGATGGCCGTGACGATGCTCGACAGGGTCGGGATCGCCTCCGCGCGCCAGCGCCTGCGGGCGTATCCCCACGAGTTCTCCGGTGGCATGCGCCAGCGGGTGATGATCGCGATGGCGCTCCTCCTCCATCCCGAGCTCCTGCTTGCCGATGAGCCGACCACGGCCCTCGACGTGACCACCCAGGCACAGATCCTGGAGCTGATCGGGGAGCTCCGTCGCGAGATGGGCCTGAGCGTGATCCTGATCAGCCATGACCTCGCTGCCGTGCTCGACGTTGCGGACCGCATCGTCGTCATGTACGCCGGACGCGTCGTAGAGGTCGCCACGGGCGAGGAATCGTTCGTATCCCCACTTCACCCGTACACCCAGGGCTTGATCCGATCGAAGCTCAGTCTGCGAGATCGCGGCCGACCGGTCGCGGTCATCGAGGGGCAGGTCCCAGGGCTGGGCCACCGGCCGATGGGCTGCCGCTTCGCGACGCGCTGTCCGAACAGGATCGACCGATGCATCACGGTCGAACCCGCGCTGGTCGCGGCGACTGACGGGCCGCGCCTGCTGCGCTGCCACAACCCGAGCGCCTGGGTCGAGCCGTGACCGCCCCGCCACAGATCGGGAAGCAGGACGCCCCGATCCTCCAGGTCGAGCATCTCACGAAGCAGTACGCCGCCCGGCATGACCTGCTGGGCCGGGTTCGAAGCCGGGTCTCGGCCGTCGACGACGTGAGCTTCACGATGCGTCGCGGTGAGACCCTTGCCGTCGTTGGCGAAAGCGGCTCCGGCAAGAGCACGCTGGCGAAGCTCGTGGTCCGCCTCGCCGCCCCGACCTCCGGCCGGATGCTGTTCCGAGGGATCGACGTCGGGACGGCACGTGGAGAGGCGTCGCGGGAGCTGCACCGCAGGATCCAGATCGTGTTCCAGGATCCGTATTCTTCCCTCGACCCGCGCCAGGTCGTGGGGCGGATCATCGCGGAGGGCCTCCATTTCTCCGGGCTTGACCGGGCAGCCCGGAAGCGGCGCGTGCTCGAATGCATGGCCAGCGTCGGGCTCCCGACCAACATGGTCTCGAACTACCCGCACCAGCTCTCGGGCGGCCAGCGCCAGCGAGTGGGGATCGCCCGCGTCCTCGCCGCAGACGCGGACCTCATCGTCGCCGACGAACCGGTCAGCGCGCTCGACGGTTCGATCCAGGGGCAGGTGCTGAACCTGCTCAAGAAGCTACAGGCTGAGCGCGGCCTCACGATGTTGTTCATCACCCACGACCTCTCGGTCGCGCGCTACATGGCCGATCGGATCGCCGTGATGCACCTCGGACGGATCGTCGAGTTCTCGCCGACCGAGCGGCTTTTCGAACAGCCGGTGCATCCGTACAGCCAGGCGCTGCTCTCGGCGGTCCCGCGCTTCGGGCGAGGAGACGGCAAGCGCATCATCCTGTCGGGAGAGGCGCCGAGTCCGATCGATCCGCCGCCGGTGTGCCGCTTCGCGGGGCGATGTCCGTGGCGCACCGACGTCTGTGTCAGCGGCGATCCGGCGCTGATCGAGGAAGTCGGTCCGGATCATTCCGTGGCCTGCTTCAACTGGCGCGTCATCCCCGCCGACTCGTTCGGTCATCAGGCCGCAGGATGATGCTCCCTGGGCTGGGCATCGGCGCGGTCGTCGAGGTCCGGGTCGCCGACGGCATGACGATTCGCGGTGAGCGCTGGGATGGCGATCCCGACCGCCTCGTCGTCCTCGTGCACGATGACGACGAGGACCTCGACAGCGTGCGCGCGCTCGCGATGGCCATGGCAGGCGCTCGGTTCACGACCCTCGCGATCGACCAGGTCGGCCACGGTGCGTCCGAGGGGGAGCCAGATCCGGATCGGCTCAGCGCTGACCTTCGCTCCGTGATCGACGACTTCGCACCGCCCGACTGGGGCGTCTACCTGATCGGCGTCGGCCGGGCTGCCGCAAGCTGCCTTGAGGTTGCTGCGAGCGTGCACCCGAGTGCGCTCGCCGTGATCTCACCCCGGGACCTGGAGCGGCTGCCGGCGTCCGTGATCGGAGGCGACGGGGCGCCGATCCTCGTGGCGTACGGATCGTGGGATGCGATGGCGGACGCGACGGCTCGGCAACTCGTAGCGGCGCGACCCGGGCCGTTCCAGCTCGTCCAGCTGCCCACGGTTCTCCAAGCGACGGCGCTGCTCCGGGACGACCTTGGGGCGCAGGTCACGAATCACGCCGTCGGCTATCTGCGCCAGGTCCTGCCTTTGCAGCGAGTGGAGGATTCCGGTGCGGCTGACGAATGACGTTCATCTGGTCGGCGGGGGCAACTTCGCGTTCAACCTGTCCAGTGGCGCCGACTGCCACATCTATGCGCTCAAGACGGGCGACGGGCTCGCCCTGATCGACGCCGGGGTCGGCCTGGGCATGGACCTCGTGATCGACAACCTCCGCGAGGACGGGCTCGATCCGGCCGACATCAAGGACATCTTCGTCACTCACTACCACGTGGACCATGCTGGCGCCGTCGCCCGGTGGCGACGGCTTACCGGGGCTCGGGTCCATGCCTCCCACGGCGCGGCGAAGGCCATCCGCGACGGCGATGAGATCACCGTCGGGCTCAAGCAGGCGAAGATCGGCGGGTATTACCCAGCCGACTACGTCCTCGAGCCCTGCGCCATCGACGCAGAGTTCGACGGAGGTGTGCCAATCCAGCTGGGCCGCCTGCAGCTGACGCCGGTCGACGCCGCGGGTCACTGCGACGGCCACGCCGTCTTCCTCGTGGAGGGCGGCGACCGTTCGTACCTGTTCAGCGGCGACTGCTTGTTCTGGGGTGGCACGATCATCCTGCAGAACATCCCCGACTGCAACATCCCGGAATACGCGGCCACGATGGAACGGCTGGATCGCCTGGCCTTCGATGCGCTGCTTCCCGGCCATCTCACGATCAGCCTGCGAGACGGCAAGCGCCACGTCGACACCGCCGTCCGTGCGTTCCGGAGTCTGGGCCTGCCGCGCCAGGCCATCCAGCTGTGACACCCGAGCCAGAGCACAGGAGGTTGGACATGGCACCCGACAGCCCCGACGTCCGCGAGTTCCACCAGGAACGCGCCTATGCCCCTGGCGCGGGCCCAATGAACGCAGCCGAGATCGACGAGTTCCTGGCGTCGCCCGACAGCACCTGGCTGCTCAAACTGTGCGTGCTGAAGGCGGACGGCTGGCCCGCGATCACCCCACTCTGGTATGCCTGGGCCGAGGGCGCTTTCTGGGTCGTCGGCCGGAAGCGTAGCGAATGGGTCCAGGACCTCAAAGCCGATCCGCGGTGCGCAATCTGCATCGAGGAGCGCGAGCACCCCCGGATTCGCAAGGTGCTCGCCCAGTGCACAGCAGAGATCGTCGAGGGGCCCAGCGTCGCCGCCGGGTCGAAGTGGCTGCCCGTCGCCGAGGAGATGGCCGTCCGGTACATCGGTCACGACGGCGCCGAACAGCTCTCCCCGTCGCATGGCTGGGAGCGCTACCTCGTCAAGTTGACGCCGCGTGACGGCAAGCTGGTCACCTGGCAGGGTGCCGATTGGGCGCGCCGCTACTTCGACCCCGGCCAGCGGCCGGACCTGGAGGCGAACGTCGGCCGCTCACCGGGTCGATGAACGGGCGCGTCGTCGCCGCCCGGGCGGCCAGGGCACGACGCTCGGCGATCCGCCAGATCTTCGACGTCGCCCAGGGCCGCCGGGACCTCATCCGCCTCGAGATCGGCGAGCCGAGCTTCACGACCCCGGCGCACATCATCGAGGGGGCACGGGCGGCCGCCCTGGCGGGCCACACCGGATACGGGCCGAACGGCGGTCTCCGCAGCCTCCGCGAGCTTCTGGTCGACAAGCTCGAGACCGTTGACGGCATCCGATCGGAGCCCGACGAGATCATCGTCACGCCCGGCGGGATGAACGCGTTGTTCACGACATACCTGACGCTGCTCGAGACCGGCGACGAGGTGCTCCTCCCGTCGCCGGGCTTCCCGAACATGGACGAGATGATCCGGCTCCTCGGTGGTGAGCCGGTCTTCTACCCGCTGCTCGCCGAGTCGGGGTACCTGCCCGACCCGGAAGTGCTCGCATCGCTGATCACCCATCGGACCGCGGTCCTGTTCGTCAACTCGCCCTCGAATCCAACTGGCGCGGTGATCCCGGGCGACCTGATGGAGTCCTTGGTCGGCTTCGCCCGGAAGCATGACCTCTGGTTCATTTCGGACGAGGTCTACGACGAGCTGATCCTCGATCCCGGTGTCCCCCACGTGGCCGCCAGGCGGTTCGACACCGACGGCAGAGTCATTACGATCCACAGTTTTTCCAAGGTCTACGCCATGACCGGGTGGCGGGTCGGCTACGCCGTCGCACCAAGGGACGTCGCCGACATCATGCGCAAACTTGAGGAGCCGCAGTACTCGTGTCCGAGCACGATCTCGCAGAAGGGCGCCGAGGCCGCCCTGCTCGGTCCCCGTGCGCCGATCAACGAGATGCGGGACACCTACCGCCTCCGTCGGGATGCCGCCTGGGCCGCAATGGGCCGGGCGGGCCTTCGAGGCCACCGGTCGGCGTCGACGCTCTACCAGCTCATCGACGTCAGCGACGCGGGGATGCCATCGCTCGACTTCAGCCTCCGCCTGCTCGACGAGGACGGCGTGACCGTGGCGCCCGGCAGCGTCTTCGGCCCGCTCGGTGAGGGCCTCATTCGGATCTCGTTCGCCGCCTCGACCGATGCGATCGAGGAGGGGATCGTGCGGATCGGCCGAGCCGTTCAGGCGTGGGGGGCGTCGACGAGTCCATCGAATGGTTGACGAGGCGGTGCTCCTGACCTGGGTCGACAGGCGTTCGGACGAGATCCTGGAGTTCGCCCGGGATCTGATCCGCTGCCCCAGCGTGAATCCGCCGGGCGGTGAGCGTGCCGTGGCCGAGCTCGTCACCAGCCGCCTCCGGGCGCTTGGGATCGACGACGTGAGGACCCTCGCGGAGATCGAGGAGCGGCACAACGTGATCGCCCGGGTCCGAGGCGAGGGCGCCGGACCCGTGCTCATCCTGAGCGGCCATCTCGACACCAAGCCTCCCGGCGACCGGACGGCCTGGCGAACAGACCCGTGGGACCCGGTGATCGATGGGGATCGCATGGTCGGCCTGGGCTCCGGCGACATGAAGGCCGCGGTCGCGGGCATGGTCTACGCGGCGGGCGCGCTGAAGACAGCCGGCGGGTTCGGCGGCGAGCTCCAGCTGGTGTTCACGGCGGACGAGGAGGCCGGGTCGATGCACGGTTCGCGCTGGCTCGCCGCCGAGGGTCACCTCCAGGCGGACGCGGCGATCATCGGCGAGCCGAGCGGGATCACGGACGAGTGGGAGGCCATCCACCTGATCTCGAGGGGCGCGATGCTGCTCAAGGTCAAGGTCACCGGGACCCAGATGCATTCCAGCGTCTCCGATCGGTTCCGGCCCATCAACGCCACCGTCAAGATGGCGCGCCTCATCGACCGGATGGACCGCGAGCTCAAGGGTTCTCTCACCTACGCCGGGCACCCGCTCGGCGGGCTGGGTCCCACGGTGAACGTGGGCGTCATGGCATCGGCCGGCGTGTTCTACGGGATCTACCCGGGGAGCGCGGAGTTCGCCTGTGACATCAGGACGCTGCCGGGGATGACCCGTGCGCAGGTCGAGGCCGACCTCCGTGCCTTTCTGGCACGGGCCATGGACGAGGACCCCGATCTCCACGCGGAACTCGTGGTGGAGGCATGGGTAGAGGCGACAGAGATCAAACCGGACGAGCCCATCGTGCAGGCCCTGCTCGCCGCCGCGCCGGGCGCTCTCGGGTCGATCCCCCGGCTCGACGCCTTCCCGGGGGCCACGGACGCGCCCCACTTCCAGCTCGTGGCCGGCATCCCGACGGTCGCAGCCTTCGGTCCGGGAATCCTGCCCCGAGCCCACAGCCCCAACGAGTGGCTGGATCGGTCCGGTCCGTGGCGGGCCGCCCGCGTGTACGCCCTCGCGGCCGCGCGCTTCCTGGCGCCGGGCTGACAGCCGGTGGATCGCCCATCCATTCCCGGGCCGGGGCCGCGTCCGCTCGGATCCCCGTCGTGACCGAGCGGCGCGACGGCCGGAGCGTCCGGCTGCTGTCCGAACTGATGGCCGTCGACAGCGTGAACCCGGCCTTCCCGGGCGGTCGCCCGGAAGCCGAGCTGGCGAGGTGGGTCGCGGCCTGGTGCGCGGAGATCGGGTTGCAGACGGAGCTCGACGAGGCGCTGCCCGGCCGCCCGAACGTGATGGCGCGTCTGGCGGCCGGGGAGGGCCGCGGGCTGCTCCTGTTCGAGGCCCACCTCGACACGGTGAGCTTCGGCGTCGAATCCATGCGGACCCCACAGGTGCGGGGAGACCGGCTCTATGGCCGGGGCTCCTGCGACACCAAGGGCAGCCTCGCGGCGATGCTGCTCGCACTGGAGCGGCTCGCGCGCAGGCGGACGGAGCTGGCGATCGACGTCATGCTGCTGTGCACCGTCGACGAGGAGCGTGCGGGTGCCGGTGTCGCCCACTTCGTGACGCGCGGGATTCGGGCGGACGGAGCCGTCGTCGGCGAGCCGACCAGCCTGCGGACGGTCGTGGCCCACAAGGGCTGCGTCCGCTTCCGGCTGACGACGCGCGGCCGGGCTGGCCACAGCTCCGATCCTGACCGTCTGGAGAGCGCCATCTACGCGATGGCGGATCTGCTCGGGCACCTCCGCTCGGAGGTGTTCCCCAGGGCTCGAACGCGGAGTCATCCGCTGGTGGGCGCCCCGACTTGGAGCGTCGGCACCATCCAGGGCGGGGTCGCAGTCAACATCGTCCCCGACCGGTGCGTAATCGAGGTCGACTACCGGAGGATCCCGGGCGAGACGGCCGAGCAAGTCCTGGCCGAGGTTGACCAGGCGCTCGACGTGTTCCTCGCCTCGCGCCCCGGGCTGGTCGTCGAACGCGAGTCGCCGTTCGTGGTCTCGCAGCCGCTCGACACGTCCACGTCGGCCGCCGTCGTGCGGGCGGCGACCTTGGCCCAGGCGCGGACAGGCGGCTCGAGTGCGCTGCATGGCGTCGCGTACGGGTCCGATGCCAGCACCCTCGCGCTGGTCGCGGGCATCCCGAGCGTCGTGATCGGCCCGGGAGATATCGCGTCGGCTCATGGGCCGGAGGAGTACGTCGAGCTGGCACAGCTGGAGCGGGCGATCGACCTGTACGAGGCGATCGCCCTGGCGTTCGATCCCTCCCAGACCCCCGCCCAGGAGGACCGACGGTGAGCGAGGAAAAGACCTGGCGCGGCAAGATCGGCGCCATGAGCCCGGAGGACGTGAACGAATTTCTCGAGGAACCGCACCTGGCCCGGGTGGCCTGCCTCGATGCCACCGGGTGGCCCACGGTGGTCCCGATGTGGCACCAGTGGGACGGACGCGGGTTCTGGGTCGTCGCCCGGGAGAAGTCCGAGTGGGCGGGCCTGCTCGAACGCGACCCCCGGTGCGCCCTCACGATCGATGAGGAATCGCACGGAGAGGATACGGGGACGGGTCGCGCGCAGCGCCGGTTCCTGGCTCAGTGCACGGCGACGATCGTGGAACGGCCGAACGTCGGCGGCCGATGGGTCGAGATCGCACGGGTAATGTCCCTGCGCTACTACGGAGCGAATGGCCCGAAGTACCTGGAACCCACGCTCGGCTGGAAGCGCTGGCTGATTCGGCTCGATCCGGTCAGCACAATGACCTGGCAGGGGATCGGGTGGCCGCAGCGCTACCTGGAGGGCACATCGGCCGGTCGTTGAACGCGGCCCTGCGTAGTGGACTGGACGGGATCAGGATCGGAGCAACAGTGACGATCAAGAACGAGCACAGGGTCGGGATGGGACCGAAGCCATCCGAGGCCGCGGCATCGATGCCTGGATCCGGGATCCGGGACATGATGCATCGCATCGCGACGATGGACGACGTCATCAACCTGGCGCCGGGCGAGCCGGACTTCCCCACACCCTCGCACATCGTGGCCGCCGGCATCGAAGCGCTCCGGGCCGGGCATACGAAGTACGCGAACAACGCTGGTCTCCCGGAGCTTCGCTCGGAGCTCGTGCGCAAGCTCCATCGCCACAACCGGGTCACGGTCGACCCGGACCGGCTCATCGTCACGAACGGAGCGGCCGAGGGGCTGTACTCAGCGTTCGTCGCTCTCGTGGGACCCGGCGACGAGGTGCTCCTGCCGGATCCTGGCTGGCCGAACTTCCGGATGATGGCGATTCTGCGGAACGCGGTCATCCGTGACTACCGCCTGAGCGCGGAGACTGGGTACCTCCCCAGCATCGCGCAGCTCGAGACACTGGTCAGCCCGAAGACGCGGCTGATCCTCCTCAACACCCCGCTGAACCCCGTCGGATCGATCATCGGGAGGGAGCTGATGATCGAACTCGTCAGGTTCGCGGAGCGGCACGACATCTGGATCCTGTCCGACGAGACCTACGACGCGATCACGTACGACGACAGCTATGTGAGCGCAGCCTCGCTCGACACCTCCGGCCGGGTGGTCGGGGTCCACAGCTTCTCGAAGACGTACGCGATGACGGGCTGGCGCGTGGGGTATGTGGCCGCGCCAGCCTCCGTCGCCCCGATCATCGCCACGCTCCAGGAGGCGATGATCTCGTGCGTCAACACGCCCGCCCAGTGGGCTGCTCTGGCAGCGCTGCGCGGTCCGCAGGAGCCGGCGGAGATGATGCGCGCCGCCTACGCCGACCGTCGAAGGCAGAGTCTCGAGTTGCTGGGTTCGCTGGGGATCCCGGCTCACCCACCGTCCGGGGCGTTCTACCTCTGGCTGGACGTCCGCGGCTCGGGTGTCGGCAGCGACGCCTTCGCACGGTCGCTCCTTGACGAGGAGCGCGTCGCTGTCGCTCCTGGGTCGACGTTCGGACCATCGGGCGAAGGTTTCGTGCGGATCGCCCTCACGTCGGGACAACGTCTCGCCGAGGGCCTCACCCGTCTCGCGCGGCACCACGGCGCGATGGCCGCCGCACGGGGACGCGTGACGGTTGCTCGCACGGGCTGAAGACCGACCGCGCCGACCGCGCCGTCAGGCGTCGAGCGACCTGGCCGCGTCCTGACCGAGACGTGGGCCGGCCGGAGATGCGGGCCGGTCTCGCCGAGCCGGCCCGTCGAGGACGTTGCCGATCGCCCCGAGGATCGAGGTCGCATCCGGGATGGCCGCGGCCTGCAGGCTGGGAGCGGCCGGGATCGGGATATCGGGCGCGCCGATCCGCTCGATCGGTGCGTCAAGGTCCCAGAAGCACTCCCTGGCCGCGCGAGCCGCGATCTCGGCGCCGAATCCGCCCGTCAGGTTGGCCTCGTGGGCGATGACGAGCCGTCCGGTCCGGTGCACCGATTCGGCGACAGTCGCGAAGTCCAATGGCGACAGCCACCGAAGATCGATGACCTCCACACTGTGACCTTCCGCCGCGGCTGCTTCGGCCGCCCGGATGGACTCGGTCACCAACCGCGACCAGCTCACGAGCGTCACGTCCGAACCGGGTCGCACGACGCGGGCTCCCCCGATTGGCTCGACGGGCCCGCCGAGGGTGACAGGCCCTGTGTCCGGGTAGAGCAGGCGACTCTCGATGACGAGTGTCGGATCTTCCGAGGCGATCGCGGATCGGAGGATCTCGTAGGCATCCCGTGGGCTCGCTGGGATGCCGACCCGCAGCCCCGGGATGTGGCCGTACCAGGCCTCGAGACTCTGCGAGTGCTGGGCGCATGCGCCCGGGGAATAGCCCTGTTGCGTCCGGATCGTGATCGGTGCCGACCAGGTTCCGCGCGACACATACCGGGTGTTGGCCACCTGATTGACGATCTGGTCCATGGCCACGGCCATGAAGTCGCCGTACATGATCTCGATGATCGGGCGCCGACCGCGCATACCCGCTCCCAGCGCAGCGCCGATGATCGCGGCCTCGGAGATCGGCGTGTCGAAGACTCGCCCTCCGAATGCATCATGCAGACCCTTCGTAGCTCCGAACGGTCCACCCGGCAGCGCGACATCTTCACCGAAGATCAGGGCTTCGGGGTGGGTTTCGAGGGCCCAACGCAGCGCTGCGTTGACGGCCTGGATGTAGCGCAGCTCCTGTGGACCCGCGATCTCAGGCATAGACGTGATCCGCGACGGTTCGGGCGTCCGGGTACGAGATCGTCCGAGCGCTGGCGAGCGACATATCGACCAGCTCGGCGACCTCCCGATCGATCTCATCGAGCCGATAGGTGGAGTCCTGACCTCGCGCAACGGCAGCGTGGCGGAGTCTGACGAGCGGCTCACGCTCGCGTGCCGATGCGAGCTCGCCGGCCGGTCGGTAGTGCTGCAGATCACCGCTGTAGTGGCCCACGAGCCGTTCGGTCAGGGCCTCGATGAGCGTAGGGCCACCGCCCTGTCGGGCACGAACGACGGCGGCTCCGACAGCATCCGTGACCGTATCCGCGTCGTTGCCGTCGACGGTCAGCCCCGGGATGCCGTAAGCATCGGCGCGTCGCGACAAGGGCTTGATACGGACCATGGCATCGATTGGCGTCATCTCGGAGTAGACGTTGTTCTCGACGACGATGACCAGCGGCAACGAGTACACAGCTGCGAAGTTCAACGCTTCGTGGACCGCGCCCTGGTTCAGGGCTCCGTCGCCGATCGAAACGAGGCTCACCGCTCCGCGCCCGTCGTGCAGTGACGCGAGCGCAGCGCCTGCGGCCATGGGCACGCCTCCGCCGACGATCGAGTTCTCGCCGAGGAATCCGTGCGCCGCGGACGAGAAGTAGGGTGACCCCGCTCGTCCGCCGCACAGAACGGAGTCGCGGGCGAGCAATTCGGCGAACAGGTCCACCAGCGGGATCCCGCGGGCGATCGCCCACCCATGGCCGCGGTAGGTCGCTGTGAGCGCATCACGACTCTCGAGCGCTCGGCAGGCTCCAACGGGGATAGCCTCCTGTCCGTTGCACAGGTGAATGGAGCCCGGGATCTCCCCGGCTGCCTTGAGCTCGGAGCAGCGGTCCTCGAACGCCCGGATCAGCGCGATCGCTCGGTAGTTCTCCTCAAGCGACACGACGGCACCCGGGTGGCGTCGTCGAATCGCGCCGCGGCTCACGCAGCCGATCAGGCCTCCGGGACATCGTAGACCTGGGCTGTCAGGCCACCATCGACGACAAGGTTATGGCCGGTGACGTACGACGCATCGTCCGATGCGAGATAGAGGAACGCGCTCGCGACTTCGTCAGCTGACGCCATGCGATCCATGGGAACGACGGGAAAGGAATCTCGAAACTTGGCCATCGCCGCGTCGCCGACGATGTCGACCGATTGCTGCGTGTCGACCGGTCCCGGGCTGACGGCGTTGACTCGGATGTGGTTCGGGGCCAATTCCACCGCCATCGACTTGACGAGCGAAAGGATGCCGGCTTTGGCAACGCAGTAGTGGCTGAAGCTGCGGCTGGCCCCGAGTCCGCTCACGGACGCGGTGTACAGGATGACGCCGCCACCATGCCGAGCCATGACTCGCGCCGCGCGCTGTCCGATCACGAACGAGGCTGTGAGATTCACGGCGATCAGGCGTTGCCATGACTCGTCCTTGAGTTCCAGGAACGACTCTTCCGTCCACGCGGCCGCATTGCTGACGACGACATCCAACGGAAGGTCCCCTCGCGTCGCCGTGTCGATGGCGGCCTGACAGGCGTCGATCGACCCGAGATCCACGCAGATCGCGACCGCATCCACCCCGAGGTCCGTAAGCTCAGCGACGACGGCGTCCGCACGATCCTGGAGCCGATCGACAACATGAATCGCTGCGGCCCCTTCCTGTGCGAACCGCAGCGCGGTCGCGCGTCCGATCCCGCTGCCGGCTCCAGTGATGAGGATCCGCTTGCCTGCAAGTCGCCCGGTCGCCAATTGCACGTTCCTTTCCGACTGCGATCCCCCCCGCTTCGTTTGCGGGAGCCACACCTAGGCCAGCAGATTCCGCGGGGCTCCGATCTGTCGGAACTCATTGTCAGCTCGCTCGACGTGGCGTTTGCCGTTCTGCAGCGAGAACGTCAGATGTCCCGGCAAGAGCGCGTCGAATTCGAGTTGCCGAAGTTTCGCCATCGAAGCCGCGTAGTCGGGAATGCTGACGTCGACGACGTTCTGGAGGACGATCTTGCCGCCCCAGAAGACGGCGTCGCCGGAGAAGAGGTAGCGGCGGTCGCTGCCCTGCAGCAGGTAGCAGAAGTGACCCTTGCAGTGACCGGGCGTGTAGATCGCCTCGATCCGGAACCGTCCGACGTCGATTGTCTCCCCGCCGAGGAGCTCTTCGTCGACCTCACACGGCTCCAGGACGTACTCGGGCGGGTAGAAGTTGAAGCTCTGCGCCCAGGCCAGGCCATTCCAGTAGGAGTCACCCTGGCGGATGGGATCTGCCGCCTCCTGCCCAGTGATCACGCGGCTGCCGTAGGACCGCTTCCAGCCGGCCAGCCCACCGGCGTGGTCGGCGTGGTAATGAGTGACCAGCACCTTCGTGATCCTTGACGGATCAAGCCCGTCTGCTCGGATGTTCGCCTCTATCTGAGCCTGAGCAGGACCGAACCCGGCATCAATGAGAACGAGCTCATCACCGCCGTCGATCAGATAGACATGACTGTCCTTGGAATGGGTCATGTTCAGGCCGTTGTCGCCGCCGGCAACCAGGTACACATCCTGTGTCAGTCTCAAGGCAGACCTCCCGCGGGAATTCGTGCTCACAGGGCAGCCATCCGGATGCCGCCACGCCCCTTGGCCGTTGTGCGCCGGAGTGTACGTGAGCAGCGCGTCCCGGACTTCGCTTCCAGCAGTTGCTGAAGGCATTCGTCGGCCCCGGGACCAGGTCTCCGTCGTATCCGTACGCGGCGATCTTCAGGACGGTTTGGGCGACGATCGCCGACGTCGATCCGCACGGCAAGCGATGTCGATGCCGGCCTCGGTCAAATCCGGGACCTTCAGGGCGACGACGGCGAAGGGTGTGGGCGAGGGGCGATGACGTGGCCAATCCCGGGCGTCACTGCACGCGTCCTCTGGCGGCAACGCGCCAGCGGTCGACGACCGCTCCGGACTCCGCGACCAGCAGCTCGTCCGTGAGGTTGACGACCGTGCAGGCATGGCTCGGGATGATGGCCACGCGGTCGCCGACCCGCAGCGGCGAGCCCGGTGGCACGGCGATGATCCCGTGCTCCTCGTTGACGCGCACCACCTGGTAGTCGGGCCGGTCGGCGAGCTGCCCTACGATCGGAGGGGCGCCACGCTTGTTCACGCGGTCCGATGAGAGGGTCTTGGAACCCGCGTCGACGACGACCCAGCTGTGGTGCACGCTGACGACCGTCGCCACGACCCAGATCGCGACGTCGTCCAGCGTGGCCGCTCCCTGGGCGACGGTGGTCACGTCGTGGAACACGTAGGTGCCGGGGCGCAGCTCGGTCACGCCTGGAGCCCGCATCCCGAACCGGGCGGTCGCCGTCGAACCGACCGAGACCCGGTTGACCTCCAACCCGCGCGCCCTGATGGCCTCCGCGACCCACACGACCTGGGCACATGCCGCGAGCGTCTCGCGCTCCAGCTCGGCGTGGGTGGCCGAACGGGGCAGCGCATGGCCTTCGTGGGTCAGGACGCCGTCAAAGCCGATACCGGGCAGGGCTGCGATGTGCAGCGCAAGGTCGACCGCGCCCTCGTCCGGTGGCACGCCGATGCGGTCCAGCCCAGTGTTCAGCTCCAGGAGCACGGGGATCACCAGGCCGCGGGCGTGCGCGGCCCGGCCGATCGGCGCAGCGACTTCGAGCGAGTCCAGGCTGACCGAGAGCTGGACTCGCTCCGCGAGGTCCAGCAACCGCGCAACCTTGGCGGCACCAACGACCGGGTAGCCGATGAACAGGTCCGTGACGCCGCTGGCCAGGAGCACCTCCGCCTCGCCGAGCTTGGCCACCTGCAGCCCGGACGCCCCGGCGTCCAGCTGCATCCGGGCAATCTCGAGCGTCTTGTGTGCCTTGGTGTGAGGTCGGAGGCCCCTGCCGCTGTCCCTGGCCATCGCCGCCATCCGCTCGACGTTGCCGCGGACGACCGGTGCATCGACCACGACAGCCGGCGTGTCGGGGACGGCGTCGAGGACCGCCAGCCTTTGGTCGAGGGTCATGTCGCCAGTCCCTCCCGCCGATCCGCGTTCGCCACTTGCCGGAGTCCGTGACCTGCACGGAGGATATCCTGCTGCTGCCGCCCGGCCGTGGCGGGGATCGGCCTCGTGGCCGCGAGCCTGCGCGACAAGCCGACTGCCTGTACGACAGTATGACGATGCGCCCGCCGACGAGCGCGCATCATGCTGAGTGCTCGCAATGGCCTCGACCTCGACCACGCTCCTCACCTTCGCGATCGATCTCCTCGATGAGGGGGCCGATGTCGTTGCGCGGCGCGCGGTGGACGCCGGCTTGACCTGTCTATCGACGACGGCCGCCTACCATGCCGGCCGCGACCTTCTCCCGCACAACCCGGTGCGCTCCATCGCGTACCAGCCGAGCGGCGCCGTCTACTTTCAGCCGGACTGGGGCGTATATGGTGACGACATACTGCGTCCGGTAGTGGCCCCGGTCGTCGGTTCGAGGGACGTGATGGTCGAGCTTGCGGAGGCCGCGACCCGGCACGGCCTGGCGACGTCGGCCTGGACGGTTATCCTGCACAACTCCCGCCTGGCGGAGGCGAGGCAGGACCTCGCCCCGCAGACGGCCCTCGGCGACCGGCTCCTGCACATGCTGTGTCCGGCGAACCCGGCGGTCCAGGCGTACGCCACCGCCTTGGCCTGCGACATCGCGGGTCGCGGGCCGTCGATCATCCACCTGGAGTCGATGACCTACCTGCCGTTCGACCACGGCGGTCATCACGAGCGGGTGATGATCCCGCTCCGCGCTCAGGAGCGACGAATGCTCGGCGTCTGCTTTTGTGGCGCCTGCATCGAGGCGGCGAAGGCAGGCGGCGTGGATGGAGACGCCGTTCGCCGCGCAGTCGGGCGGCATCTCCGGTGCGTGCTCGACGGTCCCGGGAGCGCGATCGGCGACGCGGATCCATCCCTCGAGCGGATGCTCGATGACTACCTGGCGACCCGCCGAGCGATGATCTCGGCCTTCGTCGAGCACGTCTCCGGAAGCGTGCGCTCAAGGGCGCCGAACGTGGAGATCGCCGTCATCGACGTGTCGGGCTACTTCGCCTCGTTGGACCCGCGCACCCGATCAGTCGACGTCGCGGCCAGCGATGGCTTCGACCTGGGCAGGATGGCAGGGCCGGTCGACCGCGTCTCGGTCACGGCGTACTTCCAGGACGTCGAGCGATACCGGCGCGAAGTGTCCGACTACGTAGAGACCCTGGGTGACCCGTCGCTGCTCGAGGTGATCCTCCGCCCTGGCCCGCCCGACAGCCACAGCCCAGAAGACCTACGACTCCGCGTGCAGATTGCTCGCGACGCGGGGGTCCGTCATCTCGCGTTCTACAACTACGGGATGATGCGGCTGGAGGCGCTCGACTGGATCCGCGCAGCCCTCTAGCGAGCCCACTCCGGCGAGGAGCCGCGGCACCCGGAGGCGGCCTGCGGGCGCGGATCGCAGGCACGGACTTGATGCGCGGTCAACACTCCCGGACCCGTCGGTCGTCGAGATCGGTCGCGGGAACCACGCTCGGCTTCGTCATCGTCGACGCTGAGCACTCGAGGACCGGGGGAGACGGTCGACCGCCTCGTCAACAGCGGTCGCGGGTCTGTTGTCGACAGTCGTGCGGTCGACCCCGCCGGGCGCATCGCCTGGCATTTCACCCGTCGCCGGGCTAGGCGGCAAGGGTGGCGCCCGACGCCGGACGGCATTCCCGGCAGGCTCGGTAACCCGCGGCCACGGCTGCCGCCAGCGACCGGAACGGGACTCGATGCCGGGGCGTGATCCGCTTCGCGTTGTGGCAGGTCGGCAGGCAGACGATGTGCGTCGTATCGGAGCCGCTGTACCGGGTCCCCGCCTCCGCCTCCGCCTCGAGCCAGTCCGTGTCCAGTCCTTCGGCGGCCAGGATCCGGCGCTTCGCGTCCGGCCCGCCCATCGAGTACTGCCCGATCATCCCGTCACTGCGAACCACGCGGTGACAGGGCACGACGAGCGGCACCGGGTTGTGGGCGAGCGCGCTCCCGACAGCCCGAACGGCCTTCGGCTTGCCGATCTCCGCCGCGATCCAGCCGTACGGCCGAACCTCGCCGCGCGGGATCTCCAGCGCCTTCGTCCAGACCGCGACCTCGAACGGCGTGTGGCCGCGCAGGTCGAGGTCGATCCGGACCCGACGATCGCCACCGAGGCGCTTGCCGATGGCCGTCGAGAGTCGCGCCGGCAGCTGCTCCGCCGCCGCGATGTCGCGACCGACCGCCGACCGGAATCGCGTCTCGAACTCGGCGCGGTCGCCGGCGGGCGTGACCCACGAGACGCCGCGGCCGTTCCAGGCCACGAACACGGTGCCGAGGGGCGTGTCGATCGGCGCGTAGTGGTCCGCGAGCCCGGCCTCGACCAGCGCTCCGAACCCGACCGAGGTCGGGGCAATCGCCCGCAGGCCGCGCAGGGCATCCCGGAGCCCATGATCGGTGAGCGGCGTGGCGTTGGTCATCGGACGGCCTCCGTGGCCGGCAGCAGGCGAGCGGCCCGCTGCCGTTGGGTGGTGGTGTGGGTGTGCTCCGGCCCGTCCTCGAGCAGGACGCGCAGCTCGCGCAGCCCGCGATGGACCTGCGCCTTGACCGTGCCCTCCGGCCGGCCCAGCGCCTCGGCGGCCTCGGCGACCGACAGCCCATCGACGTGCCGGAGGACGATGGCGGACTGGACGGCCGGGGTCAGACGAATGAGCGCGGCCGCGAGCTCCCGTTGCGTCTCGCGGCGATCCGCCGCAGTCGCCGGTGCACCTCGGCCGTCGGCCGGCGGGTCGAACCCCGCGTCCAGCATCGGCTCGAGCGAGCCCGGTGGCTGCCGGTCATCGTGTCGCCGGCGCCGATTGCGCGCCAGGTTGACGGCGATCGAGGCGAGCCACGGCCGGAGCCTGAGCGCGGCGATCCGATCGCGCGGGTAGCCGTGCATGGCCCGATACGCCCGGACGAGTGCGTCCTGCGCGACCTCCTCGGCATCGCGCCGATCGCCGAGCAGGCGCAGGGCGATCGTAAACAGCCGGTCCGAATGCTCGGTCACGAGCGCTGGAAACCCCGCGTCGACATCCCGGGCGAGCCGTTCGGCGAGCGCGACATCGGTGTCCATCGAGCGATTCAACACGCTGTCCCGGGATTCGGTTGCGCAGTCGGCGCGCCCGGCTTGCCGCCGCAGCGTCGGGCCACCCGAGGCGGCGGCCGCCGCGAGGCGTCGATCGAGCCGCGGTCGCTGGCGCTACTCCGTGATCGTGATCGAGCCCGGCATCTGCCCGTGCAACGTGCAGTGGAACGCGAAGGTTCCAGCCTTCGAGAAGGTGAGGCTGCGCGTGCCGCCACCACCGTCGATGTTCCCGTCCATCGTGCAGGTTCCGTCGTCGAACGCGAGCTTGTGCGGGGCGTCATCACCGTTCGTCCAGGTGACGACGTCGCCGACCTTCGCCGTCACCGAGCCCCACGCGAACCCGCCCACGCTGGTCTCGACGTCCGTCGCCGCGGTGGTCTCCTCGCAGACCTTCGCCATCTGGGTTTCCGCGGGCGGTTCGCTCGTAGCAGGTGGGATCGTGGCCACCGGTCCCGACGTGGGGGCCGCCGTCGGCGCCGGCGTCGGCGTCGCGCCGCCACACGCGACGAGCAGGACGGCGGAGGACAGGGTCGCCAGACCGCGGACGAATGGGCGCATCGGATCCTCCAGGGCAGTCGTTGTGCGCGTCACGATAGCGCGGCGGGCGCCGCTTCCTCGTATGGTTCGTCCGTGGGCGGCGTTCGGATCTTTGACCACGACCTTGCCCGCCGGCTGGTGCTCCACGAGGCCCGGGCCCAGCAGACGCCCACGCGAGAGCTGCGTGATCTTGGCGATGGCTGGCTGTTCCACGACACGGGCGACGCCGAGCCCTTCTGGAACCGGCTCGTCGCGCCGCAATGGCCGGTTGGCAGCGCCGCCTTCGATCGTCGCCTCGACGAGGTGATCACGCTGTTCTCTGCCCTGGGCCGCCTGCCGCACGTTCGCCCGCTGCCGCTTGGCGGGACGCCGGCCGATCTCGCCGGGCGTCTCGCCACGGCGGGCTTCGAGACCGTCGGGGCGGATCTGCGGATGGTCCTCATGCATCACGGCGATGCGGATGCGCTGGTGGCGGCGCTGACGGCGAGGGTCGAGCGGGCATTCGGGGGCGGGTCGGCGGTCACGGTGAGCCGGCGCGAGTGGAACCGCGGCGCGGGCCGTGCAGGGGACGGGACGCGCGGGACGGGCCGGCCTGGACGTGCGGGCAGCCCGGGCGCGTCCGTCAGCAGGCAGTGGGCGGAGCGTCGCCGGTGGGCGGTCGATGCCTCGCTGGTGCTCGCCGACGCGTTCGGCGTCGACCCGAACCGGCGCGTCGCGCTGGAGAACGACGTCCTGGCCTGCGTCTCTCGGCCCGGCTGCTCGGTCGTCCTGCTGTCGATCGACGGCGTGCCCGCCGCGATCGCCCGCCGCGCCACGACCGACGCCGGCAGCTACCTGTCGTCGATCGGCACGCGGCCGGCGTTCCGTGGCCGCGGGCTCGGTGGCCTGGCGACCGCGATCGCGGTACGCGACGCGCTCGGTGCCGGCAGCGAGGTGGTCCATCTCGGCGTCGAGGCCGAAAACGAGCCGGCGCAGCACTTGTATGAGCGCCTCGGCTTCGCCACCGTCGGCGAGGCCGCGCCGGACCTGTTGCTGCGGTGATCGAGTAGTGATCCGGCGATCAGCACCGGCGATCCGCCGGCGATCCGCCGGCGATCCGGCGATGATCCGGCGATGAGCTGGCGTGAGCTGGTCGATGCCGCCGAGGCCGTCCGCGCCGCGGCGTTCACCTACGACGCGTCGCTCGAGGGCCTGCCGCTTGCCGGAATCGGCTGGGCGGCCGTCGATTTCGAGCGCGCACAGCAGGAGCTCGACGCCCGGCTGGGCCTGGAGGAGGACGACGCGGCCACACCGTGGACGCCGATCGCCCGTGATCCGGCGCTCGGGGCGCGCGCGTGGCTCCGGTCGGCCGGCGAGACAGGGCCGCCCGATATCCGCCGGCCCGCCCTCGTCCTGCTGGAGCCGGACACGGAGGGACGCATTGCCGCCTCGCTGGCGCGATTCGGCGAGGGCGTGGCGGTCATCTACCTGGGCGACGGGCCGGCCGGACCAGGCCGCCTCCTCCGCGGCGGCGGCATGTGGGGCCCGCACGTCGTTGTCGTCGGCAGCAGCGGCGGTAACGAGGGCACGGCATGACCGAGGCGTCGGAGTTCCCGCTCCTCCGCCTTCGGCGCACTGAGGGCCTGCTCGACCTCCCGTGGGAGCTGCCGCTGGCGGCGTGGCCGGACGAGCTCGCCTTCCGCGAGCTTGCGGTCGGGCCGTCGCGGCACCTGGTGCGCTTCCTCGTCGTCGATGGCGTCCTCGTGGCGCTCAAGGAGGAGCCCATCACGGTGGCCCGGCGCGAGTACGCAGTGCTGGGCCACCTGGAGCGCGTCGGACTCCCGGCCGTGCTGCCGATCGGCATCGCGGAGCACACCCGGACCGGCAGCGCGATCCTGGTCACCGAGTACCTCGCGCACTCGCTCCAGTTCCGGCGGCTCCTCGCCCGGTTCCCACTTGGGCCGGGGCCGTACCGGACGCGCCTCCTCGATGCCATGGCTTGGCTTCTCGTCGACCTTCACCGGGGCGGCGTGTTCTGGGGCGATTGCTCGCTCGCGAACACGCTGTTCCGGCGCGACGGCGACCGGATCCAGGCCTTCCTCGTCGACGCCGAGACGAGCGAGGTCCATCCCGCTCTCTCCGACGGCCAGCGGGCCTTCGACCTCGACATCCTCGTCGAGAACGTGGGCTTCGGCCTGGCCGACGTCGCGGCGCTGCAGGGTCGCCCGGAGGACTTCGATGACGCGGTGGCCTCCGCCGAATCTGTTCGCGCCCGCTACGAGGCGATCTGGGACGAGCTGCACCTCGAGCCGGCGATCCCGGCCGGCGACCGGCACGCGATCCGGAGCCGCCTCCGACGCCTCAACGACCTGGGCTACGCGGTGGACGAGATCGAGGTCGTGCCCCAGGGGGCCGGCTCCGAGGTGCGCGTGCGCATGACGACGTCGAATCGTGCCTTCCACGCGCACGAGCTGGAGCGGCTGACGGGGCTCGTCGCGCTCGAGGGCCAGGCGCGCCTCCTGCTCAACGACCTGCGCGAGCACGTCGCCTGGCTCGAGCTCTCGACGGGCCAGCGCATGCCGATGGCCCAGGGCGCGCGCCGCTGGCGGCGCGAAGTCTTCAACCCGGCGATCCGGCGCCTCCGAACGGCGATCCGCGGGCGCGACCCGGTCCAGGCGTACTCCGACGTCCTGGAGCACAAGTGGCTTCTCTCGGAGCGCGAGGGCCGCGACGTGGGCCTGGATCGCGCGACGGCCGCGTACCTCGCCGAAGGGGCTCCGGCGCCCGAGACGCCGCTCGGCTGATGCCTACCAGCCCTCGCGGTGGAGCACCTCGTCGATCGGCCGGCGGCCGCCGGCCTTCGGTGGCCTCGTGAGGTCCTCGGGATCGGCGGGATAGCCGAACGAGAGGATGTAGCCGCACCACCGATCCTCCGGATAGCCGAGGACCTCGCGGGCGACGGGCTGCTCGTACACCGTAGCTGGACAGCTGCCGATCCCGAGCTCCCACCCCGCCAGCATCATGTTCTGGGCGGCGAGGCCGGCGTCCCAGACGAGCGATAGCGACGCACCCGGCGTCGTGGGGTCGGGCGTGACGAGCCCGATCGCCGCGGCCGCGCCCCCGAGGTGGCCCGCGTGCGGCCCGACCTCCGCGAGACGCCGGAGCGTGGATCGGTCCTCGACCACGACGAAGTCCCAGCGCTGCTGGTTCTTGGAGCTGCCCGCGTGCCGCCCCGCGTCGACGATCCGGAGGAGGTGCTCGGAGGCGATCGGGCGGTCTTCGAAGCGGCGGACCATACGCTTGGTGCGGATCGCCGTCCAGGTGTCCATCAGGCGTCCATCAGGCGAGCTCGGAGCCCGGGATCGGGGCGGGCAAGTCGGCGTCCACGGGCTCCACGCGGTTCCGGCTCGCCATCCGGAGCCCGCGGAGGAGTGTCTGCAGGCCGCTCCGCTCGGGTTCGATCGCGGAGAACGGGTGCTCGCGCTGTGGCATGCGGGCGGCAGGGGTAGCCCGCGCGATCGACTCGGCCTCGGCCGGGCCCAGCGGGCCCCCCAGCGACTCTGTCAGGAAGCGGCCGACGGCGCCCCGGTACGCTCCGAACTCGTACAGCCAGCTGTGCTCGCCACCGGGGATCACGAGAACGTCGACCCCGCCCGTCCCGGGCTCGTCGTCGCGCGCGCGGCGGGCGGCCCGCTCAAGCCTCGAGAGGTGGCCGACCGGCACCACCCGGTCCGCGTCGCCGTGGATCAGGAGCACGGGCCCGGTGTAGGTCTCGATCGCCCGCGCCGCCGAGACGGATCGCACCGTGTGGCCGCGGGGCTCCAGGAATACGTGCGTCGTCAGCCAGGCGAGCGGCCACGCGAACGGGCCGGGGAGCGGCAGCTTCGCGAGGCGGAACGTCTGGCGCGTGAGCCGGTACGGGTCGGCCGGCGTCGAGGCGGCGACCACCGCAGCGACGCGTGGCTCGGCGGCCGCGGCGAGCAGGGCCCCGATGCCGCCCATGGAGTGCCCCAGGACCCCGACGGTCGTGACGTCCGGCCGGGCGAGCAGCGCACGCACGCCCGTCAGGGCGTCCTCGCCGAACTCGCCCGCCGTCAGCGGCAGGTCCTCGGGCGGATTGTCTCCGTGGCCGCGCACGTCCAGGGTGAGCACGTGGATGCCGATTGCGTTCAGGATCTGGGCGTTCGGCAACGTGCGGTCGCGGGCCGATTCCCAGCCGTGGATCAACAGGACGGCCGGTCCGGGGGTCCCGTCGCGCGCCGGGATCCACCACGCCCGGAGGTCGACGCCGCCGGACGGGATCGCGAGCTCCTCGAAGGCGAGTCCCAGGCTGGCGGGGTCGTGATCCGGCGGGTGCCGGTGGGGATAGCCGGCGCGCGCGCGGTACGCCTGCGCGAATCGCCACGCCGCGATGGGCCCCACGGTCAGTGCGGCCGTGACCCCCAGCCTTCGACCACTCATCGCGGCATGGTAGGTCGTGCGCGTTCGACGGGGTCCCCGGCGGCCCCCGATACACTTCGATCGTGCCCAAACGGAACCCTCACGACGTGCTCGGCGTGCCCCGCGACGCGGGACAGGCGACGATCAAGGCCGCGTGGCGCCGCCTCGCCCGCGAGAACCACCCGGACCTGACGCAGCACGACCCCGCCGCGGCGGAGCGCGCGACGCGCCGGATGGCCGAGATCAATCGCGCCTACAACGAGCTGCGCACCGCCTTCCCGGACGAGGCAAATGGCGACGGCGGCGACGGTCGCCGGGGCGCGTGGCCGCCGGAACCGCGCCCGACCCGCCCGGTGACGGGTCGCGTGGACACGACCGCCACGTTCCGCGCCCGGAACACGACGACGGGGCCGCGGGTTCGCCACGAGCCGAACCCGCCGTCGACGGCCGATCGCCTGCGACGGGAGCCGCTGCGTGCCTCCCAGCCGAACGGGCCAATTGGCCGGGGCCGGCAGCGCAACTTCCGCCCGCCGGAGCCACCGTCCCTCGACGCGGCCAAGGCGTGGCCGATCGAGTTCGGCAAGTTCCACGGGCACACCCTGGGCGAGGTCGCGGATTTCGAGCCCACCTACATCGACTGGCTCGCGAAGACCATCTCGCGTGATCCAGACCTCGTCGCCGCGGCGCGCGTCCTGCAGGGCGACCTCGATACCAGGGGCATCGTTCGACACCCGCGTCCCGTCGCGACGTGACGGCGGCAACCCGCGCGCCCGGGGCCGACCCCTGCGCGGCCGGTGCTCGCGCGTCTGAAGCCCGCGTGCGACGCGGATTCGCGCTCGCGGCCCTGGCGCTCGTCGTCCTGGTCGCGGCCTGTGGCGGGTCGGTCAATCCCAGCCTCCCGAACGGCGCTGGCTGCGCCACGGACATCCGCGCCCCGGGCGCCTTCCCGAACCTGGAGGCGCTCCTGCCACTAGGAATGATCGAGGCCTCGCCGACCACCGTCGACTCCGGCGCGAACTGCAGCCGCGCCTCCCTGGGGACGTACACCGGACACGGCATCGGCGAGCTCCGGTTCGCGGGCGCGACGTGGGACCACGGCGACGGCGAAGGGACCGTGGTCGCGGTCTTCACGACGCCACAGGCGGGGCAGCCGGCGCTCGAGGCCACCTGGGTCGAGGAGTTCTACACCGCGGGCGCCGTGGCCGGCCGGACGATCGACGACGTCAAGACCAGCCGCCCGGTGATGCGTGGCGCCGGCCAGGTCTTCCGCCTCGAGGCCATCAACAACCTGTCGCTGCAGACCGTCGTCATCTGGCCGGCGGGGCCTTACGTGCGTGTAGTCATCGTCGCGACGAACGTCGAACCGAACGCCTCCCGTGCCGACCACGACCAGCGTGTCGAGACTGCCGTCGAAGTCGCCGCCGCGGTGCCGGTCCAGTAGCAGTGCCGGTCAAGTAGCGGCCGGCAAGGCGCGCCGAGCCGGCGATCGCCGGCCTCCGGGCCGGACGGGACCTCGTGCTACTGTCGCCCCCATGACGGACCCGATCGACTGGCAGGCACGCCGGCAGGCGTGGAAGGTCGAACGACTGGACCCGGCCCTCGCTCGCTCGCCCGAGCGCCAGCCCAGCTTCAAGACCCTCGGCGAGATAGAGCTCGAGCCCGTCTACGGCCCGTGGGACCCGCGCGACGACGCCCGGATCGGGCTGCCTGGGGAGCCGCCCTACACCCGCGGGATCCACCCGTCTGGCTACCGCTCGCGCCTGTGGACGATGCGGATGTTCGCGGGCTTCGGCGCCGCGGAGGACACCAACGCGCGATTCAAGGACCTGCTCGCCGCGGGCCAGACCGGACTCTCGATCGCCTACGACATGGCGACGCTCTACGGATACGACGCGGACGACGATGAGGCGGAGGGCGAGTTCGGGACTTGCGGCGTGGGCGTCAGCAGCCTGGCCGACATGGAGGCCCTGCTCGACGGCCTGCCGCTCGATCGCGTGTCGACGTCGATGACGATCAACTCGCCGGCCGCGCCGATCTGGGCGATGTACATCGTCGCGGCGGAGAAGGCCGGCTACCCGCGGGCGATGCTGGAGGGAACGCTCCAGAACGACATCCTCAAGGAGTTCGTTGCCCAGAAGGAGTTCCTGTTCGCGCCGGAGCCGTCGATGCGCCTCGTCACGGATACGATCGAGTTCGGGACGAAGGAGATGCCGCGCTGGAACACGGTCTCGATCTCCGGCTACCACATCCGCGAGGCCGGCTCCACCGCCGTCCAGGAGCTCGCGTTCACCATCGCCGACGGCATGGCCTACGTCGAGGCCGCCATCGAGCGCGGGCTGCGCGTCGACGACTTCGCGCCGCGCCTGTCGTTCTTCTTCAACAGCCACAGCGACTTCTTCGAGGAGATCGCCAAGTTCCGCGCCTCGCGGCGGATCTGGCACCAGCTGATGACTGAGCGCTACCACGCGGAGAACGAGCGCTCGACATGGATGCGCTTCCACACCCAGACCGCGGGCGTGTCGCTTACGCCGCAGCAGCCGCTCAACAACCTGACGCGTGTCGCGATCCAGGCGCTCGCGGCCGTTCTCGGCGGGACGCAGTCGCTCCACACGGACGCCTACGACGAGGCCCTCGCGGTACCCACCGCGGAGGCCGCCCTGCTCGCGCTGCGCCAGCAGCAGGTCATCGCCGAGGAGACGGGCGTGACCGGCACCATCGACCCGCTCGGCGGGTCGTGGTTCGTCGAGTCGCTGACGGACGAGGTGGAGCGCCAGGTCTGGGTGTACCTCGACGAGATCGACCGGCGGGGCGGGATGGTCGCGGCCGTGGTCGATGGCTACCCCCAGCGCGAGATCGCCGAGGCGGCGTACCGGTTCCAGCGCGAGTTCGACCAGCGCGAGCGGCGGATCGTCGGTGTGAACAGCTACGTGGACACCCGCGAGGTCACCACGGTGCCCGTCCTCGAGGTGCCGCCGGGCTCCTTCGAGGCGCACATGGCGCGGCTGGAGCGCACGCGCCGGGAGCGCGACGGGAGCGCCGTGGAAAGCGCGTTGCGCGGCCTGCGCGAGGCGGCCAGTCGGCCCGGCTCGTCGGATTCGAACCTCATGCCCCACTTCATCCGCTGCGCCGAGGCATACGCGACCCTCGGGGAGATGTGCGGCGTGCTGCGCGCCGTCTTCGGCGAGTACCGCGAGCCGGCAGGGGTCTGAGGCGCGCCGATGTACCTCAACGCCCTGGAGTTCCTCGAGGAGGAGCGCGAGGCGTGGCGCCCGTTCGAAGCCCTCGACGGGCTGACCGACCAGCAGCTGGCCGTCTCGATCGATGACGCCCACCACTGGTCGGGCCGAGACCTCATCGCGCACGTCGTCGGGTGGCAGGAGAACGCCCTCGCGGTCGCGAAGGAGCTGGCCGTCAACGAGCGGAGCGCCGTGAAGGAGCGCTCGGACCTGGACTGGGACGCTCGCGGCGACGCGATCAACGACGAGCTCCAGGCAACGTGGCGCGCACTGCCCATGGCTGAGGTGCGCCGCCGGCTACGCGAGGTCCCGGGGGAGCTGCGCGGCCACCTCACCGTCGTGCCGGAGTCGCGCTGGATCAAGCACTCGGACAACCTGCGCTTCTTCTACGACGAGACGATCGACCATTACGCGGAGCACGCCCCGGATCTCGAGGCGATCCTGGATTCGGCGCGCTGACATTCGCTCCACGCCTCCGCCCAATCCGGCCGCCGGGCACGCGATCGTCCCCTGCGCAGGTTTCGTCCTGACCCCGGCTCCGCAGTCGTGATTCCGTCGCTGCCGGCGCTGGTAGCCGAGATCGTCATCGAGCTGCCGAAGGCCCGGGGCCTGTCCGCCGACGGGGTCATCACGTGGTCGGTCGGCGACCAGCCCTTTGCCACCGTCGGACCGGCGGGCGTGGAGGTACGCCTCGATCCCACGATCGCGGCCGCCGCCGGGCGCACGCCGGACGCCGGCCCGTCACCGCGGGGCGCGGAGTGGGTCCGCTTCGACCCGCTCGAGCTCGACGGCCACGCGGTGGACCGCCTCCGCGCCTGGCTCGAGCTCGCCTACCGCCGTGCCGAAGGCTGACCGCGCCCCGGAACCGCCCCCGCGCCGCCCCCGCGCGATCACTGCCAAATCGCCGTCTGTCGAACGCTAGCCACGTCAGTGCCAGCCCCACCAGCGTGTCGGGGGACCGTGCACGTTCCGGCTATCGCGTTCGCATGGCCTTTCCAGCCGGGTCGGCATGGTCTTCGCGGGATCTCAGGTCCCACTCGAGGCTAACCACCAGATGGCGGGAATCTGGCGGGCGATTCCGGCCTCCGGGCCGATTACGACCGTCGGTTGGGGATCTGGCAATGATCCGGCACCCGAGGAGTTCCGGAATCCAAAAGGCCCCCTGGGTCGGGGGCCTTTGCAGGACTCGCGAGGGCGACTCGGAGGGTTACGCGGCGTCGCTCGCGGTGGCGGGCGCGGTGTCGGTCGCAGCAGCGGCAGAGGCCTCGGTCACCTTCGGGTACGAGTCGAGGCTGAACTGGACCTCGAGCTGCTCGGCGGGCCGGAAGCCCACGACGCCCATCGGCTGCTTGCCGGGCGCGAAGAACGCGATCGTCGGGATCGACATGATGTTGAACGCACGGGAGAGGCCGGGGTTCGCGTCGACGTCGACCTTGACGATGTCGATCACGCCCTCGTACTTCTCGGCGAGCTTCTCCATCTCGGGGGCGACGAGCTTGCATGGCCCGCACCAGGCGGCCCAGAAGTCGACCACTACCGGCTTGTCGTTCTGGAGGACCTCGGCCTCGAAGGTGTCATCGGTTGCTGTCTTGATCGCCATCGCTGTTGATCCTTTCTCCCGCTAGGCGGGGCTTGCCCGCCGTGCGGGCAATGGTTCTCGCCCCTAGCGGGCGCGCCCGATCAACGGGCGATCGACTGGAGCAGGGTGAAGGCCTCGAGGACCCGCGGGTCGGCGAGGCGGTAGAAGACGGTGCTGCCCTCGCGCCGCGTGGACACGAGGCCCGCGGAGCGCAGGACCGCGAGGTGCTGGCTCATGTTCGGCACCTGGCACGCGACCCGGCCGGCCAGCTCGCTGACCGAGAGCTCGCCCGCCGCGAGGGACTCGAGCACGCACAGGCGCTTCGGATCGGCGAGCGCGCGACCGAGCACGGCCGTTCGCTGGTAGTCCGTTTCGCGATTCTGGAGCTCGATTACCATCGCCGCCGATCATGTCATAACTTGCGCAATCGCGCAAGTCATGGACGGCGATACACAGCGGCAACGGCGACTCCGGAGATCGGTGCCTTGCGGCGCCCGAGCGGCGCGGAATCGGCCGGAGCCGAGCGTATCCTCCGCGCATGTTCGAACCCGAAGGCGGTGGCTCCGACCCGGCAGAGGACACCGTCCGGCGGCCTTCCGCCCCGACGCCGGAATCACCGGCCTGGGCGAAGGCGTACGAGCTGCCGACGGCGAGAAAGGTCGTCGGTGCGGGCCTGCATCTCGCGGCCACGTCCAGCGCCGCGATCCGCCGCGCCTCGCTGTACATCGGACTGCTCGTCCTCGGCGCGTTCGGCCCGACGGCCGTCCTCATGCTGGTCGGCATCGGGCGGCTGCTGAGTGACCCGGCGACGGTGGAGGCGCTGGCGGAGGACCCGGTGCGCGTGTTCCAGGAGCACCCCGAGATCGTCGAGCCGCTCCTGGCCATCTACTTCCTCGTAATGGTGGGGATCCTGCTGCTGGTGACGATCTCGATCGACGCCCAGGCCATCGCCATCGCCGTGCTCGGCGGCATCGCGTCGGACCGGCCACTTCGGCTTTGGGAGGCCGTGGTCCGCGCCCGGCAGGTGTTCTGGCGCCTGGCCGGCGCCGGGTTCCTCGTCGGGCTTGCCTCGGCTGTCGTCGCCTTCGCCGTCTCGATCCCGTTGCTTCGGCCGTTGGACACGAACACGGGCATCACGTTCATCGCGTCGATGGTCGGCGCGCTCGTCGTCACGCCCTTCGCGTTTGCCGCGACCGGCATCGTCCTCGGCGACGTGGGGGCCATCGAGAGCCTGCAGCGGTCCATGAGCCTGTTCCGCGCCCGGCCATCGATCGCCTTCGTCGTGGTGCTGTTCACGCTCGTGACCTCGGCGATCCAGTCGTTCGCGCTCGGCGCCGGGCTGGACGTCGCGGTCCGCGTCGCGGAGTTCCTCGGGCTCGGGCTCGACGGCGGTGGTGCCGCCATCGTCCTGCCGGCGGTCCTGATCCTCGGCCTCATCACGGCCTTCGGGAGCCTGACCTTCACCGTTGCCGCGATAGTCGCGGCGCCGCAGGTCGCGGCCTTCCTCGGCCTGACGTTCTACTCGGCCGGCCTCGACCGCGCCCGGAGCGACGGCTCTGCCCGGCAGCGCGGCTTCCGGTGGGTGACCCTGCCGATGGTCGCGTTCATGGCCGGACTCGCAATCGTCGCCCTCCTTCAGCTACCGGCCATCGCCGCCCTCGACCTCGCGCCCTGATCAGTTGGCGCCGAGCTCCTCGAGCCGCTCGTCGTCGATGCCCATGTGGTGCGCGAGCTCGTGGAGGACTGTCAGCCGCACCTCGTCCTCGAGATCCAGCGGATCCAGGAAATCCTCCTCGAGCGGCAGCCGGAAGAGGGTGATCCGGTTCGGCGAGGCCGCCCAGTCGGCGGCGTACTCGGCGCGCGGGACCCCTTCGTACAGGCCGTAGAGCGAGCCCCCGGGCTCGATGTCGTTCTCGCGCAGCTGCTCCCGCGACGGCTCGTCCTCGATGACGATCGCGACCTCGTCGAGCGCGATTCGGTAGGGATCCGGGATCGCCGCGAGCGCGCGGTCCACGAGGCGCTCGAAGGCGGCCGCGCGGGCGGCGGCCCGGGCGACGCCGCGGGGCGAGACGCGCGAACGCTTGACCATGACCTGCGGATCGTAGCCCGGGTGCGCGTTGGGGCACCGGAACTCGGCGCGCAGGCTCGCCCGGGCAGGGCACCGTGGCGCGCAGGCTCGCCCGGGCCGCAGCGCTCGCCGGTACGATCCGCGAATGAAGGTCGTCCACAGCGAGCGCCACCGCGGCCACGACCCGAAGGTCGAGACTTACCTCGGCCTGCCGGTGCCCGCCAATGAGGTGCCGGAGCGTGCCGAGGCGATCGTCAGGGCGCTCACCGCCGACGGCGGTTTCGAGCTCGTGGCGCCTACGGACCACGGCACAGCACCGATCCTTGCCGTGCACGATGCCGGCCTGCTGCGCTTCCTCGAGGAGGCGTGGCCGGAGGTCGAGCGCCAGCGCATCGACCGCGAGTTCCTGGTCGCCGACACCTATCCGGTCCGGTCGATGTTCGGCGGCATGAGCGAGGAGCTCGTCGCGGCGCGCCCGGAGCCGGACGCGATCGGGGGGCGCGTTGGCTGGTGGGGCCTGGACTCGTCGAACCCGCTCGTCGCCGGCAGCTACGACGCGGCGCGAGGTGCCGTGGATGTTGCACTGACGGCGACGGACCTCGTCCTCGGGGGCGAGGCGGTGGCGTATGGGCTGTGTCGCCCGCCCGGGCATCACGCAGCGGCCGCCATGGCCGGCGGCTACTGCTTCTTGAACAACGCCGCCATCGCGGCGCACGCGATCGCAGAGGCGTCGGGGGAGCGCGTCGCGATCCTCGACGTCGACGTCCACCACGGCAACGGCACCCAGCAGATCTTCTGGCGTCGCGCCGACGTGATGTACGCCTCCCTGCACGCGGACCCGCGGCGCCTGTACCCGTTCTACATGGGCCACGCCGACGAGGTCGGGGAGGGGCCGGGCGCGGGCGCCAACCTGAACCTGCCGCAGCCCCTCCGCGCAGACGACGCGACCTACATCGCCGACCTCGATCGCGCCCTCGAGTGGATCGATGCCTCCGCGGGCTCCATCGTGGTGGTTTCGCTCGGCTTCGACACGTACCACCTCGACCCCATCGGTGACCTCGCGCTGACCACGGACGGCTATCACGCAATGGGCCGCCGGGTTGCGGCGCTCGATCGCCGCCTGGTGATCCTCCAGGAGGGCGGCTACCACGTCGGCGATCTCGGCGCGAACGCGGTCGCGTGGCTCCGTGGCGCTGGGGGCCGGCCGCCCGCCGAATGAGGTCCTCGGGCGGACGGGAGTACGATCCCCGGACATGACCGCCCTTCCAGACCACGTTCGCAAGCTCGTCACCGAGATCGAGACCGAGATCGGCGAGGAGCATGGGCTTGACGGCCGCGAGGCCGAGGACGAACGCACCCAGCCCATCGTCGGCTCGCCATCCCTCGCCACGCCTACCGCCCCGGTGGAGGAGGCCGTCCGCGAGATCCTCCTGGAGATCGGCGAGGACCCCGACCGCGACGGCCTCCGGGGCACGCCGGATCGGGTGCACCGGATGTACGCGGAGCTCACGGCCGGCTATCACGTCGACCCCGATCGGCTCATCAACGGCGCCGTATTCGAGGTCGACTACTCGGAGATGGTGGTCGTCAAGGACATCCCGTTCTACTCGCTCTGTGAGCACCACCTGCTGCCGTTCTTCGGCGCGGCGGCGGTTGCCTACATCCCGCGCGGCAGGGTCATCGGGCTGTCGAAGATCCCGCGGATCGTGGAGATGTACGCCCGCCGACTCCAGGTCCAGGAACGGATGACGCAGCAGATCGCCGACTTCCTCAACGATCGGCTCGCTCCGCAGGGCGTGGGCGTCGTGGTGGAGGGCAATCACCTGTGCGCCGTCATGCGCGGGATCCGCAAGCCGGGCACGATCATGACGACGTCGGCGGTGCTCGGGCTCTTCCGCTCGCGCGACCGCACCCGCGCCGAGTTCCTCAGCCACCTCGACCGGCGTCGCCCAGGAGATTGAACGAACCCATGGACGCCACCAGCGGGCAGCCCACCGTCGCCGAAACCCTCGCCCGCATGGACGAAGGCTGGGCCGACTTCCGCGAGCGGGTCCAGTCCATCCCGAGCCAGGTGCTCGAGGAGCACATCGCCACGGGTTCGTGGACGCTCAAGCAGATGCTCGCCCACGTGGCGACCTGGCACCAGCTCACCATCGAGCGGCTCAGCGGGCTGATCGAGACGGGGGAGCCGCAGAGGACGCCGGACGACGAGGACGTCATCAACGCGCGAGCGGCTCGCGCGGCCGCCGGCCGCACGACCGGCGAGATCATCCTCGACATCGAGCACACCTATCGCCAGCTGCGCCGCAAGGTCGCCCGGCTCACCGACGACCAGCTGGCCGCGCACGACGCCTGGGCCGCCGCCGTGATCGCCGGCAACAGCTACGGGCACTACCGCGAGCACCTCGCCGACCTCGGCCCGCGCCAGAACGGGTAGCCGTCGGCGCGCGCGCTGCTCGTCGCGCCTCGTCGCGCCTCGGCCGCCTCGCAAGATGGCGCCGCCGACCGCCCCACCGCCCGCGTTGCGAGCACGCGACAAACGTCGAAGGAGGGGCGCGCGGAGCGGGAGTCCAGCCTCCGATCGGGCTGCCCTCTGTCGCCGGACGACCCGCTGGTCGAGGGGTAGCTTTCGCGGTGAACGTGCGAGGAGCGGGATCGCCGCGCTACGCCGAGTTCCAGCGTGGATCGTGATGGCCTCACCGGCGGCGTTTCGACGATTGTCGTGTCTGCGCGACGGGGGGGGCAGGCGCGACAGGGAGCAGGCGCGACAGGGGAGCAGCTTGACGGGGAGCGGGCGAAACAGTGGAGCAGACGGGCCTGCCGATAAGCGCCCGGTGACCGAGGCTCGCCAGACTGGGCCGATGGCGACGCGGGAAAGCCAGGTGGCCCGTGGCGCGCGGCGAAGCCGGATGCTCAGGCATCGAGCCGGCGACGAGCTTGGCGCGACCCGACGGGCCAGCGGCGTCAGCCTGCGCGAGGTCGCGAGGGGGCTTGGGGTCAGCGTCGACCGACTCGCCCGCGCCGAACGCGGTGACCCTGCCAGCCTGACCGTCGACTTTGCGGCGCGGTACGCGTCGATGCTCGGGCTCGAGCTCGCCGTGTCGCTTCTTTCCGGCGGGCAATCCCGTTCGTGACAAGGGTCATCTCGCGTTGCTCCAGCGATTCCAACGCCGGCTGCCTCCGAACGCTCGATGGCGGACCGAAGTCCCAATCCCGCTCGCCGGCGATCCGCGAAGTGCCGACGGCATGGTGTACGCGGAGTCGGGGGATTACCTCGTCGAGGCGGAGACCCACCTGGGCGACTTCCAGGCGCTGGGACGCAGTGTCGCCGGCAAGGCGAGGGACATCGGAGCGGACGGAATCGTGCTCCTGCTTGCCGATGCTCGGCACCACCGCGGCCTCGTACGGGACCTTTCCGCCCTCAAGGAACGGTTTGCCGTCGATGCGCGGACCTGGTTCCGCGCGGTCGCGACCGAGCGCGATCCGGGCGGGGATGCCCTCGTCATCCTTTGATCGAGCCAGACGGAAGCACGACGCGGATGATCGAGGCCATTCAAGCCCGTGGCACAATCCATGCGATGCCTGATCAACCGCTCAAGGTGCTCATTGCCAAACCGGGCCTCGACGGCCACGACCGCGGCGCGAAGGTGCTTGCGCGCGGACTGCGCGACGAGGGCTTCGAGGTCGTCTACACCGGCCTCCGTCAGACGCCGGACATGGTCGTGACCGCCGCGCTCCAGGAGGACGCGGACGTCGTCGGGCTGTCGATCCTGTCCGGCGCGCACATGACCCTGGTGCCCCGGGTGACCGCGAAGTTGCGCGAGGCGGGAATGGACGACGTGCTGGTCGTGGTCGGCGGGATCATCCCGGACGACGATGTCGCGGCGCTCAAGGACGCCGGCGTTGCCGCGTCGTTCGGGCCGGGCACCACGATCGCGGAGGTCGCCGAGTACCTCAGGGCCAACGCCCGACCCCGCGACTGAGGTGGCCGCGCGA
>DATKBR010000100.1:0-23620 GCA_035513775.1 Candidatus Limnocylindria bacterium
TCGCGGCGGACGTCATCGAGATTGACGTCGACCAGGTACAGGCCGTCGTCGAATAGCGGCGCCGAGAAGACCGGTTCGCCGCTCGGCGCGATCACCTCGGACCCGCCCCAGAACGTCATCGACTCGTCCACGCCGACCCGATTCACGAATACGACGAACGACGTCGTGAGCTGGGCGAACGTGCGCATCAGCGTCCGCCACGAGGTCGCCGTCCCCAGCCCGACCTCGTTTCGCGCCGCGAGGTCGCGCCCCGGCGACGACGACACGTTGACCAGCAGCTGCGCGCCGTCGAGCGCGAGGAGCTGGGGCGTCTGGAGATGCCAGAAGTCCTCGCACACGGCGATGCCCATGCCCACGCCCAGGCGCGACGGTATCGACCTGACCATGTCGCCGGGCGCGAAGAACCGCCGCTCGTCGAACTGGCCGTAGGTCGGCAGGAACACCTTCCGGTGAACGTGCCGGATCTCGCCGTACTCGAGCAGCGCCGCCGCGATGAACAGCCGGTGGTCGCCGGACTCCTCGACGAACGACACCACCGCGGACGCCCCGTCGGCAGTCTCCCCGGCCAGCGCCGCCAGCCGCGGATCGTCGAGGCGCATCGCGACCTCGGCGGCGAGGTCCTGGAGCAGGTAGCCCGTCAGGCCGAGCTCCGGGAACACCACGAGGCCGGCGCCCGCGGCGCGCGCCTCACGGATCAACGCGTGGTGGCGCTCGAGGTTGGCATCGAGCTGGCCGAGCGCCGGCGCGACCTGGGCGAGCGCGATTCGAAGGGGCTGCACGCGCTGATCCTACGACCGTGGGCCGCGTGCCGCGCCGCCAACCTCGCCCGCCGTGGCCCCCTGGCGGCGCCGCATCGCCCACGCGCCAACCAGCCCCGCCTCCGGGCTGGCTATCCTGCCGCCGTGGCCGTCCAGCTGGTGTACGAGACGCACGCGATCACGACGGACAACGAGGCCGGCATCGCTACCGGCTGGCTACCCGGCACGCTGTCGGTGCGCGGGCGCGAGACGGCCGCGGAGCTGGGGGCGCGCCGTCGGGACGACGGGATCGCAGCCGTGTACGCCTCGGATCTCGCTCGCGCGGTGGAGACGGCCCGGATCGCCTTCGAGGGCTCGGGCATCGCGATCCACCAGGACGCTCGCCTCCGCGAGTGCGACTATGGCCGCCTGAACGGAACACCGGTGGCGAATCTGGCGCCGCAGCGCATCCACCACGTCGACGAGCCGTGGCCGGACGGCGAGAGCTACCGCCAGGTGGTGGACCGGACGGGATCGCTGCTCGCGGACCTGGGGCGCGATTGGGACGGCGCGCGCCTCGTGCTGGTCGCCCACTCCGCGAACCGCTGGGCGCTGGAGCATCTCCTGCTCGGCCGGGACCTGCCAGACCTCGTCACCGCCGAGTTCGCCTGGCAGCCGGGCTGGGAGTTCGTTCTCCCGACCGGGTGGAGCGCCAGGGCAACTTCGGACTGACGGCGGTCCCCCGGGCCGCGAGCGTCACGCGTGGGGCGTTGCGACTCCGGTGGACTGGTCCGAACCGGAGCGGAGATAGCTCGTCGCATCGGACTCGTCGGCGCTCGCCTCCACGTCGATTCGCGCGGGCAGGTCCGCCGCCGCGATCGGGAAATGGCAGGCCACCTGATGCCCCGGCGACAGGTCGACGAGCGGCGGGACCTCTTCGGCGCATTTCTCCTGCGCCTGGAAGCACCGCGTCCGGAAGACACAGCCACTCGGCGGATCGATCGGGCTGGGCAGGTCGCCCTGCAGCAGGATCCGGGTGCGCTTGCGCTGGCGCGTCGGATCCGGGATCGGCACCGCCGACAGCAGGGAGTGGGTGTACGGGTGCAGCGGCGACGTGTAGATCTCGTTCCTGGGCGCGCTCTCCATGATCTTGCCGAGGTACATGACCGCCACGCGGTGCGAGATCTGGCGGACGACGGCCAGGTCATGGGCGACGAACAGATAGGCGACGCCGAACTCCTCCTGGAGGTCCCGCAGCAGGTTGAGGATCTGGGCCTGGATCGAGACGTCGAGGGCGGAGACGGGCTCGTCGCAGACGATGAACTGGGGCTTGAGCGCGATCGCCCGGGCGATGCCGATGCGCTGGCGCTGGCCGCCCGAGAACTCGTTCGGGTAGCGGTTGTAGTGCTCCGGGTTCAGGCCGACGCGCTCCATCAGCTCGTAGACGGCGTTCTTGACGCCGCCGTCGGGCTTCAGGCCCTGGATCCAGAACGGCGCGCTGATGATGTTGCCGACGGTGTGACGCGGGTTGAGCGCGTTGTACGGATCCTGGAAGATGATCTGCGCCTTCCGGCGGAACGGGATGAGGTCGTTGGACGACAGCTTGGTGATGTCCTCACCGTCGACGACCACCGTGCCGCTGGTAGGGGCGAGCAGGCGGAGGATTGTCCGGCCGGCGGTCGACTTGCCGCAGCCGCTCTCGCCGACCAGGCCCAGGGTCTCGCCGGCATCGAGGTTGAGGCTGATGCCGTCGACCGCCTTGACCTGCGCAACGACCTTGGGCAGCAAGCCGAGACCGCGCGACTTGATCGGGAAGTGCTTCTTCAGGTCCGTGACGCGGAGGATCTCCTTCGTCGCGACTGTCACGCGGCACCCCCTGCCGCGGCCGCGCTGCGGCTGTCCGCCGCGGGGGCGTCGGAGACGGCCGCCAGAGCCTCCGCCGCCACGCGCTGTCGAACCTCGATCGGGAGGTGGCAGCGGACGAGGTGGCCTTCCTCACTCGGGAGCAGCTCCGGCCGGACGTTGGCGCAGGCGTCGTCCGGGACTAGCTCTGTGTACTTGCAGCGCGGGTGGAAGACGCAGCCCGACGGGTGCCGAAGCGGCGAGGGCGGGTTGCCCCGGATGGGATCCAGTCGATCCGTGCGCTCCCGGTCCATCCGCGGGATCGAGGCCAGCAGTCCCAGCGTGTAGGGCATCTCCGGGCTCGTGTACAGGCGGTCGGTCGCCGCGCTCTCCACCACCCGGCCGGCATACATGACCGCGACGTCGTCGGCGACGTCGGCCACGATGCCGAGGTCGTGCGTGATGAGGACCACGGCCGTGTTGAACTCGGCCTGCAGCTTCCCGATCAGCTCGAGGATCTGCGCCTGGACGGTCACGTCCAGGGCGGTCGTCGGCTCGTCCGCGATAAGGAGCGCCGGGTCGTTCATGAGGGCCATGGCGATCATGACGCGCTGGCGCATGCCGCCCGATAGCTGGTGCGGATAGTCGTCGATGCGACGCTTCGGCGCCGGGATGCCGACCTTGTCCAGCAGCTCGATCGCCTCGGCCCGCGCTGCCGCCTTGCTGATCTTGCGGTGAACGCGGGCAGCCTCGCTCAGCTGGGCTCCGACCCGGTAGAACGGGTGGAGGCTGGACATCGGGTCCTGGAAGATCATCGCCATCTTGTTGCCGCGGAGCTTGCGCACGCCCGAATCGGGCATCCCGATCAGCTCCTCGCCGTCGAGCCAGACCTCGCCGGTGACCGTGGCCGACCTCCGGTTGGTGAGGCCCATGATCGCCAGGGCGGTCACGCTCTTGCCCGAGCCGGACTCGCCCACGATGGCCAGCGTCTTGCCGCGCACGACCGAGAGGGAAACCCCCTCGACTGCGTTGACGACGCCGTCCTCGCTGGGGAACCTCACGACGAGGTCGGAGACGGTGAGATATGCCTCCGGGTTCGGGCCCGTCTTCCGCTGGATATCCGGCTGCCTCATACGAGGCGGACCCGCGGATCGACCACCGCGTACAGCAGGTCGACGATGAGGTTCGCAAAGATGATGAGGGAGGCCGTGAGCATGGTGATGCCGGTGATCAGCGGCAGGTCCGACTGGACGATCGAATTGATCGCGAGGGCGCCGAGGCCGGGCAGGCTGAAGATGTTCTCCGAGATGATCGCGCCGCCCAGCAGGCCGGCGAGGTCGAGGCCGGCGGCGGTGACGATGGGCGTCAGGCCGGCGCGCAGGGCGTGCCTGACCACGACGGTGCGTTCCGGCAGTCCCTTGGCCCGCGCCGTCCGCACGTAGTCGTCATTGAGGACCTCGAGCACCTGGTTCCGCGTCAGCCGCATGTAGAACGCGGCGTACAGCACCGCGAGCACGATCCACGGCAGGATCATGGTTTGCAGGAACGCGACGATGTCCTCGAACGGCGAGACGTATGACGGGAACGGCAGGAGCCGCCATTTGATGATCACGAAGAACACCAGGACGAGCCCGATGAAGAACGAGGGCATCGAGTAGCCGAACAGCGAGATGCCCATCACCAGCCGATCAGGCCAGCGACCCCGTCTGAGCGCCGCGAAGATGCCAACGCTGACCCCGACGGAGAGCCACAGGATGAATGCGCCGACGGCGAGCCAGAACGTGACCGGCGCCGACCGGGCGATCAGCGTGAGCACCTCTTCCTGCCGGTTGAACGAGTAGCCGAGGCAGGGGGCTTCGCACTGGATCGGCTGCGGCGAATTCTCCGAGAAGGTGCGCCCCACGAAGATGCCGGACACGAACTTGACGTACTGGATGTGGAGCGGCTGATCGTAGCCGAGGCGCGCGCGGTTCTGCTCGATCACGGCCGGCGTGCACGACTTTCCGCAGGTGAGGCGGGCAGGGTCGCCCGGCAGCATGTTGAAGAGGACGAAGACCGCGATGCTCAGGAGGAAGAGCAGGGTGATCATCCCGAGGACGCGGCGAATGATGTACGCCGTCATCTGACTTCCTCCTCGCGTTCTGGCGGAATGAGGTGGGTCCCCGGAAGCGGCGTTGCCGCTGCCGGGGACCCGATTGCTATCGCGTCAGTTCCCTACTCGGTGACGTACATCTCGCCGTACGGCCAGGAGCCGTAGGCGGCCCACCGGTAGAGAGGTCCAACCTTGGTTCCACCAATGGTCTGGCTGAGCCCGAAGAACGTCGGCAGGGTGTTCACCTGTTCTGCCGAGTACTTGTTGAGGTCCTGCCAGATCTTCTGCTGCGTGGGTCGATCGAGCTCGGTGAGCCCGGCCGTGACGGCCGTGTTGACCGTCGGGTCGTCGACCCGCGACAGGTTCCAGCCACCAGCGTCGGTCAGCAGCGGCGGGAGGACGGTCGAAGCATTCGGCCAGTCCGCGCCCCAGCCGGCAAGTCCGAAGTCACCGGACTGCTCGGGATCGAACACGATGCTGTAGTACTGGCCCGGCGGAAGCGGGGCCGGCGTGACCGTGAAGCCGGCCTTGCCGAGCGAGTCGATGACGATCGCTGCGGTCTGCGCGTTCACGGGGGTATCGGAGATGTTGAAGACGAGCTTCGGAGCCGGCTCGCCGGACTCGGCGATCAGCTGCATCGCAAGCTCCGGATCGCCGGAGGTGGAGACCTCCTTGCCGAAGAAGGTGTCCCAGAAACCGGTGGGTGCGTAGTCGCCACCGATATTCGGCTTGACGAGACCGTCGGCGAACCCACCGGCGAACTCACCGCCGGTGTTGAGGCGGATCGCCTCGCGGTCCAGGGCGACGGCCATTGCCTGCCGGATCTTGGGGTTCGGGACCTTCACGTTGTCGATCCAGTAGTAGCGAGAGTACGGGTCGAAGCCGCTGATGGCCCGGCCTGCGTACTGCTCCGTGGGGGTCTCGTTGTCGACGAAGACGACGCCGAGGTTCTCAGGCTGGATGCCGCCGTACTGTACGGCGAACGCGTCGTTGCCGGACCCCTGCATGATCCGCTGGTCCAGGACCTTGGGATCGATGCCGAAGTGGATCTCCCACTTGTCCGGGTACGCGGGGCGGAAGTCGCTGTCCTCGTTCCAGTTCGGGTTGCGGACGAGGACCATCTTGCCGCCGTTGCCGGTGGTGTAGCTCTCGACCTGGTACGGGCCATTCGACTGGATGTACGGCGCAACGGTGCCGTACTTCTCGCCCGTGTCATCGGACTCGCGCACGGGCGAGAAGCCGAGGGTCACGGTGTAGTTGAAGTCCGCGATGGGCTGCGCCAGGTTGAAGGTGATCGTCTTCCCGTCGCAGGTGACGGCCGCGTCGTACAGCTCCTGGCCGACTGCGTCGCCGTATGGCCCCTTGTACGCCGAGGAGCCGTCCTCTTCGGTCGGGATGTCGAGGTAGACGACCGCGTAGGTCGGCCCCTGGTTGATGACGTCGGTCGCGAACGTGCGGGAGACGCCGTACTTGACGTCTTCGCAGGTCACGTCCGAGCCGTCCTGCCAGGTGACGCCGTCACGCAGGGTGAAGCTCCAGACCTTGCCGCCTTCGGAAGACGTGCCGAGGTCCGTGGCCAGGTCCGGCTGCAGCGACGTGCCCTCGGTCGGATCGGCCGAGAACTTGTACGCGGTCAGCGAACGCATGATCGTGCCGCTGAAGAATGCGAGGTCTTCGCCCGTGTACACGCGCTGCGGATCCACGTGGTTCCACTGCTCGGACTGGGTCAGGATGTAGATCGTCCCGCCCTTCTTGGCGAGGCTGGGGTCTACGGTCGCCACCGGACCGGATGTGGCCGCAGGGCCACCGGTGCCGGGCGCCGGGCTAGCTTGCGTGCCACCGCAGGCCGCGATCAGCATCGCAACGACGCTGAGGGCCCCGGCACGAAGCAGCCAAGTATTGGTTCTAACCATTCTTTTCCTCCAACGAGTTCCCCGGGTCGGTCCCGGAGCAACTTGATGACCGATCATACACGCGGTTACCTGGCGAGTGGCGTTCCGGCGGCGGCCTCCATCCCGCCAACAGGTCGGCGTCGCCGACGCTTAGTGGATGGCTTTGGGGTCCAGCGCGTCCCGGACCGCGTCGCCGAATAGGTTGAATGACACCACGAGCACGACCAGCACTGTTCCTGGGATGAACAGGTACGTCGGCACGACGGTGAAGAAGCTGACGGAGTTCGCCAGCATGGCCCCGAAGGTCGTCTCGGGGGGCAGGACACCCACGCCGAGGAACGAGAGCGCAGCCTCGAAACCGATGTATGAGGGCAGCGCCAGCGTGGCGTAGACGAGGATCGGCGCCCACAGGTTCGGGAGGATCTCCGAGAACAGTATCCGGCGCCGGCGGGCACCCATGGCCACCGCCGCCTCGACGAACTCGCGCTCGCGCAGGCTCAGGACCTGGCCGCGGACGATCCGGGCGAGGTACGGCCAGCCGAAGACGCTGAAAACCAGAATCAGGTAGAGGATTCTTGATGTATTGCCTTCCGGCACCCCGAGTGACGTGAGGCGCTGCGTGAGCGGGTTGGACAGCGCGAGGATGATCAGGAGGAAGGGGAACGCTAGGGTCAGGTCCATGATCCGCCCGATCAGCGTGTCCGTGATGCCGCCGGTGTACCCGGCGACGATCCCGATCACGGTCCCGAGGAACACGGTTATGAGCGTCGCGCTGGTGGCGACCACCAGGGAGATCCGGAGCCCGAAGATAAGCTGGGCGAAGATGTCCCGCCCGGTGCCCCACTCCACGCCGAGGATGTGCTCGGGGCTGATCCCGCCCATCTCGCCCTTCGGGCGCCCGCCGAGCTCGCTGATCGCGGACTTGTCGAACTCGTACGGGCTGAGGCCGATCCAGCCGGCCACGACCGGGCCGAAGAACGCAACCGTGTACATCAGGACGAGGATGAACAGGCAGATGATCGCGACCTTGTCGCGACGGAGACGCGCCCAGACGATCTGCCGGAGGCTACGACCGACCATGGCGCCGAAGGATAGCGATGGAGGGGACCGTGTCAAACCGGTTACGCGGGCTCGTTGGTCTCAAATTGGCAACCTTTCGGGGACGGGTCAGTCCGGGCATGGTGTCCACTCGCCGGTCGCGGGGCGCCAGCGAAGGTTCGGATTCCGGGCGGCGCCGGCTTCGTCCAGTCGTCGCACGGGCGCCGTGTGCGGCGCGGTCTTGACCATCTCGGGATCCGTCTCGGCTTCGCGGGCGATCTCGATCAGGGCATCCGCGAAGGCATCGAGCGTCTCAATCGACTCCGTCTCGGTGGGCTCGATGAGCATCGCCTCGTCGACTGTCAGCGGGAAGTACACGGTCGGCGCGTGGAAGCCATGGTCCAGCAGGCGCTTGGCGATGTCGAGCGTGCGCACGCCCGTCTTGCGCTTGATGGACGTGGCCGAGGCGATGAACTCGTGCTTGCACACGCCCGGGAACGGGATGTCGTACAGGCCCGAGTCGGCGAGGCGGTCCTTCAGGTAGTTGGCCGCGAGCACCGCATCGTCGGTGATCTCGGCGAGGCCGCTCGCGCCGTGGGTGCGCAGGTACGCGTATGCGCGCACCAGGACTCCGGTGCTGCCGAAGAACGAGCGCATCCGTCCGATCGAGCTGGGGCGCTCCCCCACCCGTTCGAGCCGGAACCGCCCGTCGGCCTCGCGCACGACGCGGGGCGCGGGAAGGAACGGTTCCAGCGCCTCGCCGACCGCGACCGGCCCAGCCCCTGGGCCGCCGCCGCCGTGGGGGGTAGAGAAGGTCTTGTGGGTGTTGATGTGCATGACGTCGAAACCCGCCTCGCCGGGCTTGAACCGCCCCAGGATCGCGTTGAGGTTGGCCCCGTCCATGTAGGCCAGCGCGCCCACGGCATGCACGGATTCCAGGAGCTCACCGATCCGCGACTCGAACAGCCCCATCGTCGACGGGTTCGTGATCATCACCGCCGCTGTCTGCGGTCCGAGCGCGGCACGGAACGCCTCGAGGTCGAGACCGCCGTCCGGGGCCGCCTTGATCGACCTGGTGCGCAGGCCGGCCATCGTCGCGGTCGCCGGGTTGGTGCCGTGCGCCGAGTCCGGGACGAGCACGTCGGTGCGACCCGCCTCTCCCCGCGACTCGTGGTAGGCGCGAATCATGAGGATCCCGGTCAGCTCGCCGTGGGCCCCGGCCGCGGGCTGGAGGCTCACCGCGTGCATGCCGCTGACCTCGATGAGCATCTGCTCCAGCTCCCAGAGCAGCTGGAGGGTGCCCTGGGCGACGTCGTCCGGGGCCATCGGGTGGAGCTGGGCGAAGCCCGGCAGGCGGGCGGCCCACTCGTTCACCTTGGGGTTCCACTTCATGGTGCACGAGCCCAGCGGGTAGAAGCCGGTGTCCACCGCATGGTTGAGCTGCGAGAGGTTCACGTAGTGACGGACCGTGTCCGCCTCGTTCAGCTCGGGCAGGCCGGCCGGCTTCTCGCGCCGGTGCTCCGACGGCAGCCGATCCAGGGCGTCGGCGGGCGGGTGGGGCACCTTGTCCGACACACGTCCGGGCCTCGACAGCTCGAACAGCGTTGGGTGCAGGCGCGGCCCGCTGGCGCTCACGAGGCCACCGCCACGGGCGAGGACGTATGGGCGATGGCAGCCTGGATCTCCCGGGCGAAGATCGCGATCTCCTCGCTCGTCGTCACCTCCGTGGCGCAGACCAGCAGCGTGTCGGCGACGCTGGGCTCGTCGGGAACGGCCTCCGCGACGACCAGCCCGGCGAGGACGCCGCGCGCGAGGAGGTCGCGATGCACGGCCGTGGGGTCGGCCACGCGGACCGCGAACTCGTTCAGGTAGGCCCCCTCGTGTGCCCGCTGGGCCCCCACGTCGGCCAGCGCGGTCTCCAGCTCGGCCGCCTTCGCGGCGCCCAGCGCGGCCACGTCGCGCAGGCCGTGGGGCCCAAGCGAGGCCAGCCACAGGCTCGCGGCGAGGGCGAGGAGGGTCTGGTTGGTGCAGATGTTGCTTGCCGCCCGCTCGCGCCGGATGTGCTGCTCGCGGGCCTGGAGGGTCATGACGTAGGCCCGCTTCCCGTCGACGTCGGTGGTCATGCCCACGAGCCGGCCCGGGATCTGGCGGACGAGGGGCTCCGTGCAGGCGAGGATGCCGAGGTACGGCCCACCGTACTGGGGCGGGATGCCCAGAGCCTGGCCCTCCCCCGCCGCGACATCGGCGCCGTACGCGCCGGGCGGCGCGAGGACCGCGAGCGAGACGGGCTCCACGACGGCGACGAACAGCGCGCCCGCGGCGTGGGCGAGCGCTCCGGCGTCCGCCATATGCTCGAGCAGGCCGTAGAACGAGGGTTGGGCGAGGATCACGCCGGCCGGGGGCTGATCCGGATCTGAGAGCAGCCGCTCCAGCGCCTCGAGGTCCGTCGTGCCCGCGAGGGGGCCGTCGGTGACGATAGGGATGTCGTCGACGTCGAGGCCCGCACCATCGACGTACGTGCGCAGCACGGAGCGGTAGTGCGGATGCACGGCGCGGCTGACCAGGACCCGCCGCCGGCCGGTGGCCCGGCAGGTCATGAGGGCGGCCTCGGCGGTCGCGGCGGCACCGTCGTAGTGCGACGCCGAGACGATGTCCAGCGAGGTCAGCTCCGCGATGAGCGACTCGTACTCGTAGATGCTCTGGAGGGTGCCCTGGCTGACCTCCGGCTGGTACGGGGTGTAGGCGGTGTACCACTCACCCCGCAGCAGCATCTGGTCGACCAGCGGCGGCGAGAAATGGCGGTACGCGCCCGCGCCCAGGAACGACGCCAGGTCGACGCGGTTGCGGCTCGCGAGGCCGGCCAGCCGGCCCATGAGGACCTGCTCGGACTCGGGCGGGTCGAGGCGCAGCGGCGACGAGCGAAGCGCCGGCGGGATGTCGGCGAAGAGATCATCGACGCTCTCCATCCCGAGGGACGCGAGCATCTGCCGGCGGTCGGCCGGCGTGTGCGGGCCGTAGGCCAAGGTCGGTCAGGCCTCCGCGGTCAGCTTTTCGTACGCCGTGGCGTCGAGCAGGCCCTCGACCTGCGCCGAATCGCCCACGCGCACGCGGATCATCCAGCCGGCCCCGTATGGGTCGCTGTTGACCAGCTCCGGCTTGGCAGCGAGGTCGACGTTGACCTCGACCACCTCGCCCGAGAGCGGCGCGTACAGGTCGCTCACGGCCTTTACGGACTCGACGACGCCGAACGTCGCGAACTGGTCGACCGTGCGGCCGACGGCCGGGAGGTCGACGAAAACCACGTCGCCGAGCTGCTGGGACGCGAATTCGGTGACGCCGATGGTCGCCGCGTCGCCGTCGACGCGGACCCACTCGTGGTCCTTGGTGTAGCGCAGGTCCGCAGGGACCATTCCGGGTCGCCTCCTTGCCGGATCGTCGGGTGGATGGCTCGCGGAGCTCAACGCTCCCGTTTGTAGAAGGGCATCTGCACGACCTCGGCGGAGACCGGCTGCTCGCGAACCTCGACGGCCAGTATCGTACCCGGCTCGGCATCGCCCGGCGCGACGTATGCCATCGCGATGGGCCGGCCCAGCGTCGGCGAATGCGTGCCGCTCGTGACGACGCCGGTCCGCCGCTCGCCCGCCAGGACCGGGTAGCCGTGACGGGCGATCCCTCGTCCGGTGATTGACAGCCCCACGAGCTTCTTCGCGGGCCCCGTGGCGGCGACGCGCGCCAGCGCTTCGCGACCGACGAAGTCGCCCTCCTTCTCCAGCTTCACCACCCGACCGAGTCCCGCCTCGAACGGGTTCGTCTGCCGGTCCAGCTCGTTGCCGTAGAGCGGCATCCCCGCCTCCAGGCGCAGCGTGTCCCGCGCGCCGAGGCCGCAGGCGATCACGTCCGCCGCCTCGCCCGCCTCCGCCAGCGCCGCCCAGACGTCCGCGCCGCGGTTCCAGTCGACGAACACCTCGAACCCATCCTCGCCCGTGTAGCCCGTGCGGGCCACGAGCGCCGGGATGCCCGCCACCTCGCCCTCGGCGATGGCGTAGTAGCGCAGGCCCTCCAGATCGATGTCGGTGAGCGGCGTGAGGATCCCCGCGGCGAGCGGGCCCTGGATGGCCACCAGCGAGGTGGCCAGGGAGCGATCGTCGAGGATCGCGCGCCAGCCGACGAGGCGCGCAGCGAGCTCCTCGGACACGACCGGGGCGTTGCTCGCGTTGGCGACGACGAGGAAGCGCTCCTCGGCCAGGCGATACACGATCAGGTCGTCGAGCACGCCTCCGTCGGGAGCGCAGATCATCGAGTACTGCGCCCGTCCGACGGCGAGGGCCCGCGGGTCGCTCACCAGCGCGGCCGCCAGCGCGTCGGCCGCATCGTCGCCCTCGACGAAGAGCTCGCCCATGTGCGACAGGTCGAAAAGTCCCGCGCGCTCGCGCACCGCGCGGTGCTCCTCGAGGATGCCGCCGTAGTGGACCGGCATCAGCCAGCCGCCGAACTCGATGAGGCGCGCGCCGAGCGAGCGGTGGACCTCGATCAGCACCGTCTCGTGGAGCTGGTCGGCGACCACCTCGACGGCAGGACCGGTCTCGGTCACGTTCCGGTCACGGGTCTCGGTCACGTGGGGACACTCGCGCCCGCGATCTCGATCGCGTCGAGGCGGGCCGCGGCCGAGGCGACGAGCTCACGCTCGGTCGGGAAGCTAAGGAGCGCGGACGCATCGTCGAACGGGACCCAGCGCACGCGCTCGAATTCGGCGTCGTGGCGCGACAGGTCGCCGCCGATCGGTTCCATGAGGAAGTAGTGCACGGTCTTGTGGATCCGGGTCCCGTCCTGGACGAACGCATACTCGATCGACGGGAGTGGCTCGAGGATCCTGACCTCGAGACCGGTCTCCTCGCCGACCTCGCGAAGCGCGGTCTCCTCGACGGATTCGCCGGGGTCCGGAGTGCCCTTGGGCAGCGTCCAGGTCACCGAGTCACGGCCACGACGGCGCATGCCGACGACGAGCGATGGCCTGGTGCGATCCGCGCTGACGACGACCCCGCCGGCTGAAGTCGCGAGCGCGGACCTCAGGCGCGCCACGGCGCCGCGTTGGCGCTCGGGCGGCGCGGGGCGAGCGACCCTCCCCAGGTGAGCGTGAACGGCGGCCGGAGTCGGCCGCTCGAATGGCGGACGGGGCGGGTTGCGGCGATGGAGCGAGGGTCGCGACGGAGGCGGACCAGCGGGGACGGCTGGTCGCGCAGGAGCACGGTCAGCCGCGTCGGGGCGGGGCTGAACGCCCGCCCGACGCCGAGGCCGAGCCGGCGCTGGCGGCTGCCGCTCGAGGCGCGCGGGAAGTGCGCGGCCGGGCGGGCCGCGTACCGGGCCGTGATGCTGTGCTCCATCGCCGGCAATGGTAGCGCGTCACACCGGCATCGCAAGCAATCGGCGCATCGATTCCGCAGCTTCCGGCGCCAGCGAGCCACGTGATTCCGCGAGGATGATCTCGCGCTCCGCGGCGGCGCGGTACAGGGGCAGCGCCGCGGGGGCCAGGCGCTCCAGGGCGGTCAGGTGGCGAGCGAGGGTGCCGACGTCGCCGCGCGTCATCGGACCCGTGAGCGCGGCGCTGATCCCAAGGGCATGGGCGTTGCCCAAGGTCTGCTCGATGAGCCCGCCATATACCGCGAGCGAGCCGGCCTCGTCGAGGCCCGCCGCCAGGCCCAGCTCCGCGATCGCATCGAGCAGGGCGACGAATCCGCCGGCCGCGAGGACAGCTGCCGCGTGGTACGCAGCCTTGCTGCCGGGGGCGAGGCGGACAGCGGTCGCACCCAGGGCCTCGGCCATGTCCGCCAGGTGGGCGACGAGCTGCTCGTCCCCCTCCACCGCGATCGTCGCGCCGCGGAATGCCTGGATCGCCCGCTCCGTATCGGCGAAGGCGACGAGGGGGTGGAACGCCCCGAGCTGCGTGTCCGCGGCCCGGGCCGGCTCGAGGATCTCCACCCCGATCGAGCCGGAGGTGTGGACCAGGGCCTGGCCGCCGTACAGGCGCAGCTCGCCCGTCAGCCGCTCGATGGCGTCGTCCGGTACGGCGAGAATGATCAGCTCGACCTCGTCGAGGATCGCCGGCGCCTCCGCGAACGCGCGCGCGCCGGGCACGAAGCCCCGAAATCGCTCGCGCCGGGCGGCGTCCCGGGACGCGACGGCGACGACCGGCCAGCCCGCCCGGTGAAGTGCCGCGCCGAGCGCCGTGCCAACCGCTCCCGCGCCAACGATCCCGATCAGCGGCGGGTCGCCGGCCTCAGAGTGCTGGTGCGGATGGGCGTGGCCGGGCTCGGCGCCGGCGTGGGCATGACCGGAGCCGGCGAGGGCTTGGCCGGCACCGGCGTGGGCCTGGCCGGCGCCCGCCGGGTCGAGGTCGATGCCCCGCTCGCGTAGCTCGTCGAGGGCCGCCGGGTCGGGCGCGGCCTCGGGCCGCGAGGCCTGGTGCTCGCCACCCTCGCGCCACGCCTTCATCGGCCCGCGCTCCCGGGGTGACGGCGCGACTCGGGGTACGATTCCACGCGTCGAGTCTATCCACCGCCGAGGTTCGCCAGCGTGCCACGCCCAGATCCCTTCAGCGCCCGTGCCTCGCTGGGCGCCGGCCTCCCCGACTACTGGCGGCTCGGGGCGCTCGGCGACCGGCTCGACCTCGAGCACGCCCCCGTCACGGTCAAGATCCTGCTCGAGAACGCACTGCGTAATGCCGGAGGCGGGCTGATCGACACGAGCGACGTCGAGACCCTCGCCGCGTGGCGACCGGGCTCGACCACCGAGGCGGAGATCCCGTTCATGCCGTCGCGGGTCCTGCTCCAGGACTTCACCGGCGTGCCCGCCATCGTGGACCTCGCCGCCATGCGCGACGCGATGGCCGACCTGGGCGGCGACCCCGCGCGCGTAAATCCACTGGTTCCGGCGGACCTCGTGATCGACCATTCGGTCCAGGTGGACCAGTTCGGAACGCCCGGGGCCTTCGCGTTCAACGTCGCCCGCGAATACGAGCGCAACGGCGAGCGTTACCAGCTCCTGCGCTGGGCGCAGACCGCGTTCCGGGACCTGCGGGTCGTGCCGCCCGGCACGGGCATCGTGCACCAGGTCAACCTCGAGTTCCTTGCGACCGTCGTGGCCGACCGCGCCGACGACGACGGCGCGAAGATCGCGTTTCCGGACACGGTGGTGGGCACCGACTCACACACGACCATGGTCAACGGCCTGGGCGTGCTCGCGTGGGGCGTCGGCGGCATCGAGGCGGAGGCGGCCCTCCTGGGACAGCCGATCTACATGGCCATGCCGCGGGTCGTCGGCGTTCGCCTCTCGGGCGAGCTGCCGCGCGGCTCGACGGCCACCGACCTCGTGCTCGTCGTCACCCAGATGCTGCGCGGCTTCGGCGTCGTTGGCGCGTTCGTCGAGTTCACGGGGGATGGGCTCGCGAGCCTGGCCCTCGCCGACCGGGCGACGATCGCGAACATGAGCCCGGAGTTCGGTGCCACGTCGACGCTCTTCCCCATCGACGAGGAGACGATCACGTACCTGCGGTTGACCGGCCGCCCGCCGGAGCGCGTCGCGCTCGTCGAGGCGTACGCCCGCGCGCAGGGCCTGTGGCGACTGCCCGGCGCCGTCCCCGAGTTCGACGACCTGTTGACGCTGGATCTCGCCAGCGTCGAGCCCTCCGTGGCCGGACCGCGGCGGCCCCAGGATCGCGTGCCACTCACCCAGCTCCGCGAGAACTTCCGCTCGGCCTTCCCGGACGGGTTGACGCCGATGTCGGAGGCCGGCATCGAAGCCGTCAGGCCGGATGGCGGCGAGGTGGAGGAAGCCTCGGCGGACTCCTTCCCGGCCAGCGACCCCCCGTCTTACACCTCTGCCGAGGCGACGCACGAGGTCGCGCCGGCCGCCGCCGTCGTCGGCGCTGACACGGCGGCGGGCGAGTACCGCAGCGTGGCGTTGGAGGTGCGCGGCGAGCGCGCCTCGATCCGTACCGGTTCGGTCGCCATCGCAGCGATCACCTCGTGCACCAACACCTCCAACCCGACGGTGATGGTCGGCGCCGCTCTGCTCGCCCGGAATGCCGTGCGCCGCGGGCTGCGCGTGCCGCCGACCGTCAAGACCTCGCTCGCGCCGGGATCGAAGGCGGTCACGGCGTACCTGGCCAAGGCGGGGCTGATGGAGCCGCTCGAGACGCTCGGCTTCGCGCTCGCGGGCTACGGCTGCACCACCTGCATCGGCAACTCCGGGCCGCTCGACGAGCCGATCGCAAAGGCGATCGAGGAGAACGAGCTGGTTTGCGCGGCCGTGCTGTCGGGCAATCGCAACTTCGAGGGCCGGATCCACCCCCTCGCGCGCGCGAGCTATCTCGCGTCGCCGCCGCTGGTGGTCGCTTTCGCGCTCGCGGGCCGGGTCGACATCGACCTCACCACGGAGCCGCTCGGCATCGACGACGACGGCAAGCGCGTCTTCCTCGCCGACCTGTGGCCCTCGCCCGACGAGATCAAGTCGGTGATCCGCGACGCGATCGATCCGGCGCTGTTCCAGGAGACGTACGCGAGCGTGTTCGAGGGCGACGATCGTTGGCGCGCGCTGCCCATTCCGGCCGGCGACCGCTACGACTGGGATCCCCGCTCCACGTACGTCGCGCGGCCGCCCTACTTCGACGACATGTCGATGGGGCTGCCGCCCTCAGCGCCAATCGTCGATGCGCGCGCCCTCGTCGTCCTCGGCGACTCGGTCACGACCGATCACATTTCACCCGCCGGCTCGATCGCGCCCTGGTCGCCCGCCGGCGAGTGGCTCCAGGAGCGCAACGTCAGCCCGCTGGAATTCAACTCGTACGGGGCGCGTCGCGGCCACCACGAGGTCCTGATCCGGGGCACGTTCGGCAACATCCGCCTGCACAACGCCCTGAGCGAGCGGGAAGGCCCGTACGGCGTGCACCTGCCCGACGGCGAGCCGGGGTTCATCTACGACATCGCCCAGCGCTACCGCAAGGAGGGCGTGCCGCTGATCGTCGTGGCTGGTCGCGAGTACGGCTCCGGCTCGTCGCGGGACTGGGCGGCGAAGGGCCCGCTGCTTCTGGGCGTCCGCGCCGTCATCGCCGAGACGTTCGAGCGGATCCACCGCACGAACCTCGTTGGCATGGGCATCCTGCCGCTCGAGTTCATGCCCGGCGAGAACGTCGCGTCGCTCGGGCTCACGGGGCGCGAGGCGTTCACGATCCTCGGCGTCGGGGCCGGGCTCCAGGCGCGGTCGCGACTCCGGGTCGTCGCCCGGTCGGACGACGGCGCCACCCGGGAGTTCGACGTCACCTGCCGGATCGACGGCCCGATCGAGCTCGACTATTACCGAAATGGCGGCATCCTGCCGGCCGTGCTCCGGCGTCTCGCGCGCGAGGGCGACGTCCGAGACGCGCAGGCCTAGCGCCGGCACCTACCGCCGGGAACGCTAGCGCGATCGAGCAAGCGGCCAGGATCCGGACGCGAAGACCCTACTCCAACAACAACCACGACCGGCTCACGGCGAGCTCGAGGTGCACACGCCCGCGGAGCGCTACGACGGTACGCCGTTCACCGCCCGCGGCTTCGAGCGCGTGCCCGCCATCGACCACCTCCGAGGTGTGAGCGGGCATGAAGGCTGCAAAGAGTCGTAGGGTACTGTCGCGGCCGGAGCGAACCTGCGAGCAAGCGGTCAACAACCAGCCGTAGTTCGCCACTCGCACCTATGGCTCCGCAGTGGTCGGCGGCCACGGACGCCACCTCCGATGGCACTCTGCGTCGCTCCTGTTTACCGTGGCCCAGTGGCCTGGGCCCCACCTTACGATGGACAATGGGTACGGCCCCTTCAGCGATACTCACGACGCCGCCTGACCATGCTCAGGAGTCAGTTTCGGTCGTCGTCGACCTGGTCTATCTTTGGATGACAGCGCCGCACACCTCACGCGCGTTGCCTTCCACCGCGCAGCGCTGCTTCTGCCGGTCGATTGCATACCCTCCAGCGTGCCTGGAAACGGACGTCGAGGGCCGCGGCATGTCTGGGCTGGAGTTCTGGGCAGCCTCGATCCAGATCATTCGGCCCGTTGACCGCTACAACGCGTGCGCTTCCATCAGGTCTTTCAGGTTGGCGAGATCACTTTCGAACTGTCGCTTGGCCATCCGCGTGACGATCGGCTCGGCCACCTTGAAGAAGCCGCCGGGCTCCAGCTCAAAGGTCGCTTTAACGCGTGTGCCACCTTCCACCGGATCGAGCGTCATCGAGCCTCGGAACGGGATGGGTCCTGACGTGCTCCGCATCGTGACTCGCCGGTTCGGCTCGAACTCGGTGATCTCCGCGTCGTTCTCGATGCGCCGGCCGAGAAACTTACTGACGAGATGGGCCGATGCCCCAACGCCGATAGGCCCCGGCGAAGTGATCTTGTCCTCGACTGTGGCCGAGGACCACTCGGCGTTGTGCTCGAAGTTGCTGATCACCGCGAAGACGTCCTCGACGGATCGATTGATGGTGATGCTGACCTCGGCCTCTCCCATGACTGCCTCCTATCTCTGTGGGCGGGATCATCGATACGGTCGCCTGTCGATCGGCACCCCGAGTATACGAACGCGTCTAAACGTTTAGCAGGCGCCACGTCCGCGACCCAGGCGAACCTGAGGTGCTGCGCACCCAGCGCACCTTTCGAGGTGGCCGGGCTTGCGCAGGCCGCATTGGCTGATCCTCCTGAAGCACTCTGAAGGCTCATCACTTCCAGTCGGGGCGACGACGGCTCGCGTGGATGGCGGAACGGGGAAGACTCAGGCAGCGAATCGAACCGGCTTGGAAGGCGTTCGGCTCACACAGGGAGGGGACGGCGCAGCAGGAGCAGGCTGGCGGCGATCATCCATATCAGGACTAGGGGGAACGCGAGGAAGCCGATCTCGGCGACAGCGACGCCGAAGACCGCGAGCACGAGGACGGCGACGCCTAGCCATCCGAGCCAGCGGGGAAGCACGCCGGTCTGGAGGATGACGACGGCTGCGAGGCCTATGAACAGGCCGGAGAACGCGCTGAAAAGTCCGAAGGCCGCCGACGCCGCGGCGTACAGTGCAGCGGCCACGCTCGGCTCGAGTCCTGCCCCGGCCTGGGTGAAGATGGCGGCGAACATCGTCTTGTCGACGAAACCCCCGGCCACCGCGAGCAGCGCTGCACCGAACGCGGTCGTCGACAGCCACGCGGGCGCCCCTTCTGCCTCCCGAAGCGTTCCCCAGAGCCGACCGGCGAACACGACGAACGCGAGCGAACCAAGGACGCCGAGCGTGAGGCCGGCGAGCGTGAGCGGCGGTGCCTGCCGCGCCACCACCCGCGCGATCTCGTCGAGGGATGCGCCCGCCTGAACGGCGAATCCCGTGGATCCGATGAGCATGAAACCGCCGAACGAGAGGATCGGCCCGAGGATGCCGCAGAGCGCGCCAAATGCCTGCAGCCAACGCCGTCCATTGCCGATCATTCAGGCGTGCCTCAGTCGAGCCGTAATCTACTCGCGCACTCCGACCAGTGTAACGTCGCGGTCCGCTTTGTGGGTGGCTGGGTTGTCGGTGGCTGGGTGCGGATCACCGGGCGAGTGTGGTGGGCGATACTGGATTCGAACCAGTGACCCCGCGGATGTGAACCGCGTGCTCTAACCACTGAGCCAATCGCCCCCGGGGCCGCTCGCTCGCGGACGAGCGACGGGCGGGCATCATACATCGAGGCCCGGCCAGCGAGCCCGCAGCGCCGCCCCCTCGACCCCGTCGATCCCGAGGACCTTGGTGCGATTCGCCACGCCCGCCACGAGTCGAACGCGGCTCTTCGACAGCCCGAGCTCCGCGGCGACCAGCCGAATCAGGGCGTCGTTCGCGGCGCCATCCACGGGCGGCGCCGTGACTCGCGCCCGCAGCGCGCCGTCGATTACGCCTTCGATGCGGTCGCCGTCGGCGCGCGGGACCAGGCGCACGGTGATTCGAGCCGTGCGCCCCGCCGGCGCGCGAGGTCCACGTCGCCTCAGGCGACCGTCCGCATGAGCACGCCGAGCACGAGAAGAACGACCAGGGGCGTGAAGTCGAACATGCCCGTCTTGGGCATGAACCTGCGCACTGGGGCGAGCAGCGGTTCGCTGGTCTGGATGACGAAGGCCCCGAACCGGGTGCGGCCCATCGGATCGATCCAGGACATGATCACCCGGGCGAGTATCAGCAGCCACAGGGCGATCAGCAGGAAGCGAAGGAAGTTGGCCAGGAAGGCGGCGCCCACGTGCCGAGTCTACCGCGGTCCCACGTGGCGTTCGCCGAAGATCGCCCGACCAATCCGCACGATCGTCGCGCCCTCCTCGACCGCGATGGGATAGTCCTCGCTCATGCCCATCGAGAGCGCGGGCCCGAGGCGGTCATCGAGCGCGCGAAGGCGCTCGGAGAGCGCACGCAGCGCGACGAACGTCGGGCGTGCGAGTGCCGGCGCATCCACCAGGCGCCCCACGGTCATCAGGCCGTCGACCTTGAGGCCGGGCAGGCCCAGGATCGACGGAAGCTCGCGCTCGAGGGCCGACACGTCGTAGCCCGACTTCGCCGCGTCGTCGTCGATGTTCACCTGGAGCAGGACCGGCAGTGCTCGGCCCGGCCGGACCTCACCCGCGATTCGGCTCAGGCGCTGTGCCAGCGCCAGCGAGTCGACGGTCTCGATGGCGTCGAACAGCAAGATGGCGCGGCGCGCCTTGTTCGACTGCAACGGCCCTACGAGGTGCCACGACAACGCCGCGCCACTCGCCACCCCGGGCGTTGCGCCCGCCGCACGCGCGGCATCGGCTCGCGCAGGGGCGAGCTCGTTGGCCTTGGCCGCACGCTCCCGCACGCGGTTCTCGCCGAGGGACGTGAACCCAGCCTCGATGGCCGCCAGGATCCGGTCCGGCGCCACGGTTTTCGTGACTGCGACGATCTCGACCTCGGCGGGGTCGCGGCCGGCCACGGCCGCCGCTGCGGTCACGCGCTCGAGGATCCGTGCCCGCATGGCGGCGAGGTCGTCGGCGTCGCTCATCACCCGATGCTAGGCCCGCAGATCGCCAGATGTCGCCACCCGCGACACGAGGCGAGCTTGGCGGCCCGGAAAGCCCACCAGCAGGCCCCTGCACAGGCACCGCGAACGGGGCTCGAGCACCCTCGTCGCGGTAGTCGGCCCGGATCAAGGGCCGTATCCCGCCGCGTGCTCCGTGCAGCGACGTCTGGCAGGAAAGGCGGCTCATGTCCTGCCAACAAGCTCGAGGAGCGACGTACTGCGGGCAAAATGCCTGTCGAGCCTCGTCAGCCGGTTCGAGCGCACGGCGACGGCGAGGCGGCCGGCGAGCGGATTGCGATCCGTGAGCCGGTCCGGCGCAGCCGGCAACGCCGCGATCGGGCCGGATCTTCGAGGAGCTAGCGCGAGCGGCGGAGGAAGCTCGGAATCTCCAGGTCGTCGGCGTCGTAGGCGGCACGGCGAGCCGGCACCGGCTCGACGGCCGCGCGCGACGCGCCGTTGCCGTTCGCAGGCTCCTCGGCGCGGGCCGCCGGGGCATCGGGCACGCCGGTCTCGTTCATCGAGCTGCGCTGGCGCTCCAGCTCCTCGAGGAAGTCACGCGGGGCGCGCGATGTCGCGTCCGTGCCGGCCTCGGTGGTACTCCGCGCAGCCGCTCGGTGGCGGCCGCCGTCGAAGCCGGTCGCGATGACGGTGATCGCGACCTCCTCGCCAAGTCGCTCGTTGAAGCTCGTGCCGAAGATGATGTTGGCCTCGGGGTCCGCCGCGGCGCGGATCTCCTCCGCCGCCTCGGTGACCTCGAAGAGAGACAGGTTCGAACCACCGGTCACGTTGAACAGGATTCCCTGAGCGCCTGCGATGTCGATCTCGAGGAGTGGGCTGGCGATCGCCTGGCGGGCCGCGTCGACGGCGCGATTCTCGCCTGACGCGCGGCCGATGCCCATGAGCGCCGAGCCGGCGTCCTTCATGATCGCCCGCACGTCGGCGAAGTCGAGGTTGATGAGCCCCGGCATCGTGATGATGTCGCTGATGCCCTGCACGCCCTGGCGAAGCACGTCGTCGACGACCCGGAAGGCGTCGAGGATGGACGTGTTCTTCTGGACGACGTCACGGAGGCGGTCGTTCGGAATCGTGATGAGCGTGTCGACCTGCGTCTTGAGGGACTCGGCAGCCTTCTCGGCCGTCAGTCGGCGCTTGGCGCCCTCGAACGAGAACGGCTTCGTGACCACCGCGATGGTCAGCGCGCCCTGCTCCTTGGCGATCGCGGCGACGACGGGCGCCGCACCGGAGCCAGTGCCGCCACCGAGGCCGGAGGTGATGAACACCATGTCCGAGCCCTCGAGGGCCTGGGCGATCTTCTCGCTGTCCTCCTCGGCCGCGCGCTCCCCGATGGAGGGGTCGCCACCTGCGCCGAGGCCGCGGGTGATCTTGTCGCCGATGCGCAGCTTGTGCGGCGCGTCCGACTGCAGGAGTGCCTGCGCGTCGGTGTTGAGGGCGATGAACTCCACGCCCATCATCTCCGCCCGGATCATCCGATTGACGGCGTTGCTGCCGCCTCCGCCGACCCCGATGACCCTGATCAGGGCAAAGTTCTCCGAGTCCGAGCGCAGGCCCATCGTTACTCCTCCGTCGGCCGCTCTGGGGCCGCGATATTGGGGTCCAAAGAGGCCGGGGCACCGGCGCGCTCGCTCGCCGCGACTCCCTCCCGCAGTTCTGGCGGAGTCTACCATCGGGACGCCCGCGGGCGCGTATCGATTCGGACCGGAATGGGCCGAAAATCGACGATTTCGCGACTCGCGGAGGTCGCGGGGAGCCGCTAGGGCAGCATGCTCTTGACGGCGCTGCGCAAACGGCCCAGGACCCCGGCCGCGGGCGCGGACTCGTAGCGCGCGGGCTCGCCGTCGTCGAGCATCGAGGCGCCCCACTGCAGGAGACCGATGCTCGTCGCGTAGGCGGGCGTGAGGATGGAGTCGGTCAGGCCACCGACGCCGGACGGGCCGACGACCCGGACGGGCATCGAGAGCACCTCGCGGCCCAGCTCGGCCACGCCGGCGAGCTGCGCACCACCACCGGTGAGGATCAGGCCCGCGGGCAGCATCCCCGCCCCCCCTGCCTGGATCTCCGTGCCGATGAGCTCGAACGTCTCGCGCATGCGCGATTCGATGATCCGGCACAGCTCGATCCGGCTGATCGTCCGGCCCGCCTCCTCGCCGAGCACCGAGACGGCGATCTCCTCGTCGTCGGCGATGCCGCGCAGGTCGCAGGTTCCGTGGCGGACCTTGAGCTCCTCGGCGGCGGGCAGCGACGTCTTGATCCCGATCGCGATGTCGTTGGTCACGAAGTTGCCGCCCACCGGCAGCACGCTCGTCCGGAATGGCGAGCCCTCGTTGAACATGGCGAGGTCGATGGTGCCCGCGCCGATGTCGGCCACGGCGACGCCCAGCTCGCGCTCGGTCTCGTTGGCGACGGCCTCCGCCGAGGCAAGCGCGTTGACGACGACCTCGTCGATCTTGACGCCCGCCTGCGCGACGCACTTCATCAGGTTCTGGACCGCGGTCTGGGGCGCGGTGACGATATGCGTCTCGACCTCGAGGCGGAGCGCGCTCATCCCGAGAGGGTCCTTGACGCCCTCCTGGCCGTCGACGGTGAAGCCGCGACGCTCGACGTGAAGCACCTCGCGATTGGACGGGATGGGAATGGTTCGGGCTTGCTCCACCGCACGCCGGATATCGTCCCTGCTGACCTCGCGGGTGTGGGCCGCGACGGACACCTGGCCGGTCGAGTTCAGGCTCTCGACCTGGGCGCCGCCGACGCCGACGAACGCCTTGTCGATCTTCCAGCCCGAGAGCCGCTCGGCCCGCTCGACCGCGTCCCGGATCGACCGGACGGTCTGCTCGATGTTCACGACGGCGCCGCGCTTCAGCCCGGACGACGGGACGGTGCCATGCCCGATGACCGTCAGCTTGCCGTCGCGCCCGATCTCGCCGATGAGCGCGGCGACCTTG
>DATKBR010000101.1:0-26315 GCA_035513775.1 Candidatus Limnocylindria bacterium
CGGCGCGCTCGGCCTCCTCGGCGCGGCGGCGTGAGGCGCCGGCGGCCGCCTCCCGGTCGCGGGCCGTCGCGAGGGAGGCCCTGGCGGCCGCGACAGCGGTATCGGCAACCCGGGAGGCCTCGGTGGCCGCGGTCACGTCGGCGGCGAGGCGGTCGCGCTCCGCGGCGAGGCGGTCGACGTCGGCTCGCAGGTGCAGGCCGCGACCGTCCGGCCGGATCCAGGTGGCGACGTCGCCGACGACGAGGCTCCCGTCGCGGGCGACCGCCTGCCAGCCCGGCGGCAGATGGGTCTGGACCTCGAGGGCACCCGCTGCGTCGGGCAGCCACACGACGCGGGCGAGGAGGCGGGTCACGGCTCCGGAGTCGTCGCGGCGCACGGCCTCGCCCAGCGGTCCGCCACCCTGCGCCCGGGCTGCATCGGTGATTCGGCGCACATCGTCCGCGCTCGGATCAGGAGCGGTGGAAACGACGGACTCGGCGACGATCGCCACGCCGCGATCCGCCGCGATCGCCGCGATCTCGGAACGAGGCAGCACCTGGGCGCGACCAAGGCCCGACAGGGCCGCATCGACCGCCTTCTGGAGGGCCGGTTCGATGATCAGGCCGTCCCCGATCGGCCGTCCGCCGCGCGCCCGGGCGGCGCGACTGAACGCGGCGCCCTCGGCGGCCTCGAGGGCCACGCGCGATTCCTCGTGGCGCGCGGTCGCGGCCGCTGCGGCGGCGCGAGCGCCTGCCAGCTGATCCGACGCCGCTCGCGCCTCAGATTCCGCGTCCGCGAGCGCGAGCTGGCTCGCCTCACGGGCGGTCCGCGCAGCGACCTCCTCCCCCGTGCTCTGTTCCAGGCTCGCGGTCGCTGCCGCCCTGTTCGTAGAGGCCCCCGAGGCTCGGGCGGTGGCCGAGGCGGCTCGCAGGCGCTCCTCCTCGGCGTGGCGCTCTGCTTCCGCGGCCCGGCGCCGCGCGGCCGACAGCTCCTGGGCGTGCGCGGCCTCGAGCCGGCGAATGGCGGCGGCGTCCGCTGGCGAGAGCGCGCCAACTCCCGGCGCAGGCGTTGCGGCGGCCGTCGTGGCGGCAATCGCCGCTGCGAGATCCGCCTCGAGGCTCGCGAGGTCCGCCTCCAGCTCCGCGGTCGCGGGCGCGGCCGGGAGGGCCAGCGCCTGGCGGGCGGTGGCAAGGTCCGCCGCCGACGCCACGCGCGATTCCTCGATCCCGGCGCGCTCTCGGCGCGCCGCGTCCAGCTCCAAGGCGTGCCGGCCCTCGCGCAGCTGGATTGTCGCCTTGTCGGCGCGCACCCGGTCCAGCGTGGAGCGCGCTGCCGCCTCGGCAACGGCCTGCCCGCCCAGTGCCTCGCTCGCGGCGGACATCGCACGCTCGTGCTCCAGCAGCTCGGCCATCGCGCGATCCACGGCGACTCGCGCGGCGCCCACGGCTTCGGCTGAGGTGAGCAGCCGCCCACCGGCCGCGTGCCAGCGCGCGTGCGCCGAGGCGAGGATCGCCGCAGCTAGGTCGTCCGCGGCGGTGTGCCGATTCGCCTGCTGCTCTGCCTGCTGGGCGAGGCGCCGCGCCTGCGGCCGGAGCTCGGCGAGGATGTCGTCCACGCGAGCGAGATTCGCCGCGGACTCGGTCAGCTGCTCCTCGGCGCGGCGCCGGCGGCGCTCGTGGCGCCGGACCCCGGCAACCTCCTCGAACAGGGGCCGTCGCTCCTCTGGCCGCAGTGCGAGCGCCTGGTCGACCATCCCCTGGCCGATGAACAGGAACGCGTTCTCCGCCAGGTGACCCGCATCCAGCAGGTCGACGAGGTCCTTGAGCCGGACGCGCTGGCGGTTGAGCAGGTAGTCGTTCTCGCCGGAGCGGTACAGCCTTCGCCCCAGCTCCACGACGCCGAATTCGACCGGCAGCAGCCCGTCCGAGTTGTCGAGCGTCAGCTGCACGTCGGCGAGACCTACCGCCGGACGTCGCTCCGAGCCCGCCCAGACGACGTCCTCGGACTTGCGTGTCCGCAGGGCGCGCCCCTGCTCGCCCAGTGCCCAGCGCAGGGCGTCGGCGAGGTTGCTCTTGCCGGAGCCGTTCGGCCCGACGATGGCGCTGATCCCCGGCCCGAACTCGACGTGCGTCCGATCGGCGAATGACTTGAAGCCCTGGAGGCGGACGGACAGGAGGCGAGCCGGTGAGGTCATCGGGACTGCCGCATGGACTCGGCCTCGACCGAGGCCGGCTGCGCCGTGGTCGGCGGCGCCGTGGTCGGGACGGGATCGAGGTCGACCCCCAGCTCTTCGGCCAACTCGGCGCTGCGCGCGTCCACCACCTCCACGGCCTCGGCGGCCGCCGCCGTCTCCGCAACCCGGCGCGAAGGCCCGACGCCTGTGCCCAGGACCTCCCCGCCCACGGCGACCTCGACCCGGAAGACCTTGTCATGGTCGGGCCCGGCGGACTCGATGACTCGGTACTCCGGCCGCCCACCGGTCGCGCGCTGCGTCGCCTCCTGGAGGCGGCTCTTGGGGCTCTTCAGCAGGACCGGTTCAAGGCCGGCGTCGATCTCCGGCGTCGCGGTTGCCACCAGCCAGTCGCGGGTCACCGTCCAGCCCACATCGAGCACCAGGGCGCCCGCAAGCGCCTCGAACCCCGAGGCCAGAATGGACCCACGCAGCGGCCCGAGGCGCGAAGCCTCGCCCTCGCCCAGCATCAGGAAGCTGCCGAGGTCGATGCGCGTGGCGAGTGCAGCCAGGCCGCCGGCGCTCACGATGGCGGCACGGCGTGCGGAGAGCACGCCTTCGTCGTCATCGGGATGGCGGGCATACAGAGCCTCGGAGATGGCGAGGTTGATCACGGCGTCGCCCAGGAATTCGAGGCGTTCGTTGTGCCCGGCGATCTCGCCGGGGTGCTCGTGCAGCCAGGAGGAGTGCGTCAGCGCCTGGGCCAGCAGGCGCCGGTCCCTGATGGGGAGACCGAGCTGCTCGGCGAGGAGGTCCGCCCGGTCCACGATCCCTGCGAGGAGGGGCTAGGTGTTCCGCTCGTCGATATATTCGACGGCGTCACCGACGGTGCGAATGCGCTCCGCGTCCTCGTCGGAGATCTCGGTCCCGAACTCTTCCTCGAGGCTCATGATCAGCTCGACCAGGTCGAGCGAGTCGGCGTTCAGGTCGTCGACGAACGAGGCCTCGGGCTTGACTTCTTCCTCGTCGACGCCGAGCTGCTCGACGACGATCTTCTTGAGGCGGTCGTAGGTGCTGGCCACTGGCTCTCTCCTCCGGAGCTGGGTTTTGTGTCGGCTTCAGTCTCGCGTGCGATCCGCCCGAGGACGCCGTTCATGAGGCGTCGCATCGGGTCGCCACTGTAGATCCGGGCCAGTTCGACCCACTCGGCGATGGCCACCCGGGCCGGCGTCGAGGAATATAGCACCTCGCCGAGCGCGCAACGGAGCAACGAGCGGTCCATCCGGGCGAGCTGGACGACCGGATACTGGGGGGCCGCCTGCTCGATTCGCGCGTCGATCTCGAGGCGGTTCGCCACCACCGTGCCGACGATCCCGCGGGCCAGCTCGGACGCCCCGGGGTCCGCCTCCACCTCGGCCAGCTCCCGCTCCAGGACGGCCGTCGCGGTCCGCTGCCCGAAATCCGCCTCGAACACCGCTGCGAGCGCGACCCGCCGGCCCGCCCGCAGCGACCGAACCCGGTCCGACGTGGCCACCTAGGTGCCGACGCCGTCGATCAGGACGCTGACCTCTTGAACGTGCAGCCCGAGCATCCGCTCGACGGCGCGGCCCACGGCCTCGCGGACGTGCCTGCCGGTGCCGGCGAGATCTGCGCCGGGGCGCGCGATGATCCGAAGGCGCACGACGACGCCGTCGGGGCGGACGCGGACCATGATCGGTGGGCCGGCGAGGGCGGCGCGCCAAGGCGGGCCGCGTCGCGCGACGCGCAGCACGTCCGGGACCTCCAGGGCGGCGAGGCGCGCGACCTCGACGATGACGCTCCGCCCGACCGAGAGATCCGCGGTCACGTCGACAGCGGCGTTGCCCGCGGCGTCGGCAGGATCGTCGGGCACGTCGCTGTCGACGAGGATCGGCTGGTCCGTCATGAGCTTGCCCCCACGTCCAGGGTCGCGGCTTTCGTCCGGCCGGCGAGAGCCGGTACCGCGTTCGTCGCACGCAGAGCGTCCTCGCGGAGCGCATCCGCGATGAGGGCCGGCACGTCCGTCCGCGCCGTGTTGGCCGCGACCTCGCAGGCGAAGCCGATCATCCGCCGCTTCGCCCGGCCGTGGGTGATGATCACCGCGCCCTTCACGCCAAGCAGCGGCGACCCGCCGGCGCGCTCGTAGTCGAAGACGCGGCGGATGCGCCCGATGCCGCCGCGCATGAGCAGGTACGCCAGGCGCCCGCGGATCCCGCTCCGGAACTCCGCTCGCCACAGGTCGAAGATGAACGTTGACAGGCCCTCGAAGAACTTGATCACCACGTTGCCGGTCACCGCGTCGGTGACGACCACGTCCGCGTGGTCCGCGACCAGGTCCTTGCCCTCCACGTTGCCCACGAAGTTGAGGTCCGACGCGTCCAGGAGCTCGGTGGTGCGCTGGATGCGCGCGTCGCCCTTGCCCTTCTCCTCGCCGATCGAGAGGAGCGCCACGCGCGGCGACGGGATGCCGACGACGCGCTCCGCGAAGATCGCGCCCATCCGGGCGTACTGGGCGAGATTCTCGGGCGACGAATCGGGGTTTGCGCCGATGTCGAGGAGCACGAACGGCCGGCCGGTCCGCACCATCTGGACCGCCAGCGCCGGCCGGTCGACCCCGGCGAGCCGACCGATACGCAGCACCGCGGCCGCCATCGCGGCGCCCGTGTGGCCGGCGGTGACGATCGCGTCGGCGCCACCGTTCCGGACGAGGTTGCAGCCGACCATGATCGATGAGTCCTTCTTCTCGCGCAGCGCCATCGCCGGATGCTCGTGCATCTCGATGACCTGGCTCGCGGCCACGATCTCGACGTTCGAAGGCAGGGTCGGGGCGATCGCGGTGATCCGGGCCGGATTGCCGACGAGCAGGACGCGATCCTCGGGATGCGCCGCTGCGTGATCGAGGGCGCCGGGGACGACCTCGGCGGGACCGTGGTCGCCGCCCATGGCATCGACGGCTAGGCGGACGCCGCGCGTCGACCCGCTGGGTGCCGTGATCCCCGACGTAGGGCCGTCAGTCATTCGGGCGGGCTAGGTCGAGGGGGCGTCTTCCTTCGGCGCCTTGATCTCGAGCACGGGCCGTCCGCCGTAGTAGCCGCAGTTCGGGCAGGCGCGGTGGCTCCGCTTGGGCTGGTGGCAGTGCGGGCATTCCTCGAGCTGCGGGAGGTCGAGCGCGAGGTGCGCGCGGCGATCCCCCTGTCGAGCGTGGGAGACCCTGCGCTTGGGCACGCCCATGGTGAGTGCTGCTCCTTTCGATGCCCGATCGCCTGGTGGCGGCCGAGCCGCGCGTGCGTGGGCGCGAGATTGTCATCTGGGATGGGCCCGGGTGCCCGGGCACCATCGAACCGGGGCGCAGTCTACTCGCTCTCCCCTTCTCCGTCGACCCGGAAGGCCTGCAGGACCGCCAGGCGCGGGTCGATGTCGTCGTCAGGGTGCGGTGCGTGCTCCGGCCCGAGGCGCTCGCCGCAGGTGACGCACAGGCCGGGGCAATCCGGCTCGCACAGGGGCGCGATGGGCTCGTTGAGGGAGAGCGCCTCGGCCGCGAGGGCGGCGAAGTCGAGCTCGTGGTGGTCCGTGAGACGTGCGACCTCGGGCTCCGAGTCACGATCGAGCGCGCGACCGGACGCCACGTCGATGGTCGGCAGGACCTCCTCGTGGAGCTCCACCTTCACCGGCGTCTCCGTGTCCCGCAGGCAGCGCGAGCACTGCTCGGCGAGCGCGGTCGTGAGCTCGGCGTCGACGAAGACGCCGCGGTTCGTGCGGGTGACGCGCAGCCGGCCATCGACGGGCTCGGCCAGCCGGAGGTCGTCCGGCAGCGGGATCGTCGCGCCGTGGATGTCGTACCGCCGCTTCGTCCCGGGCGGCTCGCCGAGGAGGCCCGAGAGCGGAAAGAGCAGGGGCGCCGGAGCGCTCATCGCGGGACGGTCTGGCCCGCGTCCTCTTCGCGCACGTTGGCCGGCGCATCGTCGTCGGCGTCCGGCCAGTCCTCGAGTGCCCGCTCCTCGCCATCCGCGGGCTCGGGCTCGTCGGGCCGCAGCTCCGCCTGGCGGGACTCGAGAACGTCGATGCCCTTCTCGATGCCGGCCAGCGCCTTGCGCACCTCTGTGTCGAGGGTCGACAGGATCTGGGCGGCGTACTCGTCCGCGCCGGCGCGGGTGTCGTCCGCGGCGGCCATCGCTTCGCTGACGATCTGGCGGCCCTCCGCCTGCGCGGCCTCGGTCAGGCCCTTCTCGCCGATCAGGTAGGTCGCCTGCTCCTGGGCCCGTGCGGAGATCCGGGCGGCTTCCTCGTTGGCCTTCTCGATGATCCGCTCGCCCTCGGCGTTGATCCGCTTCGCGGCGTGGATCTCCTCGGGCACGGCTACGCGGAGCTGGTCGATGAGGTCGAGGACGGCGTCCTTGTCGACGAGGATCTTGCGCGTTCTGGGCACACCCGTGCCCGTCGCGATCTGCGACTCCAGCCGCTCCAAAAGAAACATGATGTCCAAGGCGCCGATTATGTCACGCCCGACCCGGTGAGCCGGCCCGTGGCGGCGTTGGCTGCCTGCCCGGGCCGCTCACGCAGCGTTCGATGTGCGCTCGCGACCTGCTCGGCAGCCGCCTTGCCCTGGGCTCGGCTCACCGGGCCGGAGTTCGAGCGACTGTCCGGAGCGCGGCCAGGGCGGCCGGCGGGACCATGGTCGAGACGTCGCCGCCGAAGGCGGCGATCTCCTTGACCAGGCTGGAGCTGATATAGCCGAACTCCACCGCGGTCATGAAGAACACCGTGTCGACGTCGTCGGCGAGGACGCGGTTGTTGTGGGCGAGCTGCCCCTCCGCCTCGAAGTCGGAGACGGCCCGCAGGCCGCGAACCATCCACTTCGCGCCGTGGGAATGCGCCGCGTCGACGGTGAGGCCGTCGAACGTGGCCACGATGGCGTGCTCAGCGTCGATGCCCGCGTCGCGAATCGCGGCCTCGAGGACCTCGACTCGCGTCTCGACCGGCAGGAGCGGCGTCTTGCGCGGGTTCGTGATCACCGCGACGACGACGCTGTCGAACACGGCGAGGGCGCGCGACAGGACGTCGAGATGGCCGTTGGTGACAGGGTCGAACGAGCCGGGGTAGAGCGCGACTCTCATCCGTCCTCCTCGCCGTCGGGCGCCGGTTCGGCCCACCTCAGGAACGTGAGCCCGGTCTCCCCGAACCGGCGCTCCCGGGCCGATCGTAGCAGCCCGACCTCCGCCGGCGGGGTCTTCCAGAAGTGCTTGGCGATGACGACGCCATCCCGATCGAGGATGCCGCCGGGACCGGCCGCGGCGATCGATTCGAGCGCCGCCTGGGTCAGCTCGGGCAGGTCGTAGGGCGGGTCGACCATGATCGCCGCGAACGGCCCGAGCTTCATCGGGCCGCGGGTGTCGGTCCCGTGGGCGCCGGTCCCGTGGGCGCCGGTCCCGCGGGACAGCGAGTTGAACCAGGTGCCAACCTGCGAGCGGACCACCCGGGCGCGCGGCGCGGCAAAGCCTGCGGCGGCCAAGTTGCGCTGGATGGTCTTGATCGCGCCGGCGTCCCGCTCCACGAAGACCGCCTGCTCCGCGCCGCGCGAGAGCGCCTCGATCCCGGCCGCGCCGCTGCCCGCGAACAGGTCGAGGAATGCGCGGCCGCGGATCGTTGGCTCCAGGATCGCGAACAGCGTCTGCTTCACGCGGTCGCCGAGCGGACGCGTGCCCTCGCCCGGCGACACGAGCAGGCGGCCGCGCGCCGTGCCGGCGATCACGCGGCCGGCGCTGTTCGATTCCTTCTGGGACGGCACGGGTCAGGCGGCGCCGGCCGGTTCGGCTTGCGCGACACGCGCCAGCCAGCCGGCCGACAGCTCCCGCGCGAGTGCCGCGTGACCCGGCCGGAGCTGCCCCGCGGCATCGAGCAACCCCTCCGCGGCGGCCCTCGCCGCCGCGGCCAGCTCGCGATGTCCCTCGCGCTGCAGCGACGCGATGCGGAGGCGCGGCAGGCCGCTCTGGACCAGGCCCAGGACGTCGCCCTCGCGCCGCAGCTCCCAATCGCGCTCCGCCAGCTCGAAGCCGTCGCGGAGGTCGCGCGCCGCCTCCAGGCGGGCGCGGGCCGTCGGATCGGCGGTCTCCGAGACGAGGACGCAGAACGACTCGACGGTGCCCCGGCCCACGCGACCCCGGAGCTGGTGGAGCTGCGCGAGGCCGAAACGGTCCGCGCCCTGGATGACCATCATCGTGGCCTCCGGCACGTCGACCCCGACCTCGACGACCGTCGTGCCGACGAGCACGTCCAGCTCGCCGTCGCGGAAGCGCGCCATTTCCGCATCGCGGTCGGCGGCCTTGAGGCGACCATGGACAAGGCCGACGCGGAGCGGCGCTAGCAGCTCGCGCAGCCGCTCCGCCTCCGGCACGGCCGCCACCGCCGACGAGGCTGGGCTCACGTAAGCGCCGCTATCTCCGTCGGCGTCGAGGTCGAACGAGAGATCGGCCGAGTCAGCGTCGTCCTCGGCATCGCCGGGCGTGATCAGCGGCACCACGACGAAGGTTCGATGGCCCAGCGCGGCCTCCTCGCGCACCTTCGTCCACGTGGAGTCGAGGGCGCCCGGCTCGCGGATCCCGGTCCTGATCCGTACGCGCCCCTCGGGCGGCGTGCGGAGGTCGGTGACGTCGAGATCGGCGTACAGGACCTGGCCCAGCGTCCGCGGGATCGGCGTCGCGGTCATGAGCAGGAGGTGTGGCACGCGCCCGCCGGCCTTGGCCTCGAGGGCGGAGCGCTGCTCGACGCCGAACCGGTGCTGCTCGTCGATGACCGCCAGCGCGAGGTCGGCAAACGCGACGGATTCTGAGATCAGCGCGTGCGTCCCGACCACGATCGGCGCCATCCCGGTGGCGAGCCGCTCCCGCACCCGGTCCGCGTCGGAGCCCTTCAAGGAGCCGGTGAGCAGCTCGATCGGCAGCCCGAGCGGCTCCAGCAGGTCGATCAGCGTTCGATGGTGCTGTCGAGCGAGCAGGTCCGTCGGCGCAAGGATCGCAGCCTGGTGCCCGGCGAGCGCGACCGCGGCGAGCGCCCACGCCGCGACCGCCGTCTTGCCGGAGCCCACGTCACCCTGGAGCAGGCGGAGCATCGGCGTTTGCCGGGCGAGGTCGCCGCGGATGTCCTCGATCGCCGTCGCCTGGTCGGCGGTTAGCTCCACCTCGGGCCCGAGCTTGGCGCGCAGCGACCCAACGATCGCCTCGCGAATGCGGGTCTCGTCGGTGTCCGACACCGCCACGGGCCCGCCGCGCTCGTGCGTCCGGCCGCGCCGTCGTTGGACCATGCCCAGCTGGAGCGCGAGCAGCTCGTCGAACGCGAGCCGCTCCAGGGCGGCGTCCCGTCGCTCGAACGCCGTCGGGTAGTGCGCCTCCTCGATGGCCTCGGTGAGCGGCCTCACGCCGCGCTCCCGGACGAGCTCGGGCGGCAGGTAGTCGAGATAGGCCGAGCCGGCTCGGTCCAGCGCGTCACGCACCGCCCGCCGGAGGGTCACCGCCGTGAGCCCCGCGGTCAGCCGGTAGACGGGCACGATCCGCCCGACGTGGAGCAGCTCGTCCTCGTTGCCCTCCGGCTGGAAGTCCGGGTTGTCGAGCGTCCGAGTTCGGCCGAAGTGCTTGAGCTTGCCCGAGACAATCACCTTGTCGCCCGGATGGAGGCGGCGCTCGATGTACCGCCGCCCGAACCACGTCGCCTGGATGGTCCCCGTGTCGTCCTCCAGGATGGCGATCGTTCGCTGGATGCGGCGCCGGAACGACGCCTCGACGCGAACGTCGGCGACCGTGACCCGCGCCGACACTACCGTCCCGTTCTCCACCCAGCCGAGGTCGCCAAGCTTGCGCATCTCGCGCAGGTCGTCGTACCGGCGCGGCAGGTGGAACAGCAGGTCGCGAACGGTGGTGAGGCCCATCCGCCGCCCGACTCGCCCGAAGACCGTCGCGCCGGGAACGCCGGACTTCGCGAGCGGGGTGTCGAGGAGCGCCGAGCCCGTGACCCGCGGCGCGGGCGGCGCCGCAGCCTTTCGCGCCGTCGGCCGGGTGGTGCGGCTCGTGCGGCCCGTCGGGCGCTCCCCCACCCCGCCTACTCGGCCGAGATGAGGTAGCGGTAGTGCGGCTGGCCGCCGTGGAGCACCTCCACCTCCGCGCCGGTGCCGAGATCGTGGATCCGGCGCGCGAGCGCCTCGGTGCCGGCGAGGTCGCCGCCGTCGCCGTAGTACAGGGTGATGAGCTCGAAGCCGGGGCTGAGGGCCTTGATCGCTTCGAGCACGGCGGTCGACGGGTCGTCGTGGACCGCCACGAGCCCGTCGTCCGGGTCGAGCGCGATCGTCTGGCCCTGCTTGACCTTCTTGCCGCTGACCGTCGCGTCGCGGACGGCCTCCGTGACGGACAGCGACTGGATCGCGCGCCCCGCCGTGGTCATCTCGCCGGCGTTCTCGACGGCGCCCTTGTCGGGGTCCAGCGCGAGCAGCGCCGCGAAGCCCTCGGCGGCGTTCCGGGTCGCCACGACCGCGACCGGTCTGTCGAACATCGCCGACACCTGCCGCGCCGCAAGCACGATGTTCGGGTTGTTCGGCAGGAGCAGCACCTCGTGCGCGTCCACCGATTTCACCGCCTCCAGCAGCTCGCCCGTGCTCGGGTTCGCGGTCTGCCCGCCGTACACGACCCGATGCACGCCGAAGTCCGTGAAGATCGCCGCCAGGCCCTCGCCCGCCGCGACGGCGACCACGGCCAGGCGGGGGGCGTCGGCTGTAGGGAAAACCACGCCGGCGACGGTCTCAGCGGGCGACGCACCCGCGCCCGAGCCGTTCTCCGAGTCGTTCGCCGGGCCGTCCCCGGAGCCGTCCGTTGCGAACGCGGCGGCGCGCGTCTCGCGGACGTCGCTCGCCTGGGCATCGAGGTTTTCGACCGTGATCTTCGAAAGCGCCGCGCCGAGCCCCAGGGCGTAGGCGAGAACCTCGTCTGGGCGCTCGTTGTGGATGTGGACCTTGATCGCCCTGGGGTCGCCGGCAACGAGGACCGACTCGCCGATCGATTCGAGGTAGGTCCGGATGCCGTCGACGTCCAGCTTGGCGCCCGGCGAGGCCTGGGCAAGGAACATCGTCTCGTAGCCGAAGCCCTCGTCGCGATGGCCGGCGCCCGGCGGCGCGCCATGCTGCGGCGCGCTGGTCACGTGGCCGCCGGCGTGACCGGCGGCTGCGACGGCGGCCGCGCCCGGCAATCGGGGCGCCGGCGCGCTTGCATCGCCGCTGAGGTACGCGTACACGCCCTCGAACATCCGGAACAGGCCCTGCCCGCCCGAATCGACGACGCCCGCCTCGCGCAGGATCGGCAGGAGCGACGGCGTCCTGGCCACGGCCACCTGGGCGGCCTTGACGGTCGTCCCCAGGACCGCGTCGAGCGTCCGCTCGTGCTCCGCGCTGGTCACGGCGGCGGCCGATGCCTCGCGGATGACCGTCAGGATCGTGCCCTCGACGGGCTTGGCTACCGCTCCGTAGGCGGCCTTTGTGCCCTGGTCGAGCGCGTTCGCCATATCGAGGGCGTTGAACTTGGTCTTGCCGTCCAGCCCCTCCGCGATCCCCCTGAGGATCTGGCTCGTGATGACGCCGGAGTTGCCGCGCGCGCCCATCAGCGCCCCGAACGCCGCTGCCGCCGCGACGCGCTCGGCGGACACGGTAGGTCCCAACGCCTCGACTTCGATCAAAGCCGCGCGAACCGTCGCCATCATGTTCGAGCCGGTGTCGCCGTCGGGCACGGGAAAGACGTTGAGCGCGTTGACCTCGTCGACGCTCGCCTCCATCGCGGCGGCTGCTGCGCGAAACGCACTCAGGAGGCCGGCGCCGTCGCAGGTCCGGCGGGCCATCAGGCGAGACTCGGCATCAGCGTCACGCGACGTCGGTCCCGCTGTCGGCCAGGTCGGACGGCCCGAGCCCGCTCGGTGGCCGCGGGTGCGGCGGCTCGCCACCGGGATGCAGCTCGAGCTTGGCGACGCGGATCGACAGGTGGTCGACCTCGCGGCCAAGCGCCGTCCTGATCGCGTACCGAACGGCGAGATCCACCTGCCGTGCCACCTCCGCGATGGGCAGGCCGTGGGCGACGCGCAACCGCATCTTGATCGCCAGGCTCCCATCCGCCACGGAGACGCGCAGGCCGCCCGGCCGCTGCTCGATCCAGCCGAGGAGGCGATCCACCCAGTTCCCGGCGAAGCCCGCGACGCCATACGACCCGAGCGTGACGCCACGCACGATGTCGATGACTGCGCGACGTGTCACGAGCGCCCGCCCGGCGATGGGTTGCTCCGGCACCGACCCTCCTAGACCGCGCTCAGCGCGCCACCCCGAGAGTGCCCGAGGTGCGTGATATAGTACCGCCCCGTTCGGGCCTCACCGGCCCCAACGCTCCTTCCCGAACATCCCGAGGTCCATGATGGCTCGTTCGTGCGCGATCTGCGGCAAGGTTTCGATGGGCGGATTCAATCCGCAGTCCGTCGGCTCTAACCGGGTGCGTGCGCACCGCCGGATGCAGCCGAACCTGCAGCCCTACGTGATCGTCAAGAACGGGACATCGACGAAGTCGCTCGTCTGCACCCGCTGCCGGCGCACCGCCACCAAGTCCGCCCGCTAGCGCCCTCGCAGGCGCCTCGATGGCGCATCGCGTGACATCACCCTCGCCGACCATCCTCGACGTGGACTCATCCAGGACAGAGTGGCGCGCTGACTTCAGTGGATCTGTTCTCGTGGCACGCGGGGACACCGTCCTGCTTCGCGAATCTCATGGTGTTGCGGATCGCGCGAAGGGACGGCCATGCCAGCAGCAGACAGCTTTTCAGATCGCGTCCATCAGCAAGCAGATGACAGCCGCCGCCGTGTTGCGTCTGGCGGAACGCGGGTCGTTGAACGTCTCGGATCAGCTTTCGAGGTGGTTCCCCGGCGTTCCTCGCTGGGGCGAGATCACTGTCCATCAGCTCCTGACGCATACCGCAGGGCTCAAGAGCTGGGACGACCTTCCGCGGCTAAGCCTGTATCGCAGCAGCACCGCACGCCGCGTCCTCGATGCGTTCGCCAGATCGCGGCTTGCGCTCTCGCCCGGCACCGCCTTTCGATACAGCAGCCCGGGCTATGTCCTGCTGGCGCACATCGTCGAGCAAGAAGCTGGTCGACCATATGACCAAGAGCTGCGGACGATGTTCGACGAAGCCGGCATGGTGAACACCGGGGCTGGTGCCCATGGCCCATTCCCGGACCTCGATGCGTCGGGCTATCGCGGCGAACGCCGACGCCCGTCATTCGACCTCGTGACTGTCGGCAGGGGTGCCGGCGACGTCTGGTCGACCGTCGACGACCTACGGCAGTGGAACCGCGCGCTGTTCGGCGGTCTGGTCATGCGGGAGGCGACGTTCGAGACCATGCTTCGGCCTCACGTCGACGTGCCCGTGGAGCAGCCGGGTCCACGCTCAATCGCCTACGGCTACGCCTGGATCCTCTACGACACGGTCGATGGGCCAATGTGGTTCCACACGGGACAGAACGCCGGTTTCGCAGCAATCAATGCGGTCTTTCCAGACGATGACCTCACCGTGATCGTGCTCTCGAACGAGGAGATGACGGACGTTCGTGCAATCTGCTCGGCGCTCCGCGCGGAAGCGTTCACCACGTGACATTTGCCAACGCTGACTGAGGTTGCATGTTCCTCCTATGCAACACAGACTCGACTAGATCCGTCCTGTCGGCCGAGATGAACGCAGTCCGATCCGCGCAGCGGGCCTTGCGGTCGTCGTTGTTCGTAGCATTGATGGCGCTGGTGGTCGCGTGCGATGCCCATCCGATCGCGACGGGAACGGCGCCACTCGCCTCGGCCCCGCGTCCGAGCCCCACTCCGCTCGCATCGTTCCGCCCCTCGCCGTCGTCGATGCCGAGCGCCGCGACGACCAGCTGGACCCGAGTGTTCGAAATCCAGAGCGGGTCCCTCGGCGACCTCATCCTTGGACCCGAGGGCCTGATCGCGGCGGGTTGCGCTCGGACTCCCGAGGGCGATTGCGGAAGGCGAATTGTGGTCGTATCGCCCGACGCCAACACGTGGCAGACGCTGGAGATCGACGCCCCGGCCGATATCGGATTTGCGTCCATCCGTCGCGTCGGCGATCGCCTCTTTGCGCTTGGTTACGGGTACTACGGGCAGGATGGCGGCGCAGTGGTGATGACCTCGGCGGATGGCCGCTCCTGGACCAAGGTTGAATCGACCTCTTTCCGCGGTCGAGCGGTCATGGACATCATCGACGCCCCGTCCGGCGCGCTCGCGATCGGCTACAACGCGCCCATTGACAGCGACAACACTTCAGGTGTCCTCCTTTGGCCGGTGCGGACTGATGGTTCGTTCGGTTCCGTCAGGGTCGTGGGCACGACCGAGTCAGCGATCGCTATCGGTGGCGTGTGGACGGGCGAGGAGTTCCTTGCGTGGGGTCACGACCGGTGGGCCGAGGGACCGACCACGCTTTGGGCATCTCCGGACGGTAAGGCGTGGACCGACCGCGGCGAGATCTCGCCGCCGAAACCGGGCCTTGTAATCCAGATCATCCCGGCGGGTGATCGGCTGGTCGCAGTCGGTTACGGAGGAAGCCAGTTTCCCCTCACCCCTCGCGCCTGGACGTCGATGGATGCAGGCCGATCGTGGGAAATGGCTGACGTGCTATCGGGCGAGGCCGCCATGTACAGCGTCCGAGTTGAAGGATCGGTGCTCATCGCGCGTGGTAGGGCACCCTCGGGATCCAATCAGCGGACGGCCAGCTGGAGCTCGACAGACGGAACCGCCTGGGCCCGACTCCCGGACGACGAGGACATGCCGGCCGTCCCCGGCTTCAGTTCGCTCACACGGGCGACACTCGGCGACCGGATCTGTGTGGCAGGAACCTTCTTCGAGGACACGCCCACTCGCGCGGCGATCTACTGCCGCGCGCCGGTGAACGAATGACCGACGGCGAGGCTGACTGAGGCGGCTAGATGAGGTTCCGCAGGCCGAGGCCGATGCGATCCACGACGATCGCCGCTCGGAGCTGGGCGTGTGCCTCGATCAGGTTCTCGCCGCGGCCGATGCTCTCGCCGGATGCTTCGCCCAACTGGTACCGGGCGTGAATCAGCGCGGCCTTGGGTTCGACGGCGGCGACGAGCTCCTGAAGATCGACGCCCGCACCGAGCAGCCCGCGGATGTCCTCGGCCACGCCTTCGAGGTGGCGGGTCGTTGCGTCGTCGGGTCCGCGGAGCAACATCGAGCGCATCCTAGACCTCGGTGTCCAGCTCAGTAGGCGGGGCGCAGATCCGGCAGCATCGGGAAATGGCGAACGTTGAGCGTCAGGAGCTCCGCGTCCAAATGCTGCACGCCGGCCGCTATCAGGTAGTCGACCGTATCGACGCCGGGGTGTGAGCGCAGGTACGTCGCTGCGAGCCGGCCCGCAGCGTCGGCCAGCTCCGGCGTGACGTCCAACCATCGGAGCAGTCCGAACAGGTGGATGATCCGCGCCTCCTCGCCTGATCGCGCGCCCGCCAGGATCTCCGTTCGAACCACGCTGACGCTCCACAGCTCGTCGCCGGCATCCAGGGCGGCCTTGAGGCGCGCGACCGCTGGGGTGATCCCGCGGAGGTGATCGATCAGGACGGAGGTATCGACCACGAGCATCAGCCGGACGCACCACCGCCGTGCAGGCGCGCCAGCCGACCGTGGCGCAGGCGCTCGACGTAAGCCTCGCCAGATTCCGTCCGATCTGCCCACAGCCCCGCCGTCGCATCGAGCGCGAACGCCAGCTCGTCGCGATCCGCTCGGCCGAGGTACTGGGCGGTGATCGCTTCGCGGATCAGCTGCGACCTCGTGCGCCCGGTCTCCTTCGAGAGCCTGGTCAGAGCCGAGCTCTCGCGCCGTGTCAGGTAGATCTGTGTCCGCTCCATGATGTATGTATACATCGTGGCGGTCGTACCCGCAAGTCAGGCAGGGGTGCGCGCGGTGTCCAGCCAGATCGTGAACGGGCCGTCGTTGACGAGCTCGACGGCCATCTCAGCTCCGAACGAGCCGGTCTGGACGTCGGCCACGCCTGCCGCGCGAAGGCCGGCGGCGAGCGCCAGGTAGAGCCGCTCCGCGAGGGCCGGGTCGGCAGCGTCCGTGAAGCCGGGGCGGCGCCCGCGGGCGGTGTCCGCATAGAGCGTGAACTGGCTCACGACGAGGGCGGCGCCGCCGGTGTCGATGATCGAGCGGTTGGTGCGCCCCGCCTCGTCGCGGAAGATGCGCAGCTCGGTGATGCGGCGGGCCAGCACGGCTGCCGTCGCGTCGTCGTCGCCATGTCCTACCCCGACGAGGACCACGAGCCCGTCGCCGATCGAGGCGACCGTCGCGCCCTCGACCGTCACGCGCGCGCGGCTGACCCGCTGTAGCAGCGCCCGCACGTCAGGCGGGCTGGGTCGGGGCCGAAGCCGGGGCGGGAGCCGCGGCGCTGCCGCCCGTCGCCATCGATCGATCGCCGGCTCGCGCCAGCGCCGCCCGGCGGCGCGTGAAGCGCTCCTTCGCTGCGGCCTCGGCCGAGGCCGGGATCAGCACGTCCCAGTGGCGGATCTCGTCGTCCATGTCGGCCGGGTCCTCGCGGGCGCGGAACAGGAGCACCGGGATCCCGGCCGCCTCGACCTCCTCGCGCATCTTTCGAGCCTGCGGCCGGCGAAGAGAGGCGAAGGTCACCATGCGATCACGCGGGATCGGCGGGACGCCGTCGTTGAGCGTGTACTGGTAGCCCTCGTCGGCGAGGGCGCGGATGAGCCGGATCTCGCGACCCATGTCGCGGCCCTTCAACCACAGGGCGGAGCCGACGACCAGGATGTCGACGCCGAGCCCCCCAACCAGCTCCGCAGTCTCGCGGTTGACGCCTCCGTCGACGTGCACCTCGGCGCCGTGCAGCTTGTGCGACAGGATCTTCCGCGCCTCGAGCAGCTTCGCCTTCGCGACGTCGGCCATGAACTCCTGGCCGCCGAAGCCGGGTTCGACCGTCATGACCATCACGATGTCGAGCAGGTGGCGGTGCGGCTCGAGCGCCGACAGCGGCGTCCCGGGCTTCACGCACAGGCCGGCGGCGCGGCCGGCGGCGCGGATCGCACGCAGCGTCGGTTCGATGGGCTCGTCGATCTCGACGTGGATCGTCACCGAGTCGCAGCCGGCGTCGAGGAACTCGTCGATGTACCTGCCGGGCTCCGAGATCATCAGATGGGCATCGAACGGCAGGCGCGTCCGGCGCCGGAGCGCCTTGATCGTCTTCGCCCCGAAGGTGAGATTCGGTACGAAGTGGCTGTCCATCACGTCGAGATGGATCCGGTCCGCGCCCTCCCGCTCCGCCCGCTTGACGGCATTCGCGAGGTTGCCGAGGTCGGCATCGAGGATGCTCGCCGCGACGCGGGCGCGGGCGTTCGAGACCTGGTCGCGCCCCGGTGGCGGCTCGCGCCGCGCGCTCGATGACCTGGTCACGAGTCGACCCCGGCCGGCACCGGCTCGTCGCTGCGCTGCCCCAGGAGGGCGCGCGCGCTTTCCGCCTCCAGCCGCTGCCGCCGCCGCGCGACGGCCGGCGCCGCCGGCTCCCCAGCCCGCTCGGCTGCGAGCTGGCCGCACGCAGCGCCGATCTCCTGGCCTCGGTTGCGCCGGATCGTCACCGGGATGCCGACCGATTCGAGCCGCGCCGCGAAGGCCTCGATGACCGGCATCGGGCTCGCGGTCCAGGGCGTGTGCGCTACCGGGTTCATCGGAATCAGGTTGACATGCGCGAGGTCGCCGCGTAGCAGGTCCGCCATCGCGTCCGCGTCGGCGGCGGTGTCGTTCACGCCACCGATCATCGTGACCTCGTAGCTGATCCGCCGGCCGGTCGCGTGGGCGTGGTCGCGGGCCGCGGCGACGACCTCCGCCACGGGCCAGCGCCGGTTCAGCGGCACCAGCACGTCGCGCAGCGCATCGCGCGCCGCGTGGAGGCTCACGGCAAGCGTGAACTGCGGTCCGAGCGCGGTGAGCCGACGGATCCCGGGCACCACGCCCGACGTGGACACCGTGATGTGGCGCGCGCCCAGCCCGAGCCGGGCCTTGTCGTTGAGCGCGGCCACCGCCTCCAGCACGCGATCAAGGTTGAGCAGCGGCTCGCCCATGCCCATGAACACGACGTTGGTCAGGTGCGCGCCGTCCTCCCGGCTTCGAAGCCGCGCCAGTGCGCTCCGCACTTGGTCGAGGATCTCGGCGGTCTCGAGGTCGCGCTCGAAACCGAGCTCGCCCGTCGCGCAGAACGGGCAACCCACCGCACAGCCGGCTTGGCTGGAGATGCACAGCGTGTGGCGTGCTCGGCGCCCGGCCCGCGCCGGGTAGTGCATCAGCACCGATTCGATCGAGTACGCGTCCGACAGTCGGTGCAGCGCCTTCTCGGTCTGGCCACCGTCGGCGACGACAAACGTCTCATCGGCGGCCGTGGACCACCGGAAGGCGGCGTCGAGGTCGCTCGCCAGTGCGCGCGGGAGGGTGGTGACCTCCGCCGGCGACGCCGCGGACCCGCGCCACACCGCGTCCAGGATCTGTCGCGCCCGAAAGCCCGGGTGCCCGTGCTCCGCCAACCACGCCGCGAGCGCGGCCCGGTCAAGCCCCGACAGGCCCGGGCGTGGGTCGCGGCTGGACCTGGCGTCGACGACGGGCAGCATCGCAGTCTCGATTGTCGCAGCCACCTACGCGGGTGGCCCGACTGCCGCGCCTGCCACGCCGGGAGTCGCCGCCTCGTTGAGGGCGCGCCACACCCGAGGCCGCGTCATCGGCAGCTCGCGCAGGCGAAGCCCGGTCGCCGCCGCGACGGCATTCGCGACCGCCGCCGCACCCGCGATTACGGGCGCCTCGCCAATGCCCTTCGCGCCGAGCGGGCCATCGGGTGCGGGCACCTCCACGCTCGTGGCGTCCAGCCGGCCAACGTCCTCCGCCCGCGGCAGGGCGTAGTCCAGGAACGTGCCGGTCAGCAGCTGCCCGTTGCCGTCGTGGACGAGCTGCTCCATCGTCGCCCAGCCGATGACCTGCGCCGCGGCCCCGTGCTGCTGCCCGTCGACCAGCGCGGCGTTCAGCACCCGCCCCACGTCCTGGACGATGTGCATCTCCCGGATCGTGACCGTGCCGGTCTCCCGGTCGACGTGCGCGCGCACGACGTGCCCGGACACCGACGGCGCCATGCTGGGCTCGGCGGTCCGGCCCTGGCCTTCGATCGGCGGGCGCCCGGCTCGGGCGTTCGCTCGAACCAGCTTCGCGATGGGGATTGCCTTCTCCGGGGTGCCGCGCGGCCGCACGGCGCCATCGATCAGCTCCAGGTCCTCGACGGCGATCTCCAGCTGCAGCGCGGCGGCTTCGAGCAGTCGCCGCCCCACCTCCTCCGCCGCCTGGCGGATCGCGCGCCCGGCGGAGTACGTGATCGTGCTGCCACCGCTGCCTGGTGAAGCGGGCGCCGAATGGGAATCGAGGGTGACGATCTGGACGTGGTCCTGCGCGATGCCGAGCGCGTCCGCGACGATCGCCTGGAAGCCCCCGGCCACGCCGGACATGTCCGCGACGCCGGTGAAGACCTGCACGCTGCCGTCGGGTGAGACCCGGCACGCCGCCGCCGCCGCATTGGTGGCGCCCGGCCAGTACGCGAGCGCGACGCCCACGCCCTCTTCGGGTCCCGCCACGGCCCGGTCGCGCCACACCGGCGATGCCTCCAGCGCGTCGAGGACCTCCGAACCGCCGTGCACCGGCCATGTGCCATCGCCGTCGACCATCGGCGCGCCCGGCTTGATCAGGTTTCGCCGCCGAATCTCGATGGGGTCCAGCTCCAGCTCGATCGCGACCTCGTCGATCAACGTCTCCAGCGCGAAGGCCATCGGCGGCGCACTCGGAGCGCGATAGGCGCCCACGCCGAAGCGATTCGTTCGGACTCCGTACGCCTTGATGTCGAACGTGGGCCACGCGTACGGCCCCGCGACGAGCACGCCGGCGAGCGACTCGGCACTCCCCTCCTCGTACGCGCCGGCATCCGCGACGATTCGCGCCTCGAGGCGAGTGAACAGGCCTTTTGCGTCCGCCCAGATCCGGAGCGTCGTCGCGAACGGCTGCCCCGGGTTGGAGGCGGCGAAGTCCTCCGTTCGCGTCGCCGCGAGCCGGACCGGGCGCCGGAGCTTCCACGCGGCAGCGGCGGCGAGCGTGTCGAACAGCGGCCACTTCCCGCCGAATCCGCCGCCGAGCGGCGCCGCGATCGCGCGCACCCGGCGATGCGGCAGCCCGAGGGCCTTCGCGACCTCGCTGCGCGCCCCGAACATCGACTGCGTCGACGTCTCGATCACGAGCGTGTCGTCGGGGTCGAGCCAGGCGGTGCACGTCTGGGGCTCCAGGTAGCCCTGGTGGATCCACGAGGTGGAGAACGTGCCGGCGCGGGTGACCGCGGCTCGGCCGATGGCGCCGGGAGCGTCTCCGTCGCGATACCGGTAGCGCCCCGTGACGTTCTCCGACAGGACCTCCGCGTCGATCGACTCGTCACCACCGCCACCCACGCCCGCGTGGGTCTGGGCATCCATGGAGCCGGTCCGGTCGCCCTCCGCGGCGAGGTCCATGCGCGCGAGCGGCCCGCCGACAGCCATCGCGGCGTCGGCGTCGACGACCGACGGCAGGGCCTCGAGGCGCACCTCCACGAGCTCGACGCCGTCCGCCGCGGCCTCGGGGGTGCGCCCGACGACGAGCGCAACGGGCTCGCCCGCGAAGACCACCTCGGACCCTGCGAGCGGGCGACTCAGCCGATCGCTGCCCTCCGCCTTGAGCGGCAGGTCCGCGGCAGTGAGAACGGCGACGACGCCCGGCACGGCCAGCGCGGCAGCGGCGTCGATCGATACGATCCGGGCATGTGCCCGCTGGGCGGGCACGAGGCGCGCGTGGAGCAGGCCGCGCATTGGCCGGTCGGCGGCGTAGCGGGTCGCGCCGCGGACCTTCGACGGCGAGTCCGGGCGGGGGCGCGGCGCGCCAACCAGGTCTGCGGTCATCGGGACGGCGCCTCGATGCGCGCGGGGATGTCCAGCGGGGCCGCTGGCTCGGCGATGTGCGTGCCGACCAGGCGCCCCTGTCCGCGCAGGAACTCGCGGCCACCCGTCGGGCGTCGGCCTTCGCGCTTCGCCTCCTCGATCACGAGGCGGCCCTCGCTGGTGGCCAGCGCGAGGCGCCCGTCCTCCTCGACGAGCAGCCCGGGCGTGTCTCCGTCCTGCGTCTCGGAGAGGCCGGCCGCGAGCACCGCCACCCGCCCAAGCCCGGTGTCGACGAAGGTACCGGGCCATGGCTCGTTGGCCCGGACCTGCCGCTCCAGCTCCCGCGCGGGCCGTGACGGGTCCAGGCGACCGTCCTCGCGCCGGAACGGGCTGGTCACGCTGGCAGCCTCGGCGCGCTGGGGTGAGGCGACCGCCGTCCCGTCCAGCCAGGCCGCGATCGTGTCGCGCAGGAGCGCCGCTCCCTCGATACCGGCCAGGGCCTCAAAGGCGGACGCTCGCTCCCGCCCCTCGAGCGGCCAGCGCCGCGCCGCGACGACCGGGCCCGTGTCGATCCCGTCGTCCATGCGGATGATCGAGACGCCGCCCTCCGGGTCCCCGGCCGCGATCGTCGCCGGAATCGGCGTCGCGCCGCGGTGGCGCGGCAGCAGCGACGGGTGCACGTTGAGGATCCCGTGCGCCGGCAGCTCCAGCAGGGCGCGCGGGATGATCTGGCCGTAATCCGCGAGGACCCCAAGGTCGGGCTGGAGGGCTGCGATCTCTGCCACAGCCTCGGAATTCCGAACGCGGGTCGGCTGCAGCACGGGCACGCCGATCTCGCGTGCCCGGACGGCGACCGGCGTCGGCGACATCGCCTTCGAGCGACCCGCGGGCCGATCCGGCCCCGTGACCACCGCGACGAGGCGTAGTCGTGGGTGAGCCTGGACCACGTCAAGCACGGGTACCGCGAACGCGCCGGAACCGAAGAAGACCGTTCTCGCCGGGTCGGCCGCCCGGCCGGGGGCCGGACCGGCGGTCATGCCAGGGCGGGCGTTCGAACGCCGGCGGTCTCGCCGTCGGACGCCTCGTCGCCGTCGCCGTCATCGTCGGCGTGGGCGCGCACGGCAATCAGCTCGTCCATCGAATCGAGGTGGTCGATGTACAGCTTGCCGGCGAGGTGGTCCAGCTCGTGCTGGAAGGCCCGGCCGAGCAGGCCGTGGCCGGCCGCCTTGATCTTCCGGCCGCGGCGGTCCTGGGCAACGACCCAGACCTTCTCGCGCCGCGTGACGTATGCGGCGTAGCCGGGGATGGACAGGCAGCCCTCGAGGTCGCGGTCGTCGCCCTCGGCGCGCACGATCTTCGGGTTGACGAGCTCGAACAGCCGGTCCTCGACCTCGACCACGCAGACGGCCAGGGCCTCGCCGATCTGGGGCGCGGCAAGGCCGACGCCCGGTGCGGCGCGCATGGTGTGGGTCAGGTCGTCGAGCAGGTTGTGCAGGAACCGGCCGAAGCTGTCGACCGGCTCGCCGCGCATGCGCAGGCGCGGATCACCAAGCAAGACGATGGGGCGAACGCTCACGAACCAAGTATAGGTGGAGCCTCGCACGGCTCATCCGCGCCATTCGCTGCGTTCGCGGGCTGTGCCGCGCGAAAAGGTGAAGGTCAGGCGATGCCGGAGGGCGTCTGCTCGTCGGCGGTCGTCTCGTCGACGGCGCTCTCGACGTCGTCCACCGCGCCGTCGGCGGCGTTCGCGGCCTTGGCGGCCGCTGCGTCGCGTCGGAGATCGGCGGCGAGGGCGTGGGACTTCTCGGCGAGCTTGTTGCCGGCCTGGCCGGTCAGCGCGGCGGCGCGCTGGGCGACGGGCCCGGCCTTCTCGCCGGCGACTGCGGCGAGCTCAGCTGCCTTCGCGCCGATGTCGCGGACGACCGGAGCCGCCTGCGTGGCCAGGTTCTCGATCATCGACTGCAGCTGGGTCAGCCACTCGCGCGCCTTGTCGGTCCCGCCCGTGCTGGATTCGGGCTCGGTCCAGGCGAAGCTGTCTTCGGGCTTGGAGCCGAGCTCAGGCCCGGTGTTGGACGGGGGGGTCGTGTTGTCTGTCATGGTTGCCTCCTCCTGCGACGAGCCGCCGGAGTTGAGGGCGGGCGTCCTGTCAATCGTAGGTCCGATCCGCCGATTCGGCACGCGAACGCCGTTCCGGAACGTCACAGGAGCGTTTCCGGATCGACGTCGATCGACCACGGCGCGCCCGGCGGATCGCCCAGGATGCCGACCGGATCGTCGCCCCGAAGGACGACGTTGAACCGCCACCGATCTCCCCGCTTGGCGACGAAAGCCGGCGCCGGGCCGCTGACCTGGACCCGCGCGCCGGTGGCCGCCGCGCGCTCGCCGAGACGCGCGGCCAGGTCGCGCCCGGCCTGCTCCGCCTCGGCCCGATCCGAAAGCGCAACGGTCAGCTTGACCAGCCGGCCGAAGGGCGGCGAGCCGAATCGCTGCCGAAGGTCCAGCTCCGCGTCGTAGAACGCGGCGGCGCGCCCCTCCGCGACCGCGACGATCGCCGGGTGCTCGGGCTGGTACGTCTGGATGATCGCCCGGCCCGGCCGGTCGCCGCGGCCCGCGCGCCCCACGGCCTGGGCGAGGAGCTGGTACGTCCGCTCGGCGGCGCGCTCGTCGGGCAGGTTCAGGGCAACGTCGGCGGACACGACGCCCACGAGCGTGACGGCGGGGATGTCGAGGCCCTTCGTGACGAGGCTCGTTCCGACGAGCACGTCGAGCCGGCCGTCGGAGAAGGCATCGATGACCCGCTCCGCGGCGCCCTTGCGCTCCACGACGTCGCGATCGAGGCGCCCGACCCGGAGCGCAGGGTACCGCTCCTTGACCTCGCGCTCGACGCGCTCCGTCCCGCCACCCAGGTAGCGGATGCGCGCCGAGCCGCACTGGGGGCAGCGCGTCGGCATGGGCCAGGCGCGCCCGCAGTGGTGGCAGCGCAGGGTCTGGCCGGCCTGGTGGTAGACCAGCGGCCGGGTGCAGTCCGGGCACGCGGCCACGTAACCGCAGTCCCGGCACAGGACCACCGACGCGGAGCCGCGCCGGTTGATCACGAGGATGGCCTGCTCGCCGTCGGCGAGATCCGCCAGGGCCTCGCCCAGCGATCTCGACAGCATCCCGAGGTTTCCCGCGGCGAGCTCCGCGCGAAGATCAACGACCTCCACGACCGGCGGCGCGCCGCTGAGACGCACCGGCAGCCGCTGGCGCTCGATCGTGCCCTCGCGGGCCTTGCCCTCCGTCTCCACCGAGGGTGTCGCCGAGCCCAGCACGACGGGCGCGCCGGCAAGCCCGCCGAGGGCCACCGCGACGTCGCGCGCCTGGAGGCGCGGCGTGCGATCGCTCTTGTACGCGGCGTCGTGCTCCTCGTCGACCACGATCAGGCCGACGTCGGCGAGCGGAGCCACGATCGCGAGGCGCGTCCCGACGACCACGTCGACGTCGCCACGGCGGATGCGCCGCCACTCGTCGGCGCGCTCGCCGTCGCCCAGCCCCGAATGAACGAGGGCGACCGTCGCGTCGAGATCGGCGCGCAACCGATCGACCAGCGGCAGCGCGAGCGAGATCTCGGGGACCAGCACGAGGCCTGGCCGGCCGCGCGCCAGCGATCGAGCCAGGAGCTCCGTGTAGATGGCGGTCTTGCCGCTGCCGGTGACGCCGTCGAGCAGGATCGTCGCCGAGCCACCGGTCGCTGCCGCGCGCTCGACCGCGTCGACGGCCGCCGCCTGCTCCGGGCTCAGCTCGCTGCCCTCGGGCCGGCTGCCGCGGCGTCCGGCCGGGCGCGCTTCCAGCGGGCGCCGCGGCGCCTCGCGCACGTCGATCTCGACGAGTCCGCGCCGCGCGAGCGTCGCGACGGTGGAGCCACCATGGCGGGCGGCCAGCTCCGGCGCGGGCAATCCGTCGGCCGGGCCGGTCGAGAGATCCTCGAGCAACGCGCGCTGGCGCGGGCCGAGGCGGGACGATGCCGCGCTCGCCGCGGCTGCCAGGCGAACGAAGCGGACCCAGCGCGGGCCGGCGCCGGCGGCGCGCAGCATCCAGTCGAGATCGACCAGGCCGCGTGCCTCCAGGGCACGCAGACGCCGGAGAAGCGCCGGCCGGCCCTCGGCCGCCTCCAGCGTGCGCACCGGCTTCGGCCCGGCATCGAGGGCCTCGAGGATCGCCTCGTCCTCCTGGGCGGGCGCGTCTGCTGGCATCGCCGGGCGGCGCTCGGCGACGAGCTCCAGTCGTTCGAGCAGGCCCGGCGGCAGCATGGCCCGGAGCGTGAGGGCGGGCGGGGCGAGGTATCGATCGGCGATCCAGGCAGCCAACCGCATGCCCAGGGCCGGCAGGAGCGGTCCGTCGGTTCGGACCCGGTCGATGATCGGCTTCACCTCGACGCCCGCGACCTCCTCGCCGGGGCCGAGGACGATGCCGAGCGCCTGCCGCCGCCCGAATTCGACGAGCACGGCCTCCCCGACCACGAGGTCGTCGAGCGCCGGCGGGACGGAATAGGAATATGTTCGCTGTCCCGCCGCGCCGGCTGCATCTACGGCGACCGCGACGATCCGCCGGCCAGGCATGCTCAGACCCGCGTGCGGCGGTCCGGGTGGGCGGCCTTCTCGGCGCGGATGATCTCGTCGATGTGCGCGGCGGTCCGCGCCACCTCGCCGGTCTCGTTCAGGACGACGTGGTCGTAGTCGTCCTGCCGTGCCAGCTCCAGGGCGGCGTTGCGCTGTCGGACGTCCAGCTCGTACGCCGTCTCGGTCGCCCGCTTCTGGAGGCGCGAGAAGAGGTCCTCGAGCGAGGGTGGGACGAGGAACACGAGCAGCGCCTCGGGCACCTTCTGCTTCACGACTGCCGCACCCTGCACGTCGATCTTCAGGATCGCGTCGCGGCCGCCGGCGAGCGCGTCGCGGACCTGGTCGCGGGGCGTGCCATACCAGTGGCCGTGCACGTAGTTGGCCTCCAGGAAGCCCCCCGCCGCGTTCCGGCGCTCGAAATCCTCCTGGCTCAGGAAGTGGTAGTGCACGCCGTCGACCTCGTACTCGCGCCGAGGGCGCGTCGTGCAGGTCACGACGAAGTAGCGCTGCGGCTCGGTGGGCACCA
>DATKBR010000102.1:0-15478 GCA_035513775.1 Candidatus Limnocylindria bacterium
CGACGCCGTCATCGAACCGGCAGAGCGCCTCGTATCCGACGATGGCCCTGGATCCGAGCTCGACGATCGGCTGGAACGCGATGTCGAACTCACGCCGGTCGAGGATCTGGCGGAGGCGCGACTCGGTGACCTGCGATTCGCCACGAGCGGAGAGCGTCGAGCCCATCGCCGCACCCAGGACCGCCGCATAGTCGATGACGGTCGCGAGCAACATGTCGCGCGCTCGGGCCTCCATCACCTTTTCGGCCGGCGCTCGCCGCGCCATCGTCAGGATCCCGACCAGCTGCTCACCGGAGAAGATCGGGGCGTTGGCCGCCAGCGCGAGCCCCGTTTGCCAGAAGCCGTCCCTCGGCTCGCCCGGCTCGGGTTCGCCGATCTCATCGGTCCACGGCCCGGCCCGTGCACGCCCGATGAGGTACCGCTGTCGCCTCGGCGAGGGGCCGACCGAAAGTTCGTCATCGCCCGGCGGCAGGCTGCTCGCGAGCAGGCGTCCACGCTGGTCGGGCGTGACCTGGAACACGCCGACGTAGGCGGCGTCCGTGCGCTCGGCAAGCTGGCTGATGATCGCCTGGGCCGCGACCTCGGGATCCGCCGAAGGCTTGATCTTCGCGAGCGTGGCGACGACGGCCAATCGGGTCGCGAGCTCCTCCTGGACCACATCGAGCCACGCATCCTGGATGCGGATGTGGGCGCGGACGCGCGCGATCAGCTCATCGAGGTGGATGGGCTTCGCCAGGAAGTCGTCCGCCCCGGCTGCCAGGCCCTCGATGACGCTGTCCTGATCACCCAACCCCGTGAACAGGATCACGGGCAGCGTCGCCGTCTCCGGCTTGGCGCGTAGCGATCGAACCACATCGAACCCATTGATGCCCGGCATCGAGACGTCGCACAGGACGGCGCCGATCGGATGTGCCGCCACGAGCGCGAGACCTGTTTCGCCGTCGGGCGCAAGGATGAGCTCGAAGCCGGCGCGCCGAAGGGCCGTGGCGTACAGGTCGCGCAGCGCCGGGTCGTCGTCGATCACCAGCACGCAGGGACGTTCCGGTCCCGGCACCCCGGGCCGCTCCGGTCCAAGGACGGCAGGAATGGCCGCGGTCACGGCCTTGACCCCATGGCGTCACGGCGTCCTGCCTTGGCGATCGCGCGAAGCATGTCGCCACTGGCCACCGGCTTTGTCACGAACAATGCCCCGCCGGCCAGCAGGCGCTCCAGGTCCAACGTCTCGGCCGTGTACCCGGACATCAGGACCACTCCTGTCTCGGGATAGCGCTCGAGCACCCAGTCCGCGAGCTCGAGGCCCGAGACGTGAGGCATTACGACGTCCGTGAGGAGGACATCGACCCCCTCCTCCCGCCGTTCGAGCTCGTCCTTCGCCGCCTGTCCGTGGTTGGCCGTGATCACCGAATACCCCGCGCGCACCAGGATCCGTCGCGTCATGTCGCGCACGGCCGGCTCGTCCTCTACCAGCAGGATGGTGCCGGTCCCATTTCGCGGGACGGCGCGCGGGGGTTCGGGTGGCGGCGTTGCGGCGTCGGTCACGGCCGGGAAGTAGAGCTTGAACGTCGATCCGTGGCCGGGCTCGGAGTACACCCAGATGTGCCCGCCAGTCTGGCGAACGATCCCGTAGATCGTGGGGAGCCCGAGGCCCGTGCCACGCCCGGGCCCCTTCGTCGTGAAGAAGGGCTCGAAGATGTGCTCACGCGTCTCGCGATTCATGCCGTGTCCCGTATCGGACACGGCGATCATCACGTACGAGCCGGGCTCGACCTCGACGTGGTTGCGCGTGTACGCCTCCTCGAACTGGGCCATGCCCACCTCGATCGTGACCGAGCCTCCGTCGGGCATCGCGTCTCGCGCGTTGACGACGAGGTTCACCACGATCTGGTCGAGCTGGCCCACATCGATCCGCACCCGCGCGGTCGGGGCAGCCGTGACGACGCGAAGCCTGACGTTCTCGCCGATCAGGCGTCCGAGCATCGGTTCCAGCGCCCGGATCCCGGATCCCGGATCGACGATCGTCCGGGTGACGACCTGCTGGCTGCTGAAGGCGAGCAGCGACATGGTCAGGTTCGCGCCGCGATCGGCCGCCTGCTGGATCGCATCCAGGCTGTGGCGCACCTCGGTCAGGTCGTCCGGGGGCTGGCCAGCCAGGTCCTCGATCAGGAGCTCCGCGTAGCCGTTGATGGCGAACAGGATGTTGTTGAAGTCGTGGGCGACCCCGCCCGCCAGGCGCCCGATCGACTCCAGCTTCTGGGACTGGAGCAGGTTCGCCTCCGCGCCCTTGCGCGCCGTGATGTCAACGACGGTCGCGAAGACATGCAGGCCCTCCGGCGTCTGGACGGGGGAGAGCGAGACTTCGACGGGGAATTCCCGCCCGTCCTTTCGGCGCCCGGCGAGATCCATCCCGACCCCCATGGGCCTCGGGACGGCGATGTCCATGAACCGGCCGCGGTGCGACACGTGGCGCTCGCGCGCCCGCTCCGGCAGGAGGGTCTCGATCGGCAGCCCGATGAGCTCCTCGGGGGTGTAGCCGAACGCATCCGTCACCTTCGCGTTTGCGTAGATGATGGTCGCCATCTGGTCGACCCCGACGATTGGGTTCGGCGACGCCTCAAGGATCGGATGCCGAAGCTCTATCGCAGGCTGCTCGCTGCCTGGCTGCAAGGACGGCCTCTCGTTGCCGGGGTCGACGAACAGCCGTGGCCTCCTGCCGCCACCCGCGATTGGCTTACATCACCGATCCGCCCACGACGAGGAACTTGTTCCGCTCGCCGATTGGGCCTGCCCCTCGGTCGCCACACCGGCCAACTCTCGCAGGCGCGCGAGGTCGAGCAGGCGGAGCCCGCTCCTGGAGCGCTCGATCGCGCCGTGGCTCCCGAGGCGCCTAACGGCCCGGGAGACCATCTCCCTGCTCGTGCCCACGATCGCGGGCAACCGCTTCGGCAGGATTATCGGGGGATCGCTGAAGACCAGGTCGCGATACTCATAGAGCGCGCGAGCGACCCGTCGCTCGGCGTTCTGGTAGTGGAGCGTTTCGAGCCGCGCCGACAGTTCGGCAACGGCGTGCAGCACGTGGCTCAGGAAGTCCCTGGCAAGGCCGCCGTCGGCGACGAGGGCCGCTCGGATGTCGCTCTGCGACCATGTCGCATACGCCCCGTTGGACAGCGCAACGGACTCCACGTCGATCGATCCCCCCAGGGCCGCCGCCACCACGCCCGTGGTATCGCCCTTCCCGATCACGCGAGCAACGATCTCGCGGCCATCGACGGTGAGTCGAAGGAGCGCGACGTAGCCGTCCAGGATCATCGCCAGGTCGTCGGCCTCGCCCTGGCGCTGCAGGACGTCGTCTCGGCGCATGCTGCTCAGCTGGGCCTTCCGGACGAGGCTAGCCCGAGTTGCCGCCGCCGCCGTGGGTAATGCCGTTGCGAGCACCGCCTCCAGGACCTCGCGGTCGGGCGGCGGTATCGACGCGGATCGACGGGATGCTCGTTCGGTCGCCATCTGGGTGGCTGGGATTCTAGCGATCAGGCCGCGGATTCGTGAAGCACCTTAGACTCGATCGATGGAGTTCGCGGGCACCGTCGAGATCGATGCGCCGCGCGCGGCCGTGTGGGACCTCCTGCTCAACTTCGAGCAGCTCGGCGCCTGCGGGCCCGGCGTGCAGTCGATCGAGCGGCTCGACGAGACGCACGCTCGCGTCAAGGCGAAGGTCGGCGTCGCGTTCATGACCATGGGCTTCACCATCGACCTCGAGCTCGTCGAGGTCGAGGCGCCGAACCGGGCGGTCATCCGCGCCACTGGCGCCGCGTCCGGGAACCAGGTCGAGGCGAGCGGCCGGATGAAGCTCAACGGTCCCGCCGAGGGCCCGACGACGATGGATTGGTCCGCGACGGTCGAGCTCTTCGGCTCGCTGGCGGGAGTCGGCTCGCGCATGATCGAGAGCACGGCGGCCAAGCTGATCGACGAGACCTTCGACTGCGTCCGGGCGCGGCTCGCGCCGGCCGCCGCCTGACCGACGGCGCGGCAGCCAGCGACCGTGGAGGCCATCAGCCGCGTGGTCGGCGTCCTCGCCACCAACGTCCACATCCTGGCGGATGAGCGCTCCCGTGAGGCGATCGCGATCGACACGGCCATCCCGTCGCTGGAGTGGATCCGCACCCAGCTGGATGCGCGCGGGTGGATCCTCAAGCTGATCGTTACCACGCATGGCCACTGGGATCACTCCGGCGACAACGCCCGGGTCGCGGAGCACACCGGCGCGCAGATCGCGGTCCACCCGCTCGACGCGTACCGGCTGACCGATCCGCCCGCGACGTCGGCGCCGTTCGAGATCCCGCCGTGTGTGCCCGCGGTGGACCTCGCCGAGGGCGGCGAAATTCGGTTCGGCGCGGTACGGCTCGAGGTCATGCACACGCCCGGCCACACGGAGGGCTCGGTGTGCCTTCTCGATCGCGACGGCGGCCGGCTGTACAGCGGCGACACGCTCTTTGCCGGCTCGTTCGGCCGCGTCGACCTGCCCGGCGGCTCGCCGGAGGCGATGGTCGCCTCGCTGGATCGCCTGCGGCGGCTCGATGACACGCTCGGCGTCTACCCGGGACACGGCCCGGCGACGAGCATCGGGCGCGAGCGCGGCTGGCTGGAGTGGATCGCGCGCGAGGGCAAGCTCCCGGCCTAGATCTCCTTGCGGTAGATGGCCCAGGTCATGTTCCGCTCGAAGCCGAGCTTCTCGTACAGCGCCAGGGCGCCCGTCGGGTTCTCCGCGTCGACGCCGAGCCGCGCCTCGGCCATGCCCCGGTTTCGAAACGTCCGCAGCGATTCGGTGATCACCGCGGCGCCCACGCCCTGCCGCCGCCAGGGCCGGCGCACGGAGACCTGACCCAGCCAGCCCATGTCCAGACCGAGGCGCTCGTTCTCGTCGGGGTCGATCCAGTTGAGAGAGGCGCCGGCGACCTCGTCGCCCGCCCAGGCGATCGCCCAGATCGAGGTGTCCAGCGCCGGCTCGGCGAAGAGGATCCGGAAGTCGTCGTCGGTCCGCTCGGCGGACTCCCAGTGGTCCCGGAACGCCTCCGCGGTCGCGTCGAAGATCGCGCGGTGGTCCTGTTCGCGCACGGGCCGCAGCTCGAAGCCCGGCGGGAGGGGCACGTCGGCGATCGGCATGTCCAGCGGCCGCCGCATCTCGAACGCATACCGAATGTGCTGGTACCCGTGCGCCTCGGCAAACGCCACGCCCGCGGCGAAGCGCATCTGGACGCCGCCCGACATTACGTGCGGCTCGCCAACCGACCCGATCGCACCGGCTGCCTTGATCTCGCGACCACGCTCCTCGGCCCAGGCGAGCAGGGCGCTCCCGACGCCCCGCCGACGCCAGCCGGTGAACGCCCAGACTTCGACGCGATGGACGACCCGCCCGGGCGATCGATGGCGGGACGAGAGTCGCGCGAAACCGGCGCGCTGCCCATCAACGAGCGCGACGCGAACGTCCCGTTCCGGGTGGTGGTTGCCGTCCGGCGCCACGTCGAGCCGGAGTGACGGGACGGTCATCACCTCCTCGACGCCGTCGGCGACGTTGGTGCTCGTGACCAGGTCGGCGATCGGCTCGTAGTCGGTCGCCATGTCGAACGGACGGAGCTCGATGGCGGTCGCGTTGCGCGCACGGCGGGTAAGGGCGGTCACCGATCCGCTCCGTACTTCAGGCGCATGTGCTGGTCGACGCTGCGATGGATCGCGGTCCATTTCCTGCGCTCTGCGCGGCGGGCGAGCGCGTCGGTGGCGAGCGTGGCGCGTTGCGCCTCCCGCTGGAGCTTGTCGTAGGCATCCAGCCGCTCACGTGACAGCGTCCCCGCGGCCAGCGCGGCACGCACGGCGCAGCCTGGCTCGGAGCGGTGCTGGCAGTCGCCGAACCGGCACTCCGCGGCCGTGCGCTCCACGTCGTCGAACGCGGTCGAGAGGCCCTCGCCGTCGAGCACGCCCAGCTCGCGAAGGCCCGGCGTGTCGATCAGCAGCGCCCCGGCGAGCCGAACCAGCTGGCGGCGAGTCGTGGTGTGGCGGCCGCGGGCGTCGTCGAGCCGGATCCCACCGGTATCGAGGAGGTCCGCGCCGGCGAGCGCGTTGACGATGCTGGACTTGCCCACGCCCGACGAGCCCGTGAAGACCACGGTGCGGCCAAGGCCCAGGTGGCCGCGGACCGCCTCCACGCCCTCGCCGGAGACGATGGACACGGCGATGACCTCCACACCCGGCGCGGTGGCCTCGGCGGTGAGCCGGTAGGACTCGATGTCGTCGGCGAGGTCCGACTTCGACAGGAGCACGATTGGGACCGCCCCGGATTCCCAGGCGACGGTCAGGTAACGCTCGAGGCGCCGCACGTTGAACTCGGCGTTCACCGAGGTCACGACGAAGACGACGTCGACGTTCGCCGCGAGGACCTGCGACGGCATGCGCCGATCGCCGGGCGAGCGCCGGATGACGGCCGTCCGCCGGGTGAGCACGCGCTGGATGAGCCGGTGCTCGTTGGCGCCGGCGCCAACGACGCCGTCGACGAGCGGATCCAGCGCGACCCAGTCGCCGACGGCGGGCCAGGCGGCCGTTGGGTCCAGCACCGTGTCGTGGCGCAGCCGGCCGGACGGGCTTGCCGGCCCCTCTCCGGCTCCGGTCGCCACCACGTACTGACCGCGCTCCTCGCCCAGGATCCGACCCGGCACGAGGCCCGGCGCCTCGGTCGCAAACAGCGTCGCGAGCCGCTCATCCCAGCCCAGTGCCGGCAGCCCGTCCGTGGTCGGCGGAAGGTCCGTCATCGCTCGAACGCCTTGCGCCAGGCGGTGGAGCGGTAGTCGACCCCGAAGCCCATGCCCTCGTACAGCCCCAGCGCCCCGCTGGGATTCTCGGCGTCGACGCCGAGCGCCGCGCTGGTCATGCCCCGTTCGAGATGGAGCGTGAGCGACCGGGCGATGAGCGCCCGGGCGAGGCCCCGGCGTCGCCACTGACGGCGGGTGAAGACACTGCTCAGCCAGCCGCGCTTGTAGCCCATGGCCGCGTTCTGGTGCGGGTCGATCGAGTTGATGACGCCGCCCGCGACCTCGTCGCCATCGAAGGCGACGAGCCAGAGCGACAGGTCGTTGGCTGGGTTCGAGAGCCAGCGCTGGAGCTGCTCGTCGGAGTGGTCGAAGCCGCCCCAGTGATCCCGGAACGCGTCGATATCCGCGTCCCAGACGGCTCGCGTCAGATCCGGCCCGATCGGGCGGATCTCAAGGCCGTCGGGGAGTGGCACGTCCTCGATCTCGCCCAGGTGCGGCCGGACCATGTCGAAGAAGTAGCGCACCGGGCCGTACCCGGCTGCTTGCAGGAGCGCGGCGCTCGCAGGCTGCGAATCGCCGCTCCACGAGCCATAGACGCGTCGGCTGGCCCCGTGCTCCGCCGCGGCCAGGTCGCGCATGCGCCGCTCGTTGTCGAGCAGCAGGGCCCGACCGATGCCGCGCCGGCGCCAGGCCGGATCGACGGCGCCGTTGACTCGGTACTCGCGGAGCCCGTCCGTGGTGTCCACCACGTTCCGGGAGGCGACGGCGACGACCTGCCCGTCCACCTCGGCGAGGGTCACGTCACGCCGCGGGTCGAAGGACTCGTTCGGGTGGGCGAACTGCGCAGTCATGTCACCTACGTTGGTGCGCTCCGGGAGGGAGTCCGCCTCGGCCTCGAGGTTCTCGATTCGGACGATGTCGGCCAGGTCCGGCTCGCCCCCGTAGGGACGAAGCCGGAGCCCGGACACGACCTGGGTGGTCTGCATCACCCGACTCGCTTCAGCTTGCCGGTCCGCTTGGCGTAGCGCTCCGCGACGTTGAACGCCCAGAGCCCGAACGGGATGAAGAGCGTGCCCATCACAAGGAGCGGCCAGATGTCGCGCCACAGGGCGTCGAGGCCGACGCCATCGATGAGCCCGGCCCGGACGCCGTCGAGGGCGTAGGTCGCGGGCGAGAACCAGGAGATGACCTGCATCCAGCCCGGCAGGACTTCGACCGAGTAGTAGACGCCGCTGACGAGCAGCAGCACCGACTGCAGGACGAACGCCATCTGCATGCCGCGCTCGACGAACAGCAGCGGCAGGATCGCGGCCAGCATCGCGATGCCGACCAGGCTGAACGAGCCCAGGACCATGAACCCGCCGATCGTGGCGAGGTTCGCCTGCGCGATCGACAGGTCCGGGAAGAACAGGATCATGGCCACGATGATCGCGGCCGTGTGGATGAGGCCGTACAGCATGGCGTAGGCCACGGCGCCGAGCAGGTGCGTCGAGCGGCGAACCGGGGCCATGAACGTGTACTCGAGCGTGCCCTCCCAGCGCTCGATCTGGATCGTCTCGGCGATCCAGCTGAAGACCACCGAGAGGTAGTTCCAGAAGATCGCGCCGACCATCAGGGTCATGAGCAATCGAGGATCACCGGCCTGCGCGCCGATGAACGAGATCGACAGCGCCCCGGCGGCCGAGTACACGAGGAACGCAAGCTCCCAGCCCCAGTAGCGCCGGGACAGGAAGAAGTTGCGCTCGATGAAGGCGTACGACGCCTTGATTTCATGGGCGAGTGCGGTCATGGCTGGCCTGTAGGGGAGGGCTGGCTCGGCCCTCATCGGGACCGAGCCAGCCTGGGCTGCGGCTCGGACGCTATCCGGGCGCCGATCTCGATGATCGAACGACCGACGGCGCGTCGAACCGAACGCTGCGGGAGCTGGGGCCGCTGCCGGCGGTCGCGGATTCGATGGCGAATCTCACGCTCGCGGTCGCGCAGCTCCTGCTCGACGTGCATCTCGTTCAGCATCGTTATCACCTCCCTTCGTTGTTAGTCGTCGTCTTCGGCTGATTCCTCGACGTCCTCGTCGAGGGAGCGGCCGGTGTAGGTCATGAATACGGCGTGCATCGTCGGTGCCTGGCCGTGGCGGTCGGCGACGAGTCGCTTGAGCGCCTCGGGCGAGCCCTGCGCGACGACCCTGCCGTCGTTCAGGACCACGATCTCGTCGCACAGGCGCTCGGCCTCGTCCAGGTCGTGCGTCGTGAGGACGATCGATGCGTCGTGGCTCTCCCGGATCTCCTCGATGAACGTCTGGACGTCGAGCTTCGACCGAGGGTCGAGGCCCGTGGTCGGCTCGTCCAGGAGCAGGAGCGCCGGGCTGGTCAGCAGGGCTCGCGCGATGGCGATCTTCTGCTGCATCCCCCGGCTCAGCTGCTCCACCGGGCGGCTCAGGCGCTTCTCGGCGATGCCGAGTCGCTCCGTGATCCGGACGGTCTCGGTGCGCGCGAACTTCGAGTCGATCCCGTAGAGCCGAGCTGCGAACAGCAGGTTCTCCATCGGGCTGAGCTTCTTGAAGAAGGCAGCGTCGACGCTCACCCGGTTGATGAGCCGCTTGACCGCCATCTCCTCGCGCTCGATGTCGTGACCGAACACCTCGACCCGGCCCTCGTCGAGCGTCAGCAGGCCCGAGATGAGCCTGATGAGCGTCGACTTGCCCGAGCCGTTCGCGCCGAGGATCCCGATCGTCCCGCCGCGCTCGAGGCGCATTGAGACGTCCGCGATCGCGGTCACTGGCTGCTTCTTGCGCGAGATGTTGAAGCGCTTCGTGACCTTCTCGACGAGCAGCGCGGGGACCGCCGGTGCCCCGACTGGACCGAGCACCGGAGCCGGGCTCGGCGCCGTCTCGGGGATCGGCAGCCGCGCGGAATCGGGGGTCCGATCCTGCGTCGTCTTCGGTTCCTTGAGCATGGTGCTCGACATTGTTGGTGTCCTTCTGGGCTGGCGAACATGGAAAAGCCGCGATCCGTACCCGGTTCCCGGCGGGTGGCTCGCGGCTTGTCAGCTGTCCCCGCGGTGCAGCCCGGGGGACAAATGAAAAACCGTGGGCCCGATCCGGCCCACGGTCGTGGTGTCTGCGGGGCGGCACTGCCGCCTGTCAGCTACCTCGGGGTGGGCGCAAATCTCCCGCGCGCGGACACGCCATCAGGCGCGATCCTTCGCCGGGCGAGCATCGTCGTGCTCTTCATCACGTCCACCTCCGCTAACGACGGTCGACGCCGTGGCGCCGAGCCGGGAGTCTACGGGCCGCCCGCGACGGATGTCAATTCGTGCTCGGCTCCTGTGAACGGCCAGCGAAGCGGTCACCGACAAAGCGGCCAGTGACCTTGTCATCTTCGACCCCGTGGAGGGCGGGGGAGGCGATCAGCGTCATTCCGGGTTCAACGGGCTTCGGAGGTCCCCACCGGACAGGAATCCGCTTCAAGCGAACAGGATCGGCCCGGGCGTCGGGCTGGCGACAGTCCGGCTCCCCCAGGCCCTGATGCCGTGACGGATGTCGAGCACGATCCACGGGCGCACGCCAGCTTGTCAGGCCCACTCGGCAGGCCAGAACGGAGCCATCCGCGCGCAGCGGGCTCAAGGGAGGCGTTGCTGTTCGCTTCAAGCGGAAAGGCGCGGTCTTCGGGATCATCGCGATCGTTCAGGGAAGGTCCGTCTGCAGGACGAGCGCCCGGCTCCTGTACGCTCGATCGGTGAGCGATCCCAGCCCAGGAAATCCGCCGCAGCCGAGGCTGGCCGGCCCTGGCTCGGACCCGTCGCTGGTCGGGCTGGTCGCGCGCGGCGTCCTCGACGCCGAGCTCGCCGCGCTCGTCTGGGTGCTGGTCGAGGCGCGCGTGCCGCTCGTGGTCGCGGCACCGCCCGGGAGGGCCGGCGCCGGCGGCCAGCTGCTGGCCGGGATCATCGCGTCGATCCATCCAGACGAGTCCATCGAGACACTGGCGGGTCCGCTCGGCCCGGCCGGCGCGAGCAGCCTGGTCCGGGGCCGGCGCGCCGGCGGCGTCCTCGAGGCCGACTCACTCGCCGACGTCCGCGCGCAGCTGGGCACCGGGCCGCTGCCGCTGTCCGAGGATCAGCTCACGTTCCTGGGCTGCGTTCTGGTAATCGGGGAGGGGAGCGAGGGCCGGCGCGGCCGGCTGCGGGTCACCGCGGCCCACTACGTCCGGCCACTGGCGCGGGACGCGCATGGTCACTCGCAGCGCCTGGACCCCGCCGTTCTGGCGGCGTGGGATGCCCGCCTGGAGCGATATGAGCACTTCGCCTGGGGGGTGCTGCCGGAGATCGCGGCGCGGCTCGGGCGGCGAGCCGGCGATCTCGAGGCCGACCTCCACCATCGTCGGGACGACCTCGCGGGCCTCGCGAAGGCCGGTGTCACCGACCTCGACGAGGTCCGCCGCCTGGTCGCCGGCTACCGTGTCCGCTGGGGCGATGCCGATCACGGCACGGCAGCGGGACACGGCTCGGCAGCGGGTGCCGGCCCCGGGTCGCCGGGCGCCGCCCACGACAATCACGCCCACGACAATCACGCGGACGACGAGCACGGTCACCGGCCGCACTGATTCCTGCACCCGGTTTGGCGCAAACTGTGGGAACGTCGAGCCCAAATCGACCAGGATGCATCGGGTGGTGGAGGGCGTCTCGTGAACCTGTTTCCGTGGTTCCTGTTCGCGCACGTGCTCGGGGCGATCATCGCCTTCGGGCCTACGTTCAGCTTCCCGATCATCGGCCGGCTCGGCGCCATGGAGCGTCAGCACGGGAACTTCGCCATACGGCTCAGCTCGATGCTGTCCCGAATCCAGGTCGTACCGTTCGCGCTCCTGCAGGGGGTCACGGGCGTCGGGCTGATCGTCACGGGCAACATCGACGTGCTGAAGGCGCCCTGGTTGATGATCGCGATCGTCCTCTACCTGATCGCCATCGGCTACGCGATCTTCGTGCAGACGCCCACGGTGAAGCGAGTGATCGAGATGACGAGCGGCGGCCCGCCAGCCGGCGCACCCGGCAGCCCCGGGGCTGGTGGCCCACCCGCAGGTGGCCCCCCGCCCGAGCTGATGGCCCTGATCAAGCGCGTCCAGCGCGGCGGGCTGCTGCTGATGGCCCTCATCGTGACCATCGTGTTCCTGATGGTGGCCAAGCCGGCGTTCTGAGCCCGAGGCGGATTCAGGGAGCCGCGGCAACCCGGCGGTACCATCGGGGGCGCGAGGATCACGATCCTCGATCCCGCTAGATCCTCAGGAGCCAGCCCGTGCCGACCGTCTCTGCCAGCGTCTCCGACCTGCTGTCCCGCCTGTCGGGCATGGTGCACCTGCATGAGGGCAAGCTCGAGATCGTGGACGCCGCGCGGCTCCGGGCCGACGGCATTCGCGACCTGGCGTGGACGGCGGCGTTCGCCGAGGATCCGGCGACCGTCGAGGCTGCGCAGTGGCTCGTGTGGGAGTCGGCGCAGGCGCTGGGGGCGCGCTCGGCGAGCATCCAGGACCTGTACATGGCCCGGGCGCGCGGCGAGGTGTCCGGGTTCACCGTGCCGGCCATCAACATCCGCGCCCAGACGTTCGACATGGCCCGGATCGCCTACGAGACCGCAACGACATTCGACGTCGGCGCGGTGATCCTGGAGCTGGCACGGAGCGAGCAGACGTACACGTTCCAGCGCCCCATCGACTACTCGACTTCGGTGCTGGCCGGCGCGATCGCCGCGCACTGGCAGGGCCCGGTCTTCCTCCAGGGCGACCACTACCAGTTCAACGGCAAGAAGTACGCGACCGACCCGGAGTCGATGACCGAGGAGATTCGCCGTGCCTGCCGTCTCGCCATCGAGGCCGGCTACCGGAACATCGACATCGATGCCTCGACGCTCGTCGACCTCGCCCTCGACGGCGAGGACGAGCAGCAGCGCGCGAACTACGAGCGGACCGCGGAGCTAGTGGCGCTGATCCGGTCGCTCGAGCCCGACGGCGTCACGGTAAGTGTCGGTGGCGAGATCGGCGAGGTCGGCAAGGTCAACTCGACGGAGGCTGAGTTGCGCGCCTACCTCGACGGCCTCCGGCGTGAGCTCGAGCGCGTCGCGCCGGGCGTCACCGGAATCAGCAAGGTCAGCGTGCAGACGGGCACGTCGCACGGCGGCATGGTCATGCCGGACGGCACCGTTGGCACGGTGGCCGTCGACTTCAGCGTGCACGAGCGGCTGGGCGCCGTCGCGCGGGATGAGTACGGCCTCGCGGGCACCGTCCAGCACGGCGCCTCGACGCTGCCGGACGAGCTGTTCCACCGGTTCCGAGACGTCGAGTCGGCCGAGATCCACCTCGCGACCGGGTTCCAGAACCTGCTCTACGAACACCCCACGTTCCCGCGGGAGCTGCACGAGCAGATCGAGCAGTGGTGCTTCGCCAACGCACTGGACGAGCGCAAGCCCGACCAGACGGACGAGCAGTTCGTGTACACGACCCGCAAGAAGACGATCGGGCCGTTCAAGCGCGAGCTGTGGGACCTCGAGTCGAAGGACGCAGTCCTCGCCGACCAGGCGAAGAAGATCGGGTTCCTGTATCGCGAACTCGGCGTCGTCGACAGCCGCGCGATGGTCGACCGCTACGTGAAGCCCGTCGTGTGGCACCGGCCGCTTCCAGCCTCGCTCGGGGAGCTCGCGCCGACTCGCTGAGCCGACGCGCTGAGCCGACGCGTTGACACGCCCATGACGACCCCGGTGCCCGAGGACGAGCTGCGCGGGGACATGCGCGACGATCTCGTGCGCGCGCTGCGGCGCCTGCCGGAGCTCGGGATGGGTGAGCTGAGCTTCGCCGCGCTGTCCGGCGGGATCACGAATCGCAACTTCCTGGTTGGTGGCGCGCCGGACGGCGCCCGGTTCGTGGTCAGGCTGGCCGGCAGCGACACCCACCTCCTCGGGATCAGCCGCGAGGTGGAGCACGCCGCCACGGTCACCGCGGCGGGGGTGGGTGTCGGGCCCGAGGTAATCGCGTTCCTGCGGCCGGAGGGCTACCTCGTCACCCGCTTCATCGAGGGCCGGCCGATCCCGGAACCGGAGATGCGCGAGCCAGAGAGATTGCGTGCCATCGGCGCCACGCTGCGCCGGATCCACGACGGCCCCGCGATCCCGGGCCTGTTCGTGCCGTTCCGAATCGTCGAGGCGTATCGCGCGCTCGCGCTGTCACGCGGCGTGGCCATCCCGCCCGAATACGAGCTCGCCCAGTCGATCGCGCGGCGGATCGAGCTCGCCTGCCTGACGGCGCCGCTGGAGCTGCAGCCCTGCCACAACGACCTGCTGAACTCGAACTTCATCGACGACGGCGCGCGGATCCGGATCGTCGACTGGGAGTACGCGGGGATGGGCGACCCGTACTTCGACCTCGGCAACTTCAGCATCAACCACGGGCTGGACCCGGAGCAGGACGCGATCCTGCTTGCCGCCTACCTCGGCGAGGGCGTCCGGGAGGCCGCAGCGGGGCACCCGGCCCTCGCCGCCCGGCTCACGCTGATGCGCGTCCTCTCTGATTACCGCGAGGCGATGTGGGGCGTCCTGCAGCAGGGGATCTCGACGCTCGACGTGGACTTCCGCGAGTACGCGGCGGAGCATTTCGACCGGTTGCTCGCGGCCTCGGCGCGGCCGGGGTTCGAGGGTGCGCTCAACGAGGCCGCCGGCGGCTAGCGTCGGGGCCGGCGACCAGGCACGCGGTCAGCGGACCTCGTCGACGTCAGTCCACCACTGGCGGCGGTCGCCGACGCGATCGCGCAGGCGCCAGGCCAGCGGCTTCGGCGTCGCGTCGATGGTGCGCTTGAGGCTCGCCGTGGCCCCGACCACGCGCGCTCGCTGCCCTTCGTCGAGCTGCGGATAGGCCTCTGCGAGAGCGCGGACCTTCTCCAGGTTCATCGTGATCGTCCGCCACAGGCCCCAATCGTCCGTGCACAGGCGCGCGATCCGGCCCTCGTCGATGACGTTGTCGTCGCCCGCCCCGAGATCGTGGTCGAGGAGGAGCAGGACCGTATCGACGACGTCCTTCTCGTTCAGCTTCACGATCTGCAGCTTCGACAGGATCAGCTCGGCCAGGGGGATCGTCGGCCGGTCCGCATCGAGCCGGCCGGCGAGCGGGATCACATGGCAGAACTCCAGCCGATCGTAGAAGACGTCGAGGTGGAGGCGGATCGCCGGATTGGCGAAGATCGCCCGGCGGCCCTCGGAGGTGATCCTCACCTCGCGATCCTCCTCGTACCCGAGGGCCGCCAGAGCGGCCGCAATCTCTCTCGAGTCGTCAAGGTATGCCGCGAAGTCGATATCGGCGTAGGTCCGATCGAAGCTCGAGAGCAGCGCCTTCGCGTCCGGGCAGTGCAACGCGACGGCGATGGATCCGAGGACGCGGATCTGGCCACCCGCCCGTTCGACGGCGTCGACGATCCGGGCGACCTCGGCCTCGAGGAGAACGCGATCGACGACGACGGCTTGCTGGTCCTGCGGCATGCGCGGACGGAGTCCTCTGGCGGCTGGTACGGGCTGCCGATTGTAGTTGCATGACACTCGCGGCCTGGGCCCACCCGGTCGGCGGTATCGTCACCGAAGACCCGGGACAGGGGCTCAGGGAGAACGCAGGTTGGGCAGGCCGTCGACCTAGTGGGCCACGAGCCCGCGATTTGTAGCT
>DATKBR010000103.1:0-12175 GCA_035513775.1 Candidatus Limnocylindria bacterium
AGCTCAAGGTCGGGATAGCGCTCCAGCACACGCAGAGCCTCGGCAACGTCATCGGTCCCGAAGGTTTCGAGCTGGTATGCGCCACGGGCCACCTCAGCGACCAGGGCCCGAGCTGCGACGACCGACACCCGCGTGGCGAGCAGGTAGTCAAGCTCCGCGAACACGAAGGGCGAGAGCAGTCGTGGCGGATCCGAATCGCGGAGTGCTGCCGCCGCCTGATCGTGGCGGGATTCCGAAACATCGAGCGCCGCAAGCAATCCGCTCGTGTCGAGGATGATCACCGCTCGCCGAAGCCCTCGAGGTACTCCTCGGCGCGGCTGGCGAGGTCCGGCATGCCGCTCTCGAACAGCGGGATGGTTGGCTCCGCCGTTCGGTGACGGGCCGCAACCACCTCGATCCCCTCTCGGATCAGGTCGGCTTCACTACGCCCTTCGATGCGCGCGGCTCGCGCAAGCCCAGCCTTCTGCGCGGTCGTCAGGTAGACCGTCGTCTTTTCCATGCCACCCATACTACCATATGTGGTCCGCCGACCTAGAACGCGAGCGAGAAGGCCGCGAGCCCCGGATCAACGGCCTCTTCGAGCTTGCGTGCGAGTGCGGCGTCGTCCAGGCGGAACGCTTCGAACAGCCTGGCGACCGCGGCCGCGCCGGCGCGGTCAAAGAGCGCGGCCGCCTCGAGCTGCAGCCTGAACTGGTACCAGACGTAGTTCTCTCCGCCGACGCCCGAATAGAGACGCTCGAAGTCTTCGCGCGTGCGGTAGGTGAACGTTTCCGGCGCAGCTTTCGCACCAAGGGTCGGGAGCGTCATCAAGATCGGCAACGACTCTGGCGAGCGCTCGGCGACCCAGCTGTGCAGGCACAGATTGGCGAACAGCTCCTGGAGCCACAGCCGCGGGAAGTGCTGGGTGCCCTCGTGAAACACGTGGGCGACCTCGTGGACCGCCACGAGATCGAAGAACGGGCCAAGGCGGATCACGCCGTCGTCGCCGCCATAGACGCGAGCGAGCTCGGGCCGGTCAACAGCGGCGACCATCTCGGTGAGCTGGTCCCAGAGCGGGGCCTCCGTGCCGGCCACGACGAGGGTGCCGTTACTGGCATTCGGCAGCCCGTACACCGGAGTCTCGGTGCGGCTCGGCCAATCCCCCTCCGACAGCACGAGCACCTGCGTCTCCGGACTGAACCCGAGCTGGCCCGCGATGTACGCATGCGAGTCAGCTGCGATGCGGTCGATCACGGCGGCACGGGCCTCGAGGCCTGCGCTCGCAAACGTGGGCAGCGCCCCCGGCACCTCGACCAGTCCATCGCGCAGCGCGGTGTTCATCGGCTTCTCCTCCCCTCCTCGTGCGTCAGGAACACGCTACGCATAGCGGGAGCGCCGGGCGACCCAGGGCTCGATATCCGACCACGCCCACACCGGCGCCGCCGCCAGCGTGGTCACCGGCGCCGGGAAATCCGGGTGCCGGCGACGCCAGGACTGAACTGTGTTCACGGACCGGCCAGACCGTGCAGCGATCTCTGCGACGCTCACGAGGTCTGAAGCCGACTCGTATTGCGCTGCGCTCTCGCTGAGCCGCCGCGGCACGCGGGCGGCGCTGGACGGAGGTAGCCCAAAGCCCTCGCGCTCGAAGTCGCGATCGTATGCCCAGGCGTAGGTGATCCCTTCGGCCCGCATGACCTCGAAGCTGACGTGGTCGACGAGGGACGCGGCGCGGCCGGCAGCGCGATACGCGGCCACCGCCGTTCGGTGGGTGTCTGGGTCCACCCAGATCGTGTCGATGATGGGCAGAAGGAGATCAATGAGGCGGATCTCGGCATCCGGTCCGAGACGTCGCCGCACCAGGGACATCGCCTCGACGACCATGTAGTTATGCGTCACGAGGTCCACACGCCCCCGGAGGGCCCCGAAGGTCCCTGCGGCGTCCCGATGCCGCAGGTCCGCCTCGTCGAGCAGCGCGTGCAGCGCTGAGGTGTCGACAAGGACCTTCACCAGCGCGGTCCTTCGTTGAGGTACTTATCGTGGTTCTCCGCGATATCGCCGAGCCCGGAATTGAATCCGCCTACTGCACCCAACGCCCGCTCCCATAGCCGGTCCCTTTCGGATTCCGCCAGGACTCTGGCCACCGCACCTCGAACGACTGCACTCACAGATTGATCGGTGTCCGCCGCGAGTCGCTGCAGCTCAGCCGCCATCCCATCCGGAAACTGGATCTGCACACGCTTCATGTGCACTATGCTAGCAGCGCAGTCAATGGTGATGTAGGACGCTTGCTGCGCTCAGGTGGCGGCCCCTGGACGCTGGAGCTCGGTCGGCGCGACGATGCTCGCGAGGTGTGACGCGCCGCGCTGGAGCCGGCCATCGAGCGTCACGATGGGGCAACCGAGGCGGCGCGCGAGCGCGACGAACTCGGCGTCGTACGTCTTGGCCCATCCGTTGGCCGCCGCCAGGGCGAACGCCTCGGCAGACAGCGAGCCGGGATCGGCATACCTGATCTCAAGCGACGCGAGCTCGGCAATCGCCCGCCCCGCTACTTCGTCGCCGATCTCTGCTCGGAACTGGCGCTCACGGATCGCCGAGGTCACCTCGGAGCTGAGGAGTGCCGGGCCGTGGATCTCGTGGCCCGTGAGCGGGCCAAGCTGCCCGCCGGCGAGGCAGACCGCCGTGATGACGCTGCTATCGGCGACCAGCTGCACGGTCTAGTGACTGGCGCGAGATTGCCGGACTGAGCCAACGACGTTGATCATCGGCCGGCCGTCGGACATGGACCGCCATTCGCTCGGCAGCCGGAGCATGTCGCCGTCATCCGCGATGACGGCCTCCAGGTCATGCTCCTCGATCGTGTGCTGCGTGCCCACCTTGCGCGAGGTGAGCTTTCCCTCGCGAATCCAGCGGCGAATCGTCTCAGGGTTCTTGCCTGCGCGGCGCGCGGCCTCGGGTACGGTAATCATGTCGTCGCATACTACAACAAGCGGTCGCCAACCTGATCAGGCGACGAGGACCGGCACGTCGTAGGCGGCGAACGCGCGATCCCGGGTGACAACCACGGCGTCAAGGCGAACCGCCTGGGCGATCAGCATTCGATCAAACGGATCGCGATGGTGGCCGGGCAGCCCCGCAGCCTCGACGGCATCGGCGGCCGTAACCGGGAGCGCATCGATCTGCGCGACGTGCAGGGCCTCGAGGATGTCCGATGGCGCCTCTATCCGGCCCGCCCGGCGCTTGATCTCCAGCTCCCAGATCGAGGCGGCCGAGGCGAGCACGTCGTTGGCGGGATCCGCAACCGACCTTCGCGCAGCGTCGGCGAGCCTGGGGTCGTCGGCGAGCCACCAGAGCAGCGCGTGGGTGTCGAGCAGGAGAATCATGGCTCGATGGGCTCTTCGAGCGACGCTTCGAACTCCGGCAGCGGATCGTCGAATTCGGGGTGGATTACGACCCGACCCTTCCAGATCCCAGGGGTCCGTGGCTGCCGCCGCGACGTATACGGCACGATCCGCGCCACCGGCCTCCCCGCCCGGGCGAGGGTGATCTCCTCCCCTGCCTCGACACGCTCGATCAGCCGGGACAGGTGCGTCTTCGCCTCGTGGATGTTGACCGGCTTGTCCATGCCACCACGGTATGTACTTAGTCCGACTTAGTCAACCACCGCGAAGGGCGGCCGGCCGGGATTTCAGAGAACCGGTCGCCGTCGACTGGCGTAGTACCTCGTGCGGCCCCCATCGAGGGTTGCTCGAACGAGGTACCCGCAATGAATCGTCGCCTCACCCTGATCCTCGGCCTGTCGGCCGTGCTCGTCGGCGCCTGCTCGAGCCCGGCCGCGACCACCGGCCCCACGCTGACGCCCGCCACCGCGCCGCCGGCAACCGTGGCCCCGGCTACGTTGGCCCCGGCCACGGTGGCCCCAGCCACCACCGCCCCTACGGCCGCAGCCGACGTCACCGTGGAGGCCACCGCGGTCGGCGATGCTGGCACGATCCTGGTCGACGCCGAGTCCGGGCTGACCCTGTACATCTTCACGATGGACGTGAAGGACAGCGGTGAGAGCGCCTGCACCGGCGGTTGTCTCGAGGCGTGGCCTGCCCTCAGTGTCGGAGCCGGCGAGACCCCGACGGGCGGCCCGGGCGTCACGGCATCGCTGCTCGGCACCATCACCCGCGCCGACAACGGCGAGCACCAGGTGACGTACGCCGGGCTGCCGCTGTACTTCTTCGTCAACGACGAGGAGCCGGGCGACCTCAACGGCGTGTACGAGAACTGGGAGACCGTCGCGCCCTGATTCGAGGGCGGGTCAGCCGACGCGGCAGGCCAGGTAGTAGTAGATCGGGATGGCGGCGGCGGCGTGGATCGCCAGCACCAGCGTCAGCGAGCCCGTGCGGCGCGCCACGACCCCGGCGATGAACCCGACGCCGACCATCGCGATCATCGTCGGGACCGCCGCCTCCAGGCTCACGAAGTCCGCGCCCGTGTGGGCCAGCCCGAAGACGATCGCCTGGGCGAGGTTGGCCCCGACGACGCCGAGGCTCGGCGTCAGCCAGGTGCGCATCGCGCCGCGGTAGGCGAGCTCCTCGGCGAGGGCGTTGGAGGCAGCGAAGACCAACGCGGGCACGAGCGCGAGCGGCTGCGAGAAGTCCAGCGTGTAGCTTTCGAAGAACGGGATGCCGAACCGGCCCTCCCCGACCAGCGTGCCGACGTACAGCGCCAGCGGCGTCACGATCAGGAGCGCGCCAACGGCGGCGAGGCGCACCCGGCGAGAGCCGCGCCGGAAGCCGAGCTCGCCCAGTGAGCCCCTCCGGTCGAACACGATCGCGCCGACGGCGACCAGCCCCACCGCGGCCTCGAGGAAGCGCCAGATGGCGGGTGGCGCGAGCAGGTTCGCGCAGTCCAGCCCGGTCGGATCGGCGAAGGGCTGGGGCAGCGCGCGCCAGACGAGGATCGCGGCCGCGGGCAGGACCGCCGCAAGCACCGTGGACCGGCTCCGGAACTGGCGCATAAGGAGGTACGCGAACAGCACGCCGATGAACACGAACGGCGCCGTCTCGCGCACGACCGCTGCCAGCCCCACGACCGTCACGACGAGGAGTGCCGGCAGGCGTGCGCCAAGGGGTACCTGCGACCAGCCTGCGGCGCGGGTCGGCCGCCCCGAGCCCGCAAACCCGCTCACGCCGCCCCTCCCCTGCCCCACCGGCAGCCAGCGCCGGATGCCGGGCACAACGAAACGCCCGAAGGAACCGCTGGTCCTCCTGGGCGGTCCACCTGTCCGGTGCAAGCACCGGACCGGCTGTCGATGCGAGCATCGACCGGTCCACCCTGGTGGGTCAGGGCCCCTCCGGGCAAGACGTAATGTACGGGCGCGGCCCAGGTCAGCGGAAGCGCCTTATCCACGAGATTCGGAGTTCGCAGTCCGATTCCGGTGCTCACGTCCACACCCTGTCCACGAACGGCGACCCGGGTGTTGTGCTACAGGAGCCAAACGCAGTGGCGTTCGCACCGATCAGGCGGCGCCGGTGATCAGCTCGTCGACGATGGCGGGAAAGTCGTCGACGACCAGCGACAGGTGCCCATGCTCCGGGACGAGGTGCGGGCAGGCGTTGCCGACATGCTCGGCGAGCCACTGCCCGTGGGCGAACGGGACCATCCGGTCGTGGGCGCCCTGCCAGACGTGGACCCGCCCGGGGATCGAGCCGAGGTCGAAGCCCCACGGCTTGATTATCGCCATGTCGTCGTCGAACCAGCCCCAGTACGACCCGCTCAGGCATTCCCGGGAGCTGGTTGCCATGTACTCGCCCAGGTCACCGGCCAGCGAGCCGCGATCGACGTCGTCGATGAGGTCCCCAAGCGCGTCCGCTACGTCGGCGGCGGTGAGATTCATGAAGACGGGCCGGTTGCGTTCCTTGAACGGGATGAGCGCCGCCGGGCCGGCGAGGGCGGCCTCGAACTCCTCGATGTTCTCGTCGCCCATGCCGGCCAGCCAGTCCAGGCCCTCGGCGGGATACGGCGCGACGCCCGCGATAAGCGCCGTTCCGCGGACTCGCTCAGGCATGAGCGCGGCGCAGGCAAGGGCGTGTGGCCCGCCGCCGGACCAGCCCAGGATCCACGCCTCGTCCAGGCCAAGGTGGTCCAGCACGGCGCGCGTGTCGCCGACGACGTCGGCGACGGAGCGGCCCTCGTCCCGCGAGGAGGTGCCATAGCCGGGGCGGCTCCAGCTGATGTATCGCAGGCCGCGCTCGGCAAGGGCCTCGACGTGGGGATCGAACGGCATGCCCGAGCTCGGGGTCCCCATGTGGAAGACGAGCGGGTCCGCGTCGGCGGGGCCGGCGAGCCACACGTCGAGCGATCGGCCGTCGGGGGTGGTGATGCTCCGGGGCTGAGTCACGGTCGCAATGATGCGGGATCGCGGGCGGGCTCGCGGGCGGGCTCGACAGGCGTCGCGAGCAGCGCGGCCGCGAGCACTTGCCGGGCACAACGAAACGCCCAGAGGAACCGCCGCTTCCTTTTCGAACCCCCACGATCCATGCAAGCACGAGTCGTGAGTGCCGATGCAAGCACCGGCTAGTTCGCTAGGTTTTCGTGGCCCCTCTGGGCAAGACGAAATATACGGGCGGGCCAGGCCTACCGATACCCACTTATCCACGAGTTTCGGACTTCAGGACCCTGAATTGGTGCTTCCGTCCACAGCTCGTCCACGAAGCTCGGCCGCGAGGACCGGCGCGACCCTCCCGTGAACTCGGACGTCGGTGTCGCGATAGTCCAGCTCGATGGTCCCGCGCTCGCGCACGCGCGCGAGCAGCTCGCCCGCCGCGTACGGCAGCCGAACGTCAACGTCCTCCCACAACGATGCGAGCAGCGCGGACAGTCCCACCCGCAGGGTGTCCAGGCCGAACCCGGTCAGCGCCGAGACGAGCACCGTGCCCGCGACCGCGGGTGCCTCCCCTGCCCCATCGCCCGCGACGGGCGCCAGCAGGTCTGCCTTGTTGTAGGCGACGAGCCGGGGCTTTTCGCCGGCGCCCAGCTCATCGAGCACCTCCTGGACGGTGGCGCGGTGCTCCACCGCGTGCGCGTCGGCGGCGTCCACCACCTCGATCAGCACGTCGGCGCGATTCACCTCTTCCAGCGTCGCCCGGAAGGCGTCGACGAGCTGGTGCGGAAGCTTGTGGATGAAGCCCACCGTGTCGGTGAGGATCGCCGTCTGGCCATCACCGAGCTTCACCTGGCGCGACGTCGGGTCCAGCGTTGCGAACAGCTTGTCCTCGGCGAGCGTGACCTCGCTGCCGACCAGGGCGTTGAGCAGCGTCGACTTGCCCGAGTTCGTGTAGCCGACGATGCCCACGGTGGGCAGCAGGCGCCGGTCGCGGCCGCGCGCGGCGGTGGCACGGGCCTTGCGCACGTCGTCGACGCGCCCCTTCATCTTCTTGATCCGGTCGCGGATGATCCGGCGGTCGGTCTCCAGCTGGCTCTCGCCGGGGCCCCGCGACCCGATGCCGCCCTGGGTGCGCGAAAGGTGCGTCCAGAGCTTGGTCAGGCGCGGGAGCTGGTACTCCAGCTGCGCGAGCTCCACCTGGAGCCGGCCCTCGTGCGTGCGCGCGTGCAGGGCGAATATGTCGAGGATCAGCCGGCTGCGGTCGATAACCTTGACCTTGACCAGGTCCTCGAGGGTCTTCTGCTGGGTCGGCGACAGCTCGTCGTCCGCGACGAGGATGTCGAAGCCTGTCTCCGACTTCGCCGAGACCAGCTCCTCGGCCTTGCCCTTGCCGACGTACCAGTGCGGGTCGACGTGCCGGCGGTTCTGCCACTCGGCGCCAACCACCTCGGCGCCGGCGGTAAGCGCGAGGTTGGCGAGCTCGGCTAGCGAATCCTCGGCGTTCCAGCCGTTGGCCGTACCGGTGTCGACGGCAATCAGGAAGGCGCGCTCCACCGGCTTCTCGAGTTCGATGAGCTTCGGGGCGTTCGAGGGCATGGGGCGGAAGAATACCGGCTCGCTCCCGTATGCCCCTCTGGGGTCGGACTCCCGCTACGCGGTCGCTGCTCCGGGCGCCGCGGGAATGGGCTCGGCCGCCGCGCAGGTCACGCGGGTGCCAGCAGTCCGCGAGCGGCCTCGAGCGCCGCGGTGATGGGCAAGGCCTCCGCGTCGTGCCACTCGATGCCCGGCTCCGAGCGGAACCATGTGCCCTGGCGGTGGGCGAAGGCGACATTCCGCTTTGCGTCGAGCTCGATCGCCTGCTCCGCGGTGATCTCGCCATCGAGAACGGCCCACGCCTCGCGGTAGCCGATGGCCGAGAAGGCCGGGAGTGTCGGGTCGAAGCGCTCGCGGAGGGCGCGGGCTTCCTCGATCAAGCCGGCGTCGAACTGCTCCCGCGCGCGACGGGCGATCCACTCGCGATGCACATTGGGGGTGAGCCGAAGGCCGAGCCAGGCTACGGGCCCGGCGTAGCCGAGCGGCGGCGGGGCCGGGGCGTCACCCCGAAGCTCGGCAATCTCCAGGGCGCGGGCGACCCGGCGCGGGTTGGCGAGGTCGATGCGCGCGGCGAGGCGCGGGGCGAGTGCCTGGAGCCGCGTGACCGCGGGGGCGAGGCCGTCGCGCTTCAGCGCCGCCTCGATCCCGGCGCGGATCTCGGCGTCGAACGGCAGTGCCTCCGTGTCCAGCCCGCGGGCGACGGCCCGCAGGTACAGGCCGGTGCCCCCGACGAGGATCGCCATCCCGCCGCGCTCCGCCACACCCGCCAGGGCGCCGCGAGCATGCCGGACGAAGTCGACGACGGAGAACGGCTCGTCCGGCTCGACGAGGTCGAGCCCGTGATGGGGAATGTCCGCCCGCGCCTCCGAGGGGGCCTTTGCCGTCCCGATGTCCAGCCCGCGGAACACCTGCCGCGAATCCGCCGAGATGATCTCGGCGGGCACGCCATCGGCTCGGAGCGCCTCCGCGACGGCCATCGACAGCCCGGTCTTGCCGGTTGCCGTAGCGCCGGCGATGACGAGGAGTGGTGGGGCCAAGGTGGTCATCCGCATCACTTTCGCACGCCCACGGGTGGAGGGATGACCTCGCGAGCCGTCAGGTCCCGATCAATACCGCGGTATCGAACAGGGTCGAGGTCATGTTCACGCCACGCCTGGCGCCGCCCACCGTTATCCGCGACACCGTCCCGAGCGATTCCCAGGAGTTCAGGCTGTCCGGCCCGGGCGCGCGGACGTTCGTCGCGAGCACCGCGCGGCTCGAGATCCAAAGCGGCCCCATGGCACCTCGCCGCAGGATGGCTTCCATGCCCGTCGCCAGGTCGTAGACGTACACATTCGGTGCCTCGCCCGTGCTCTGAGTCCCCGCGGGGGAGTCGCCGAAGGTCGAGGTGTCGTAGGCGAGTCGGCGGCCATCGGGCGACACGACGAGCCAGTTCGTGCCGGGCGTGACCCCGAGCCTCGTCGCCTCCATCGACTCGAGGTCCAGCGCGGACCAGCCCTGCCCATTGGTCCCGGCGTGGCCTCGGAAGTAGATGGTCCCGCTGTCTGGCGACCACCTCGCATGCGTACCCAGCAATCGTGCTCGGATCTCGCGCCCGTCCGCGTCGAACAGGTAGATCGCCCCGAACTCGAATTCCAGGGAGTACTCGTGCGTGTTCACGACGAGCAGCATCGAGCCGTCGGGTGACACGGCGACGGAGACCTCGTCCTCGCTGCCGGCGCCTCGCCCCAGGTTCGGGTTGAAGGTGTGCAGGGTCTCGGGCGTCCCGCCGTCGATCCCGACCCGCTTCAGTCGGTACGTGCCGTCCACGTCGTGGTCGATGTGCAGGTAGAACAGGGACCGTTGCTCGAGGTTGATGGCGAAGTCGGAGATCCAGCCCGCCTCCTCGACAATCGTCCGCCGAATACCTTGCCCGGCGAGTTCAATCAGCTCGATCGACGCCGGCTCGCTGTTCGTGAACGCCAGGCATGCGCCGTCAAGGAATGCAGGGGAGCGCTCGAACCGGGCATCCCCGTCGTCCGTCACGGCCCGTCGACGGTCCGTCGCCGCGTCGTAGACCCAGAGGTCGGCCGCGTCCACGTAGGCGACAAGCGTCGATGCCCCCGGGTCCACACAGGAGATCGCGGGCAAAGGCGTCGGTGTCGCCGACGGGGCGTTCGTATATGAAGGAGTCGCGGCGTTCGCGGAGGCGTTCGTCGTCGGCGCGTGGCGTGACCCCGCGACGGTCGGAGCCGGACTCGGTTCGATCGCGGTCTCGCACCCGAGCAGCGCAATCGCGAGCAAGGGTCCGATGGCCAGGCGATGCACCATATCGGTCACAGTGACGTCGGCGAGCGGCCCTCGGTGATGGCAGAACCGCGCAGCGCGTACGGGCCGGCGTGCTCGATGCGCACGCGTACGAGCGACCCCAGCCAGGCTGCGCGGCCCGCGAGGTGCACGAGTTTGTTCTGACGCGTCCGGCCGGAGAGCCGGACCCGGGAGTTCCCCTCCCCTGCGGGCTCGTCATCGTTCATCGCCGCGCCATCGACGCCGTCGTCGTGCTCGTGCGCGCGCGGCGCCACGATCGCATCGACCAGGACCTCCACCTCCCGATCGAGCCAGGCGCGGTTGCGCTCAAGCCCGATCGGCTCCTGGAGCGCGAGGAGCTCGTTCAGCCGCCTGCGCTTGACGTCGGCGGGCACGTCATCGGCGAGGTGGGTCGCCGGAGTTCCCGGCCGCTCCGAGTAGGCGGCGGCGAAGACCTGGTCGTAACGCACGCGCTCGAGGAGCCTGAGCGTGGACTGGAACTGGTCCTCCGTCTCGCCGCAGAAACCGACGATGACATCCGTGCTGATCGCGATCTCGGGGACGGCTTCCCGGATCCGGTCGAGACGCTCCAGGTAGTGCTCGATCGTGTACTGGCGGCCCATTCGCCGCAGCACCCCGTCATCGCCCGACTGGACCGGCAGGTGCAACGCCTCGCAGAGGGACGGGCAGTCGGCCATCGCCTCAATCAGGCGGTCCGAGAGGTCCCACGGGTGCGAGGTGATGAAGCGCAGTCGCGGGACAGCCTGTGTGCCGTCAGTGGTTCGAAGCCCATCGATGGCGCGAATGAGCTCTGCCAGGTCCGGGCGTGACCCCAGGTCGAGGCGACGGCCCGCCCAGCGCTCGGTGCGGACGTGCCCGAATCTCGCTTCCGGCGCCAGGTCGTGCCCGTACGAGTTCACGTTCTGGCCGAGCAGCGTCACCTCGCGGAAGCCCTGCGCTGCGATGGACCGCGCCTCGCCGACGATCTCGTCGAACGGGCGGCTGCGCTCTGGGCCCCGGCTGAACGGGACGATGCAGTAGGTGCACGTCTTGTCGCAGCCGTAGATGATCGGCAGCCACGCGGATACGGCCGACTGTCGATGCACCGCGCCGCCCGCCACTGCCGCCGCTCGGGTCCCGGCCAGGTGATCCGCCACACCGACAATCGTCCGCCCGACGACGGTCGTCGCGCCGATCGCGCCGATATCGCTGATCGCGGCGCCGGTGGTCGTCGCGCCATTCGCGCCACCGAGGAGCCCGACGGGGCCCTGCGCCGACGCCAGCCCGAGCCGATCGACGAGCTCCGGCTCCTGGTCCGGTCGCAGGAACAGGTCGACCGCGGGGAAGCGCTTGCCGAGCCGGCCACGATCCATCTCGCGGACGGCGCAGCCGGTCATGACCACCCGCATCGACGCGTTGCGGGCCTTGAGCTTCGCAAGCTCCCCCTGCCGCCCGATCACCTTTGCCTCGGCAGCCTCGCGAATCGCGCAGGTGTTGATGACGACGAGGTCCGCTGCGTCCATGGCGGGCGCTTCGGCGCAGCCGGCCGCGAGCAGGCGCCCTGCCATCTCCTCGGAATCGCTGCGGTTCATCTGACAGCCCAGGGTCCAGACGTAGAAGCTGGGCAGGGCGCGAGATTCGGGCCGGAACTCGCCGAGCCGGGCGTCGTCGGCGTCGATCGCCGATCGGGCTTCGGTCGCCGGCGGTGGCGCGACCTCGAGCATCGGCAGCAGGCGTCCGGTCGTCATCGCCGTGCCATGCTAGCGCCATGTCCTACGCAGGTGACTCGGGCGGTCAACCGTCCGCGGGCCGGAGCTCCGCACCAAGCTGCCGGAAGAGCTCCAGGTGATCGGTCTCGTGCCAGTGCTGGACAACCCGGCCGTCCACGAACTCGAAGAGGTCGATGCCGGAGACGGCGACCTCGCGGCCCTGCGCCGGCACTCG
>DATKBR010000104.1:0-30197 GCA_035513775.1 Candidatus Limnocylindria bacterium
CTGGAATATCGACCCATGAACGCGTCGTACGCGGTGGCAGCGACGTCGAAGCTCACGACGGCATCGGGCCGAATGTACACGGACGTGCCAGTCATCGGCAGGGCCGCGACCTACACTCCGGCTCGATGTCCCAGCCGACGCGACGCCTCGTGATCCTGACCGAGGGCCAGTGGGGGCCGCATCACGCCAAGACCGCGATGGGCGTGATCCGGTACGCCACGGATCCGACCGTCGCCGTCCTTGACTCCACCATTGCCGGCCGGAACATCGCGGAGTGGCTGCCGGGCCACGACATCCCGATCGTGGCGACCCTCGCCGAGGCGCTGGCCCTGAGCGAGCCGCCGGACACGCTGCTCATCGGGATCGCGCCGACAGGCGGGAGGCTGCCAGATACGTGGCGAGCCACGATCGTCGCCGCGCTCGAGGCCGGCCTCGAGGTCCACTCGGGCCTCCACACGTTCCTCGGCGACGACCCGGAGTTCTCGGCAGTGGCCGCGGCGAAGGGCGTCCGGATCGTGGACTACCGGCGCCCGCCGGAGCGGCACGAGACGGCGGTCGGGCGGCCGCATTCGCCGGGCAAGCGGGTGATCCTCACCGTCGGGACGGACTGCGCCATCGGCAAGATGTCCGTTGCGCTGGAGCTGCGGAAGGCGGCGCTGGCTCGCGGCGACAAAGCGGTCTTCGTGCCGACCGGCCAAACGGGAATGATGATCGATGGCTGGGGGGTCGCGGTCGATCGCGTCATCAGCGATTTCGTGCAGGGCACCGTGGAGTGGATGCTCGAGGAGGCCGAGGGCCGCGGCGACTGGATCATCGTCGAGGGCCAGGGGTCGCTCGACCACCCGGCGTACTCGTCGGTGACGCTCGGCCTCATCCACGGCTCGACGCCGCACGCGATGGTCATGGTCCACAAGCCGGGCCTCGCCGCCCACGATTTCGACCATCGGCCCGATGTTTCATTCCCGATCGCGCGGCTGCCGGAGTTCATCCGCATGCACGAGTCGGTGGCGGGGCTCGTCGCTCCCTCGAAGGTGGTTGGTGTCGCGCTCAACACGATGCTCTACCCGGACGACGACGCGGCTCGCCAGGTCATCGCGGACATCGCGGCCGAGACGGGCCTGCCGGCCGACGACCCGGTGCGATTCGGTGCCGACCGGCTGTGGCCGGCGGTGTACGACGCCGTCGAGGCGCTGCCATGGGTCGCCCGCGCGGTCCCGGTGCTCGCGGCACCCGGGGGCCAGGAGGCCACACGCGAGGGCCAGCAGGCCTCGTGACCCTCGCCCTCCGCCACGAGGTCCTGCACCTGGCGCTCCGCGATCCATTCCGGATCGCGCGTGCCGAGCACGGTTCCGGCCACGGCGTCACCACCCTCGTCATCGAGCTCCGCGATGACCGCTTCCCCGGGCTCGTGGGACTGGGTGAGGGCTACCCGGGCCGGTTCTACGGCGAGACGACCGAAACGATGGCCGCGCTCATGCCGGTGCTCCTGCCCGAGGTCGAGGGCTTCGACCCGACGGCGGACGGGGTTCGTGCGGCGAGCGACCGCCTCCAGGCGGCGATCCGCTGGAACGGGGCGGCGAAGTGCGCGATCGACACGGCCATCCATGACCTTGCCGGCAAGGTGGCGGGCGTGCCGCTCCATCGGCTCCTTGGGCTGTCCGCGGACATCCCACCGACCGACTTCACGCTGGGGCTGGACGAGCCGGACATCGTTGCCGAGCGCGCTCGGCGCGCGGGCGCGTTCCCGGCGCTCAAGATCAAGTGCGGCGGCCCCGCGGACATCGCGACGCTGGAGGCGGTGCGAGCCGTGTACGACGGACCACTCCGCGTGGATGCCAACACGGGCTGGACGCCGGAGGTCGCGCGCCAGCTGCTGCCCGCGCTGGTCGACCTGGGCGTCGAGCTCATCGAGCAGCCATTCCCGGCCACCAGGCTGGACTGGCTCGCGGACCTGCAAGCCGGCTCGCCGTTGCCGCTCGTGGCCGACGAGTCGTGCGTGACGATCGACGACCTCGACATGCTCGTCGGCGTGACGGCCGGCGTGAACGTCAAGCTCGCCAAGTGCGGTGGCCCCGGACCCGCGGCGCAGATGCTGGCCCGCGCCCGCGAGCTGGGATTCAGGACGTTCCTCGGCTGCATGGAAGAGACGTCGGTGGCGATCGCGGCGTCGGCGGCCGTGGCGTCGCTCGCCGACTGGGTGGACCTCGACGGAAACCTGCTCCTCGCCGATGAGCCGTTCACCGGCCTCGTCCTCGGCGACGACCATCGCTGGCAGCTTGGTGGGGCTCCGGGCCTGGGGGTCGCTCGCCGGGAGTGACGCCCGCCGACCGCGGATTCCGGGCCGACTCAGGGGCCTGTGGATAAGTTCGTGGACGAAAAGGTGGAGAACCCCCCTTCCGGGAAAATGGGCCGCCGCCGTATCCTTCAACCCACCCGAGGGACCCTCCCGGCGAGCGGGCCCACCGGTCACCCAGAACGCCTAGCTGTGGGCAACGGTCCATCACGCCGTGACCCCGGTCTGCCCCGCCGTGCCCAGTCAGGTCGAGGAGGATGTTATCGATGGTCGCGCGCCCCGCGGCTCCTCGCGCGATCACGGCCGATGCCGTGGAGTTCATCCGCTTCTGCCACGCCCGGCGACGGGTCGGCTGGCCGGAGCTGTATGACGAGATGTGCGCCGTCGCGAGCCGGGGCCTGTTCCGGGGCTGGGGACCTGACGAGCTCGCGGCCGAGGGCATCGGGTTCGGGCTTTTCGAGATGCCCCGCCTGGCCGCCAGCGTGAGTGAGATCGTCGCCGAGGACCGTGCCCGCTTGAAGGCGGCGACGGTGAGCCCGGTCACCGGCCGGGCGGCGAGCTCGGAACCAGCCACGGCCGTCGCCTGAGGGCCACGGGCGCTGCGCGTATTGGGCCGCGCCGTTGGTCAGGCGCGGGTCAGGTCAGGCCCGGATCTGGCGCCTTGCCATCTCGCCCTCGATCTGGCGCTCCGCCTCGACGTACCCGTCGATCTGCTCGCGTAGCTGGTTGGCCTCCGGCGTGTATAGGTGGACCTGCTGCTGGAGGATGTAACTGAGCCGCCGGCTGGTCATCCGGACGTGATCCAGGTTCTTCATCAGCACGAGCGGGTCCATCGCCGCGAGGTCGGACGGGTGGTACATCTGCTTCACGGCGGCAATTCTAGCGATCGGCCGGTGCGGCCCGCCCGCCCAGCGGGATCCGCCACACGGTTCGCCATCGTCCGTCCGCGGGCCTAGCGATGACCTCGATCGCCGAGGCCACCGCGGCGAGGGGCAGGGAGCGCCAGGCGGGGTCGCCCAGGGGCACGCATTCGGCCCCTTCCTCCGCGATCGTGACGTGCGGGACGAATTCGAGGTCGAACTCCGGCCCGTAGATCGGGAAGTCCGGGAACGCGCGGCCAAGGTCCCGCTGGAGCTCGACAAAGGGTTCGCTCGGGTCGAGCGACAGGTAGACCACGTCGGGCCAGAGCCGGGGCCCGTCGAGGACGTGTGCGATGGGCGAGCGCCGGCGCGCGACCCGGGCGAGGCGCGCGCGGACGGCAGGCCCCAGACGCTCGAGGGCGACGAACGGGTACAGCATCGTGGCGTGCGCCGGCAGGCCGACGGCAGCCTGGTCGACGCAACGCCGCCGCCAACGCTCGAGGCCGGCAGTCAGGCGTGCGCGGAGGATCACCGCGGATTGATCGGACGGTTCACCGAGGCTCGTGCCGGTCGACCCGCGCGCGGGCATCAGACTGCGCGGGGACCTCGGGGCGGCCATGTCCAGTCGACGGGCAGATGGGCCGCAGCGAGCGCCCGCCGTCGGCCGGCCTCGCTGGCGCCCAGGATCACGATTCGATCGACCTGGGTTGCCCGGCCGGCCTCGCTGCCCCAGAGCTTCGTCATCTTGCGATGGGCGTGGACATCGTCCGCGGCAATACCGGCAAGGCGATAGCCCTCCGGCGCCGCCGCGGACTCCCAGACGCGCTCGGCGAGGTCATGGCCGTCCGTCACGGCCCGGCCGCGGTCGGTGGCCACGTCGCCGACGACGAGCACGACGATTCCGTCGTCGGTCATGACCGGGCGGAGATCGTGGAGGACTGTCCGGAGGAACTCCAGGTACGGCGCGCGGCGGTGCGCGTCGTCGAGGGACGCGTCGATCGCCTTCGCGTCGAAGCCGAGGAACCAGGTCCGCAGCCAGTTGTAATAGCCGTACTTGACCACGCGCAGGTAGGGCGGCGAGGTGACCACGAGGCGGGCACGGTCCGGGAGGCCGCGGGCACGCAGAGCCTGGCTCGCGCGCGTTCCGGCATCCCTGGCGTCGCCGAGCAGCGCGAGCCCCGCCGATCGCGGCAGCGGGTCGCGGAACAGCCGGTTGAGCTTCGCGTCGAGGCCGTCGAAGGCGTCCCGCTCGGGCGATTGGAAGCTGGTTCGCGCGGCAAAGTCGCGGACGTAGCGCGGCGCCATGCTGAACGTGTTCGGCATGAGCGTGGACAGGTACGACGGGCTCTTCCCGTGCAGGATGCCGGCAATGGCCGCGGCGAGGAATCGATCTACCGGCCGGGCCAGGTCCAGCGCGTCCCGCAGGTACAGCACCTGCGCGAAGGTCCGCGGGTGGAACGCCAGCGCCACCTCTACCGGGACCGGCTCGGGACCGCCGCTCGCTGGCGTGGCCTGGATCGCATCGGCGAGCTCACGCCATTGCGTGCCGCCGGACGCCCAGGCCAGCCGGAGGGCGGTCGCGCGGGTGCGCGCCTCGGCGGCGGTCGGCGGTTCCACCTTCGCCGCCGTCAGCAGGTGGGCGAACGGGTTCAGGTCATTGCCGACGCCGATCCGGCCCTCGGCCGACGCCTGGAGCGGCGCGGTGCCCCGCCCGGAGAAGGGATCCAGGACGACGTCACCGGGCCGGCTGTAGCGGGCGATGAACGCGTGCGAGAGCGCCGCCGGAAAGCTGGCGAGATAGGAGCACATCGGGTGCAGCGAATGGCCCCACAGCCGGGCCTGGGCCTTCCACTCGGGCTCGAGCGCGAGGCGTGGAACGGCAAGGCCGAGCTCGAGCTGGTGCGCGTTGCCGCTGGTCGGGCCCGCAGTCATCCGGCGATCTGCACTCCTGGGCGGGGCCCGTTCGGGCCATCGGGCGGCGGACTATAGCACGCCCGATTCGTGCTCCAGAGAGGGGTATTCGCCCTATCTGGGCGCTCGCTACGGCTCCGCGGCGAAGACGATGTCGCCGAAGTCGATGCCCCCGATCTCCTGGAGGTAGATCGGGGTGAAGAGGAAGCCGCCGCCGCCGGGGTCCGGTGGTGGTGTCGGAACGACGATCGTCACCAGGTACAGGTCGTCCCGCAGCCGGACGGCGTCCTCGCCCGGGATGACGAACGCCTGGCGTTGGCCGCTTTCGTCCGTGACCAGTGCATACGAAGGCGCGCCGAGCAGGGTCGGCGCGAGATCGATCGCAACGCTGACCGCGTTGCCGCTCGAGCCGTCCAGGGCCGAATACGGGTAGTGCCAGCCGTTCCACGAGGCCTTGACGGGCAGGGTGCCCGGCGGCGTCGATCCGAACGACGTGAGCCGCGCTCCGCTCGCCTTGCCCTGCAGGTTGCCGAGAACGAGCAGGATCCGGTCCTTCACGTCGTTCCGGCAGCTGCTGTTCTGGGCGCAGATCAGCGTGACCATCCCGCTTTCGAGTGCTGATTCGTCTCCGGCGGCCACGAGCGTGTCGGGAGGCCCGAGGGTGGGCGTCGGTGACGGGCCCTCCGTCGGGGGTGGCGGGGCCGAGGGCACCTCGGTCGGTGGAGTAAGCGTGGCGGGCGGGGGTGGCGACGACGCCACGGCAGCGAGCGAGGGGCTGGCGTCTGCATCGCCCGTGAAGCCGAGCATGCCCGGCAGGACCAGGATCGCGGCGATGGCAGCGACGGCGAGCCCGGCGGCGGGCCTCACCCAGCCCGGGATGATGGCTCGCTGCTCGAGCGTGGCGGGGACCTGGTAGGAGCCGGCAGTCGGTTCGTCGATCTGGATCGCGAACGGGATTCGCTTCGGCGGCCCCATCAGGAACGTGGTCCTGGGCTTGACCTTCGCGTGGACCGTCGCCGATCCCCCGGGCCGAAGGCCGGCGCGCTGCGGGATCACCTCGAAGTCGAGCAGGCGATCCGGATCGCTCGCCTTGACCGTCACCTCGGCGACCGTGTTGCCCACGTTGTGGACCGTGAGGTCGTGCGATCCCGAGCGGCTCCCGCGCGATGTCTGCGGGACGATCTCCGACGTCAGCTGGATGAACGGCGCAACGACGATGCGGCCTTCCTCGACCGTGGACGACGCCGCGTCGGAGGCGGCCCGGACGGCGACGCCGAACGGATATGTGTCTGCTGCCGGGTCGGGCGCTCGCGGCGGACGGAAGGTGACGCGGGCGTCGCCCTCCTTGTCCGGGAACAGCCGAAGGTTCGGCGGGTCGACCGTCGCCCAGGGAGCGGTCGGACCCACGACGGCGATGTCGAAGCGGTCGACGATCGTGCCCCGGTTGCGAACGCGGACCAGCAGCGAGGTCTCCGCCCCTGCGTCGACCTTGAGGTTGGCCGGCTCGATGGTCGCGAGGACGCTCATGGCGCGAGTCTACACCGGGGTTTCCGCCGCCTTACACTGCCGGGCGTCGGCACCCGACATGCGGCAAAGGGGACCCAGTCGTGATCAAGTGCGGCGTCTGCGGGTCGGAGAACGAGGCAGCGGCCCTGTTCTGCGGCACCTGCGGCAGCCCCCTCAACCCGGCGGAGGCGCAAACCGTCGTCGATGAGGTCGTCAAGCCGACGGCCCCGGACGTGACGAATGCCAATGACGCCGTCGTCCCGGGCAAGGGCGGCGCTCGCCGCGACCTGGGGACGGGCGGCGACGCGACGACGGTCCCGGACCGCGGCCCCGCCAGGGACACGGACACCGAGGTCGTCATTGCCGATGACGACACCGCCTCGGGCGGCCCGACGATCGTGTGCAGCGTCTGCGGCACGGTCAATGACGCCACCAGGACCTACTGCCGAAAGTGCGCGAACGAGCTCAAGCCGGCGCCGCCGCCACCGCCACCACCGCCACCACCACCGGCCCCCCGCAGGATCTCGGCGGTGGTGCTGGGACTCGGGGCCGCGGCCGTCGTCGTGGCGATCGTGCTCATCGGCGTCCTGGTGCTCGGCGGCAATCCCGGCGCGAGCCTCGGCCCGACCGCGCAGTCGTCGGCCACCCCGTCCGCGGGTGAGCCGACACCGGACGCCAGCGCCCTGCCGACGGCGACTGCGCGGGCGTTCACGGAGGGCGATCCCGCCGGGATCATCGCGTTCGCGCGCTGCCCCGCCGACGGCGGCAACTGCCTGCTCTTCATCCGCGACGCGGACAGGTCGGAACCTGCCCGGCGGTTGACCGGGTCCGGGAGCTCCGCTTTCGATCCCAGCCTGTCGCGCGACGGCACCCGGGTCCTGTACTCGGTGAGCGGGCTCCGGATCCTCGACATCGAGTCGGGCGACATCGTCAGGCATTCGAACGGCGCGGACGACTCGGATGGCGCGTGGTCGCCGGACGATTCTCGGATCGTGTACGCGGGCCACCGCGATCGCGACCCCGGTGGCGACAATAAGGACTTCGAGATCCGCCTCGACACCATCACCGTCAGGTCGAACTCCATCCCGCTCACCTCGAACGACATCCTCGACTTCGACCCCGACTGGCTGCCGAATGGTTCCGCTGTCGTGTTCGCCCAGGGTGACGGCATAGCGAGCGCGCTCAAGCTCGTCGACATCGAGACACTCGAGATCACGGATCTCACCTCGGAAGGGTTCTCCGACGAGGATCCGGCGGTCTCGCCCGACGGCACCGAGGTCGTCTTCGCCAGCCTTCGCGGCGGCACGGGTGGATACGACCTCTTCCTGCTGAACCTGGACACGCTGGTGATCACCGCACTACCGACGATGGCGGGTGACGAGCACGATCCGGCCTGGTCGCCGGGCGGGCGCTACATCGTCTTCTCGGGCGGCGAGGAGCGTGCCGAGGACCTGTTCTTCCTCGATCTCGCAGATGGCACCCTCGAGCCCTTCACGACGGCCGCGGGCGCCGACCTTACCCCGTCCTGGCGCTGATCCAAGGCTGATAGGGGTCGCTACGGGTCCACGGGCACGGCACGCGGAGTCGGGCGCGAGAAATGCTGGACCGGGCGGGGCTCCGGTGGCACCATACGAAACCTTCCCGACGACCCGTCCGACAATTCCTGAGGGCTTGACGTTGCCAGATGACCGGCACGAGGCGCATGCCCATCGTCCGGACTCACCCGGCGCCCAGTCACCCGTTGTCGTCCCGGCGAAGGTTCGGATCCCGGCGGCCGAGGCACTCCCGCGGGAGCGCCTCGAGGCCCAGCTAGCGGCGGCGGTCGCGAACCACCGCCTCACGCTCGTCATCGCGCCGGCAGGTGCGGGCAAGACCACCCTCCTGGCGCGGTTCGCCGCGTCCACCCCGACTCCGGTCGCGTGGTATCGGGCAGAGACCTGGGACGACGACCCGGTGCGGATGCTTCGCCACCTCGAGGCCGCGCTCACGGCCGCGGTGCCGGGGCTACCGTCCGGCTGGGATGGGGTAGAGGATGCGGCCCGGGCCCTGGAGCAATGGTCCGGCGGCCCCGCGACGCTGGTCATCGACGACCTGCACGCCCTCGAGGGGACGGCCGCCGAGGCTGCGCTCAGCCGGTTCGTCGACTACGTCCCGCCGTGGCTCGCGATCCTCGCCGCGTCGCGCGTGCGCCCGGACTTCAATCTGCCGCGCCTTCGAGTCTCGGGCGACCTCCTCCAGATCGAGGGCGACGACCTGCGCTTCCGATCGTGGGAGGTCGAGCGCCTGTTCCGCGACTTCTACCAGGATCCGGTTCCGCCCGGCGAGCTTGCCGTCCTTGCCCGACGGACCGAGGGCTGGGCGGCGGGACTGCAACTCTTCCATCTCGCTACCCGCGGCAAGTCGGCCGACGAGCGTCGCCGCATCCTCGGCGGCGCGGGATCCAGCACGCGGCTCCTGCGCGAGTACCTCGCCCGCAACGTCCTCGCCGAGCTGCCGGAGGAACTCCGCCGATTCCTCGTCGACACGTGCGTCCTCGTCCGTTTGACCGGCGACCTGTGCGACGAGTTGCTGGAACGGCGGGGGAGCGCCCTCTTGCTGGAGGAGCTCGCGCGGCGCCAGCTGTTCACCGTGGCGGTCGACGAGAGCGATGGCTCGTTCCGGTACCACGAAGTTCTGCGGTCCCACCTCGATCGGATGCTCGTCGAGGAGGTAGGCGAGGCGGAGGCGCGCCTGCGGCACCAGCGAGCGGCCTCGCTCCTCGAGCGCAGCGGCGACCTGCCCGAGGCGCTCGTGGGCTACTGCCGCGCCGAGGACTGGGCCGCGGTTTCCAGCCTGGTGGGCAATCGAGGCGAGCAGGTCGCGGACGGGCCGGGCCTGCGGCTGGAGTTGTTGCCGCCGGCACTGGTCCGGGACAGCCCGTGGCTCGCGCTCGCATCCGCACGGCGCGCTCGTTCGGAGGGCCGCTGGCCGGCGGCCCTGGACGCGTACGCCCGGGCAGAGACGGCCTTCGGCGCCTCGACGGCCAGCGCGACCTGTCGCCGTGAGCGACTCGCCCTCGCGGCGTGGCTTGACCCGGTCGCCATCCCCCCGTCCGACTGGACCGGCGTACTGCGGTCCGGGCTCGTTCGAGAACCCATGGCTGCGGCGCGAGATTCTCGCCTGGATGCCGACCATCGCCAGCTCGTCCGCGGCCTGCTGCTCCTCGCGGCCGGGGAAGTCGCCGAGGCGCGACGCGCGCTGACCGACGCGAGCCAGCAGGAGGAGCTGGAGCCGGCCCTCGGGGCCGCAGCGGCAGTCGGTGCTGCGGTCGCGGCGCTGCTCATAGGCGAGGCGGGTGCCGAGCGCCAGCTCGCGGATGCGATCGACATCGCCGAGCGCACGGGATTGCCGTGGCTCGCCCGGATGGGCCGCGTTGCCGCGGGTCTGACCGGAGCCGCGATCGAGACCCCGGCCACCGGCGGGGTGAGCACGGAGGCCGAGAGCGCGGCGACCGACCCATGGGGTGCGCTTCTCGAGGCGCTTGTCAAAGCGTGGGTGGCTGCACCCTCGACCGGCACGATCGGGCATTCGGCAGCGGCCGAAGGGAGTGATGCGCGAATCGCGGCCGCCGAACGCGCGGCTGCGCTCGCCCGACGGCTCGGCTCCGGCGTCCTGGAGGCGCTCGCCCGCGGCTTGGCCGCGCTCGGGCTGGCCGAAGCCGGCGCGCCGGATGCGCGCGACGCGGCGCTGGCCGTCGAGAGCCTCGCTCGCGTGACGGGTACATCAGGCCCGCGCCTGCTCGCCTACGCCGCGCTGGCGATGGCGAACCCCGGGCGACGCGACGAGTACGAGCTCCTCGCCGGGAACGTCGCACGAGAGACGGGATTCCGGGTGCCTCCAGGTCCGTCGCTCTCGATCTCCGCGCCAGCGGACACTCTGCATGCACAGCGGTCGAACGGCGCGGCAAATAGCTCGAATGGGCACGTCGTGCTGCCGCCGATCGCTCGCGATCCGCAGGCGGCGCTCGCCGCCGCGGGGCCGTCCGCGCTGGACGTCCGGGCATTCGGTGGCTTCGCCGTCGAGGCCTCGGGCCGGCCCGTCCCGCTCGACAAGGTCAAGCCACGTGCGCGGGCGGTCCTGCGCTTCCTCGCGGTCCGCCCGGGTACCGCCATCCATCGGGAGGTGATCCAGGAAGCGCTCTGGCCGGACGTCGACTCGCCGACGGGTGCGCGCAGCCTACACGTCGCCGTCTCGGCACTCCGAGGGCTGTTCGCCGAGGCGATGGGCGGGGATTCGACCCGGCTGATCGCCCGTGAGGGCGACGCATATCGGCTCGCAGTCGAGCCGGACCAGGTCGACGTCGGGCGGTTCGAGCGCCACATGGCGCGTGCGCGTGCGGCACGGAATGGAGCAGGCGAGGCCGGGGCCGGGACGGCCGACTTCGCGTCCGCGCTCGACCTGTACCACGGCGACCTCCTGCCGCAGGACGGCCCGGCGGAATGGGCGGTGGAGCGTCGCGAGCACTTTCGCCGCGATGCAGTCGAAGCCGCGACTATCGTTGCCGAGGACGCCTTCGTCACCGGGGACCTCGACGAGGCCATCCGGGTCTGCCGGCGCGGCCTCGAGCTCGACCGTTTCCATGATCCGCTCTGGCGCGTTCTGATCGCCGCTCGGGATCAGGCAGGGGATGCGGGGGCGGCGAGCCGCGATCGGCGCGAGTACGCCTCGATACTCGAGGGGCTGGGTCTCAGCCCGGAGCTGGCGGCGAGCTCCGCCTAGCGAGACTCAGGAGCGCTTCCACCAGGGATTCTTGTCCGGCGGCGGTGTGGCGGCCTCGACCAGGCTCGTGCCGCACTTCATGCAGAACCGGCGGGTCGGGTTGTTCGGGGTCGAGCAGTTTGGACAGATGCGCGGCGGGATGACTTCGCCCTCCGGGAGCCGCTGCCCGCATTTCATGCAGAACTTTCGCGCGGCGCCGTTGGGTGTGCCGCAGTTGGCGCAGGTCCGCATCTGATCCTGAGCAGGCTCGGCCGCGGCCGGCCCCGGGGTGACGCTCCCTGATTCATCCGCATCGGCCTCGGGCTCTGCGGCGTCCGATCCGCCTGGCTCCAGGCCCGTTGCGCCGGACGATTCCGGCGAGCCGCGTTGCGCGCGGAGCGCTGCCCGGTAGGCCTCCCGCGCGGACTTGGCGGCGGCGGCCCGCTCTGCATCGCGTTCCGCCCGCCGCGCCTCGTTGCGCGCCCGCCGCAGCGACTCCTCGTCGGCGGCCGCCTGCTCGGCCGCGAGCCGCTCCGCCTCGGCCTGCTCGGCCGCGAGCCGCTCCGCCTCGGCTGCGGCTGCAACTTTGGCGTTCGACCTGGCCTCGGTCTTGTTGGCAGCGGCCAATGCAGCGACGGCTCGATCCGCGGCGGCCTTCTCGGCCGCGACGCGATCGGCCTCGGCCTTCTCCGCGGCGACGCGGTCGGCCTCGACGCGATCGGCCTCGGCCCTGTCGGCCGCTGCCTTCTCCGCGGCGGCCTTCTCGGCGGCAGCCTTCTCCGCGGCGGCCTTCTGTTGGGCAGCCGCCTCTTCGGCAAGCTTCGCCTCTGCCCTGGCCCTCTCGGTGGCCTCGTCGTACGGCTCGCCAACGTCGGGCAGGAAGTTGCCACACCCGCCGCAGAAGACGACGGACGACTCGTTGATCGTGCCGCAGACCTTGCAGCGGATCATTCACGGCCCTCCCGGCGCCATGCTACCGGTCGGGGCCCTACGCGCGGCACGGGACCTTCGTGCTCGACCGCCTCTATCAGGTCGCCGGTTCGTCGGTCTTGGAGTCAGCCTTGGGCGCGTCGGGTTGGGTCGCGTCGGACGCCGCAGTCGCGCCGGGCACCTGCGACCCACCGTCAGAGGCGTCATCGGAGCCGGCGTCCGGCGCGCCCAAGTCCGGCGCCGCCTTCGTCTTGCGGCTGGCCCGCTGGGCGGACCCGACGATCTCGACCCGGTGCACGACGTGCGCTGGCTTCGAGGCGTGGACCATCGCGTCGAGCTTGGCCCGGTCGATCGACTCCGGGTCGTCGACCGTGACCCGGACGACGACCACCGGTTCGGGGCTGCCCGGCAGCTTGCCGTCGGGCTTGGGCGACCAGCCGCTCGCGCCGTTCTCGACGATCTCCACGAGCCCGCCCGTGTGGATCAGGACGTGGTCCCGGAGGCCCGCCGCGGTGCCCCGACGGCGGTACAGCTCCGCGGCCTGGCCGACGAATGCGCGCCGTCGATCCTCGGGCCAGCTGGCATCCACCGACGCCGCCACCCATTCGCCGAGCCAGGCGAGGAAGTCCTCGGGCGTGGTGTCGGCGTCGAGGTAGGCATCAAGGTTGTCCAGCGTCGCGAGGACTGGCGAGAGCACCGTGTCCAGGGCCGAGATGAAGCGCGCGCCGAACGGCTCCCGGGCGGTGCGGCGGCGCTCGTCGAGCCACGAATCCCGGTACACCCCGGGGAGTGTGTCGCCGAGCGGATGGGGATTGATGAGCTGGAACGCAGGCTCGGCCACCGCGGCCTTCGACCCGGCCTTCGACCCGGCAGCGCGCTCGGGGCTCACCACGGCGCCGCGCATCAGGCAGCCACCGCATTCGCACCCGGAACCGTGACGGTGTGCGCAACGCTGAAGACCAGCACGTTCGATTTGATCTCCAGTCGGGGCGTTGCCTCGCGGGCCCCGCCAGTCTCGGCGTTGGTCCCGAAGAGGTTGACCGACTCGACGACCTCCGCGCCAGGCACGCGCTGCAGGACGGAGTAGATCTCGCCGATGGTGACCGGGCGGCCGAACGGCCAGCCGGTTCCGACGGGCCCGCCGGTGATCGGGTGGAGGTATTCGTACAGCGCCCGCTCCGCATCCGCCTTGAGCCGGTTCGGGTTGGCGCCCGAGGCGGGCAGGACGGTGGCCTCCACCGTCACGCCGCGATAGCCGGGCGGCTCCACGCTGATCCGCGTGCCGATGACCCGGCACTCCTCCAGCCGCTGGGTGATGGCCTCCAGCAGTGTCGGATCGGGAACGAGCTGGTCGAAGCGGACGCGGCCCTCGGCGCTCGGCAGCGATGGCACCACGAGCAGTCGCACGGCGCCGGCCTGTGCGCCGTCGCCTGCCGCCACGGCCCGGACGCGGCCCACGTTCGGGGCCGCCTCACGCGCGAGATGCTCGAAGTCTTCTGTCGTGACGGCACGGCCGCGGGTGCGGAGGCGGATAGGGCCGCGGACCTTCGCGTTCTCGATGTCCTCGCCGTCCACGCCACCCCGTGCGTCGCGCCGGTTCTCCACCCGCGAGACGAACGGGATCGAGGACTTCAGCACCTTCACCGAGCCCGTCGATACGTTGCCGCGCGCACCGCCGCCAGTTCGGTACTCCAGCATCCGGATGTAGCGGTCCTTGCCGGGCGAGGCGCCGTACTGGCGCAGCGATCCGTCGAGCTGCCGGACGGCCGGACCGAAGCGAATCTCGCCGGTCGTGCCATCGAGCACGAAGTGCCGGTCGTTCGGGCCGCTCGCGGCAAAGTCGCCGACCTGCTCCCAGGTGCTCCACGTCGGCGTGCCGTCGGCATCGTCGCCGGTGGAGACGACGAGCTTCGCCGGCTCGTCGGTGGACAGGACGGGCTTCCGCCGCAGCTCGAAGCGCTGGCCCGGGACGCCCTCGGACACGCCCACGTTCTCATCGCTTACGACGGCGGCGTTCACCGCCTCGACCGTACCGCCGATCGTGATCGAGTTCGCGAAGCTCACCGTCGGCGACGCCTCGTACGAGCTCATCCCCGGGAGGGGCTCCACGATCCGCGCCCGGACCCACGCCGCGTGCCGGGTCCCGATCGAGTGCGCGGCGTGCCCGCGAGGCACATGGATCACCACGTCGCCGTCGCGGTTCAGCCCGCCGGTCGTGTCCGAGTCCTGCTCGCACGCGATCCAGTCCGCGCCGTCCCAGGCCTCCCACAGGAGCGGCGGATGGTCCGGATTGACGCCGACGCCCTCGATGTCGCACTTGAAGCGCAACCGGATCGCGTTCGACGGGACGGGCTGCGACAGGCCGATGAGCAGCGCGTCACCGAGCTGCGGCTTCTCCTGGAAGCAGAAGGCGTCCCTGCCCAGCTCGACCGAGGGCAGCAAGTCCCGGTACGCGGACTTGCCCTTGGGCATCGAGCCGATCTGGACCAACGTCGCGGAGATGATCGGCAGCTCTTCGGTCGTGGCGAAAATGATCGCCTCGTCGGTCTCCGTGCGGACGGTGGCGACCTGGGTCGCGGGCGGGATCCGGACGACGTCCGGCTGCGGGCCGGTCAGCCAGAACGTGGCATCCGTGCGCGCGGCCGTCGGCGGGAAGAGCGTCACGCCGATGAGCTCCAGGAACTTGACGTAGTTCCGGTCCGGGACGCGGTTGAGCCGGTAGATGAGCTGGTCCGTCATCCACGCGAACGTCTCGATGAGCGTCACGCCGGGGTCGGAGACGTTGTGGTCCGTCCACTCCGGGCAGCGCTGCTGGACGAGCCGCTTGGCCTCGTCCACGAGATCCTGGAACCGACGATCGTCGAGATTGGGGACCGGTAGCGCCATCGTCAGCTCCTCACTCGCCTGGAATCACGTAGAAGGGGAACACGAGGTTGTGGCGGTCATTGGTCTGCTTCAGCCGGTAGTTGATGTCGATGTAAAGGACCGACGGGTCCTCGGCGGTGTAGAGCACGACCACGTCGTCGACGTCGATGCGGTGCTCCCAGCGAGTGAGGGCGCTGGTCACCTCGGCCGAGATCGCGGCCGCCGTGGCCCCGTCCGTAGGGCTGAATACGAAGTCGTGAATGCGGCAGCCGAAGTCGGGGCGCATCGGCCGCTCGCCGGGCGACGTCGAGACGATCAGCCGGATCGCCTCCTGGATCTCGTGCTCGCGCGACACCAGGGCGATGCCACCGTTGGCGTCCGTGCGGATCGGAAAGGCCCAGCCACGGCCGATGAAGTCCGCCATCAGTTGATCGCCACCTGGGCGCCCTTGATGGTCACCTTCGTGCCGGCGCTGATGTCGAGCGCCTTGCCGGCCTCAATCTTGACGTTGCCGTCGGCCTTGATGGACAGGTCGCCGGTGGTCTCGATGTCGAGTTTCGCGCCGTCGCAGTACAGCTTCATCCGCTTGTCGGACTGGCCGAGAATGATCCGGACGCTCTTGTCCTCGGTGATCAACATCATCCCGGCGTCGTCCGGCATGTCGTAGAACATGATCTTCTGGCCACCGGGCGAGACGATGCCGTGGCGCATCACCTTGCCGTCCCCGTCGACCAGGCCGTCCATCATGCTCGGCGGCGGCTTATCCTTGCCGTTCCAGAGCGACCCGATCACGTACGGGAAGCGGATGTCGCCGTGCAGGAATGCGACAAGAACCTCCTCGTCCCGCTCCGGCACCCACAGGAATCCGTAGTCCTTGCCGGCGCTGGGCCGCGCGAGCCGAGCCCAGTGCGACGCGGCGTTGTCGGCCATCCACGGGAACCTGACCTTGACTCGGCCCAGCTTCTCGGGGTCGTTGTTGTTGTCGACCACGCCGATTACCACGCCGGGGATCGACGTTCGCGCTGCCGGCGTCGACAGGCCGCCCGCAACGAGGCCGTGGAGCGAGCGGTCCTGGCGCCCGCTGAACTCGAGATGCGTGCGGTAGGCGCCCTGTCCGAACTCATGGCGTGCGGTCGTGATGACCCACCCGCCGGCCAGCTCGTCGTCCACCCCCGACACCGTGACCGCGACGCCAGCTTTGAGCAGGTGCGACCCGACGACGACGGCCGTGGCCTCGTACGCGGAGCTCGCGACCTGCTCGGCAATCGCCTTTGCCAGGTCATCCGCTGAGCCCTGATCGCCGACGGGCTGATCGACCACGACGAGAGTCTCACCTCCGACCGCTTCCGCGAGCTGGTCCGGTTCCATCGACAGGCTGGCGCTGGTTGTCTCTGCCTTGGCCTTGCCGATCACCGCGTCCTTGGCCTTGATGTCCCAGCCGCGGACCTTGACCTCGGCGACCTGGGCGACCGCGCTCACGCGCGCCCGGAACTCAAGGAGGTTGCTGCCCCACACCAGCTGGGTTGCCTTGGCCGTCTCCGTAGTGCCCGGGCCGGGCGCCGAGCTGGACGGAGTCACCTTCTTGAACTCCAGCCAGTCGTCGTCGACGGTCACGTTGAAGCCGGCCTTCCGCGAGAGCTGGTACACGAAGTCCAGGTCAGACTGGTTCGCCTGGATGACGTGCTCGAACGTGCCACCCGAGGCATCGACGGTGCACGAGAGGCCGGCCTCGTCGGCGATCTTGGTGACGATGTCGGCGTAAGTGACGTTCTCGAACGTTCGCGTCTTCCGGCCCGCCGAAAGCCGGTGCATCAGGTCATAGCCGCGGACGACGGCCCGCATGCCGAGCAGGTCGTACTCCGCCTCAATCGAGGTGATCTCGCCGATGATCAGCGTCTCGGTGCTGTCGGCCCCCGGCTCCGAGGTTGAGATCTTCACCTTCTGGCCGATCTGGATGCCAGCTTCGGACAGGATCTTGTGACCCGGGTCGCGCAGGACAATCACGAAGGTGTCCGGCATGTGCAGCCGGTCGATCACGGTCGCCTTGAGAATCTCGTCGTCGATCGTCTCGTCGAGCTGCTTGCCGCCGATCTCGATCACCCGCTGCGTCGCGGGCGGCAGGCCGGCGGCGGCGCCGCCCGCGGCGCCGCTGAGGAGGTCCGCGATTCCGCCGAAGCCCATCGCCGCGCCCTAGCTGTTCCGCGCCGCGTCGGCGGCGCTTGGAATCAGGAGGGCCTGGCCGGGGCGGAGGCGGAGCGGGTCATCGATGCCGTTGACCTCGGCGATCGCGCGCCAGTACCCAGCGCGACCAAGCTCCGCGAACGCGACGGACGCAATCGACTCGCCCTCGACGACGGTGTGCACGCGCCGCATGTCGACGGCGTGGGAGGTCGGGTTCTTGCCGGCTTCGAGCGTCTTGGTCCCCTCGAGCGTCAGGTCCACCTTGGCCTGCAGGGGTGTGCCGTCCTTGCGGAACACCGTGTAGTTGATGTTCAGCTGGGTGATGACACCGGTGAAGTCCGTCAGCTGCTTGTTGCCCCACTCGAACTTGACTAGCGGCGGCGGCTTCTTGTCGTTCTCGTCCTCCGTGTTGGGCATCTGCCAGGCGAGCAGCTTGGTGATCTTCGGCGTGACGTCGCCCCTGGCGGAGGCGAAGTCGTCGAAGAAGAGCTGCATCGTCACGGTCATCGCGCTCGTGCCCGTGTACTCGAGCTTGCCGCCAGGCGTCCATGTGCTCTTGCTGCGCTCCACATGGACGGACTGGGCGATCTTGTACTCGGTCGGGTTGAACATGAAGGTGAGCTCGGCCTCCTTGTCCTCCTTGCCGAGGCCCGGGATTGGCAAGGAGGCGGCCACCGCAGAGAGGGCGCCGCCGATGCCGCCGCCGCCCGAGGGTGCCGGCAGGTCGGTGCGGATCAATTTGGCCTTGCCGTGAATCAGCATTCCCGCGACGGTGCCGACGGCGGATCCAATGGCGTCCACTTCGCGCCCCTAGACCGTGATCCGGCCGCTGGTCAACGTCTTCGCGCCCGCCAGCGCGGCGCCGAACCCGCCGAGCCCGATGATCTCGTCGTAGGCGAGCTCGAGGGTCTCCATCGCGACCGCGTTGCCGTTCACGTCCAGCGATGGACCGGTCCACTTCACCGGGACCACGCCGGCCAGGTTCCAGGTGGTGACCTCGTTGCCCGCCGAGTCGAGCGCGGTGATCGACATCGTCTGCGGGATGATCTTGACCAGGTTGGCGGTCAGCCAGATCGAGAGCAGCATCGAGTCCGAATCGACCGGACGTGACAGGCGGACGTTCTCGTACGTGAGCGGGCCGATGATCTTGTGCATGTGGGTGTTGACCCCGCCCTCGCGGTAGGGAGTCACCTGGTAGGAATAGCCCAGGCCCTCGATCTTGCTCCACGTCCCGAGCGAGAGGATGCCGTCGATCGTGCATTGGTAGGTCAGGGTCAGCGCGGGGTCAGCCATGTCGCTCCTCAGACGTTGTCGAAGGTGAGGCCCTTGGCCTCGCGGTCGTAGATCAAGTCGCTTCGGAGGCGGCCCCTGATGCGGCCGAAGAGCGCCTGCGCGAGCTCGTCCAGGTCACGCTCCGACGGGATGCCCGAGCCACCGGGCGCGGGTGCGGCGGGCGCGCTGCCCTCCTCGCGCTGGACCACCGCAGGACTCCCGAAGCTCGACGCCGCCACGGCGGGGGCGGCCGGCGCTGGGGAGCCGGCCGGGCTGGTCTGCACGACCGGGCCGCCGATCACGCGGCCGGACGATGGAGTAGGGGCGACGGCCGCCGACTCGATGACGCTCGTGGCGACGGTCGCGCCGTGCCGGCTGCCCACGCCGACGGGCTGCGGGAGCGCGCTCGGGTAAAGCGCGGAGCCGGTGATGCGCTGAACGGGTGGCGCGACGGGCGCCGATCGGCCGGCCCGGACGGGACGACCCCGGTCCTCGCCGCGCGGTGAGATGGTGGCGATCGTCGGCGCGGTGCTGTGGCCCGCCGCTGAGCGCTGGATCGAGGTCGACACCGGGGTCGCCGCCCCGCCGAGCCCGGGCATGGTGGTGTTGGCCTGAGCGTGGTCGGAGGCTGGCGCCGCGGCGGGGTTCCACCAAGGGCTCGGCAGCTCGTCGTCCGGAGCCTGGTCGTCGCCGTCGTCGCTCGCGGCCCGCTGGATCTCGATCGAGGGCCGGATCGGGTTGGCGCCGGCCGTGGGGCGGATCTCGGGCCCCGAGGCGGTGGGCGCAAGGGCCGTGGCAGGAGGGTCCGCCACGGGGGCGAGGCTCGGCGCGTCCGCCGACCGCTGGACGGGCAGATGGGGGAGTACAAGCTCGGGTAGGGCCGGGGCGCCGCTGCGGTCCGTGCCCGTCTCCGGAAGCCCGCTGCCCAGGGCTGGCACCGCTTCCGGGCCACCCTCGGCGGAGCGCTGTGCCACCGGACGGAGGCTCGACGCGGCGATCGGCATCGGCACCGAGGTGGTCGACCGGCTGACCACCGGACCAGGCAGCAGCGATGCGACGGGTCGTGCGGTTGTCGGCGCGGACTGCATCGGCTCGCCGAGGCCGTGGCGCGTTTCTCCGTTTGGCGCGCTGACCGCAGGCTGTGGCGCCGCGGCTGCCGCGTGCGGGTGCGAAACTTCACGGCTCACGACAGGTGCGCCAGTCGCGGCCGACGGAACGCGGCGCATTCCGCCGGACGGTCGCGGAAGCGCCGGGGCAGCGGCGCCCGCAGTCGCCGTGGACGTGGCTCGCTGGACGGGCGCCGGTCGGGCGGCGGCGACGGCCGAGGTCAGCGGCCGCTCGGGCAGGCGGACCGCCTCTCGAGACACGGTCGGCATCGACCGGAGCGGGGGCGCGGCGGGCGCCGCCGCAGGCAGGGCGGCCGGCACGTCGGCTTCGACGGGCGCGACAGAGGATTGTTCGGCCGCTTCGAAAGCCGGCGCCTCGACCTCCGCGGTCTGCGCGCCCCGTGACGTGCGCCGCTGGACGGGGGCGGGCATGGCGCCCGGGGCCGGCGCCTCGACGGCGCGCACCCGCGCCACCACCACGCCCGGAGTGGCGAGCGGGCTCACCTCGTGGCCCAGCGGCTGGACGATCGGGGGCAGCCCGGTAGCACCCGGCAGCCGCTGCACGAAGCGCCTCGGGTCGGCGACCAGCGGCATCTCGCCGGCGGTTCGCTGGGTGGCCGGCAGGCTCGCCCATGCGCGCGGCGCGGGCGACGGAGCACTACCGGGATCGCCCCTGCCACTGCCAGCGCCGTCCGAACCAGCGGAGGCGGCGGAGGCGGCATCGAACTCCGGCCCGGGTCCCGTGCCCGAGCCGTCACTCGATGCCCCGTCCCCGGAGCTCGAGCGGCGCCCGAGACCGAACGGCAGGCGCACGGCGACTCAGCCCTCCTCGGAGATCCGGCGGTTGATCTTCCCGATCTCCTCGACGAACCGCTGCCGAAGCGGGTGCTCGAGGTCCAGGATCGAGTCCATCGGCCAGTGGAAGTGGTAGGCCACGTACGCGACCTCCTCGAAGAGTCGGTCGGTCGCGTACGTCACGATTCCCCCAGGCGCTGCTCACCCGCCACGTCGACGGTGAACCCGTGGCTGCACGATGGGCAGGTCACCGCGGCGGCGGTGTGGCCTTCCTGGTTGATGCGCCGGTACAGGTCCTGCAGGAACGCCAGATCCGACGCGAACAGGCCCTCGATGACGCCGGTGTGGACCTGCGTCAGCAAGCCGAGCTTGGTCACGACCCGCGAGAGCAGCAACACCGTCAGGTACGACTCGTTCTCGCGGACGCGCGGGTCCCGCTGCGGGGTGATCTCGTCGCGGGCGGTGGCGAGGCGCATGACGCCCTCGCGGTGCACCGTCCCCGCCGAGTCCACGTAGCCGCGCGGCAGTACGAACGCGTACTCGGTCTGGAGGCCGCCGGGCTCCATGCCTGGCGGCGCGAAACCGGGCTGGGGGAGACTCCCGAGCCCCCGTTGGAGCTCGGGCGCCATCACGGTGGTCACCGCCCTAGCCCTTGATCAGCGTCTCGCAGGCGAGGGTCGCTTCCTCGATCTGCACGCCACTGGCGGTCGCGCCGCCTTCGGACAGACTGATCTTGCTCACCATTGCGTTGGTGAAGTTGTAGCGAAGGACCTCTTCGCCCATCGTGTTCATGAGGATGACCGAGCCATCGCGTCGGTCGGCCTCACCCGCCATCACCTTGGCGTGCCACTCCCAGATCTCGGTGGCGCCGGTGAGACCACGCTTGAGCGTGATCGTCGGTGTCTTGGGCTTGCCGGGCAGCTTGGCGATGGTGATCTTGCCCTTGTCGTTTACGTACGGGTTGTCGACGATCTCGATCTCGCTGGACACGCCGGACACCGAGGTGAAGTTGGCGACCACGCCAACGGTGTCGATGTCCAGCAGTACGTTGCCTTGCAGCAGGGGATCGGTCGTGGGCATCTGGTGCTCCCTTTCGCGTTCGGGCTGTCAGTGACGGCTATCGGTGGTTCGGCCTGCGCCGGCGGGGCCTACTCGGAGACCGCCGCGCCGCCCGAGAACTGGGCGATGCGGAAGACCACGAACTCGGCCGGTTTCACCGGGGCGATCCCGATGTCGACGATGAGCTGGCCCGCGTCGCGAACCTCGGCCGGGTTGTTCTCCTCGTCGCACTTGACGAAGAAGGCCTGGTCGGGCGTCGCGCCGAAGAGCGCGCCGTCGCGCCAGACCCGGAGCAGGAACGAGTTGATCGTCCGCTTGACCCGGCCCCACAGGCGCTGGTCGTTCGGCTCGAAGACCACCCACTGGGTGCCCTCGAAGATCGACTCCTCCACGAAGTTGAAGAGCCGGCGAACGTTGAGGTAGCGCCACGCGGGATCGCTCGACAGCGTCCGCGCGCCCCACACCCGGATGCCCCGGCCGGGGAACGCCCGCACGCAGTTGATGCCGACCGGGTTGAGCTGGTCGTGCTCGCCCTTGGTCAGGTTCAGCTCGAGCGAGATCGCGCCGCGCACGACCTCGTTGCCCGGCGCCTTGTGGACGCCGCGCGTATCGTCGCTGCGCGCCCAGACGCCGGCCACGTGGCCGCTCGGTGGAACATGGATGGCCTGGCCCGACAGCGGGTCGAAGACCTTGACCCACGGCCAGTACAGGGTCGCGTACTTGGAGTCGTAGCCGGCCTTGTCGACACGCCACTCCTTGACCTGCTGGGCGTTGAGCGACGGCGGCGCGTCGAGGATGGCGACGCGGTCGCCCATCAGCTCCGCGTGCGCGATCATGGCCAGCTGGACGGCCTGGACTCCCTCGAGGTCGATGATGCCCTGCTGGTACACGGCCATGAGGTCGGGCACGCTGAGCATCGTGACCTCGTCGATCGCCTCGAGGCCGGCAAAGCCGGTCCGGTCGGCCGAGTTGCCGACGTAGTCGTCGGGCGTGACGCGGACGGGCACGCTGGAGCCGCCGCCGGCGAGGGTCATGGAGCCCTGTGCCGGCACGCGCTCCAAGGCGCTGACGCTGCCAACCTCCTCGAGCTTGATCAGCTTCGACTGCGACTTCACCTGGGTGACGACGTTGTTCTTGCCCTTGGCGGACGTGACGTTGTCGAACACCTCGACGGGCTTGCCGCCCTGGTTGACGACGAGCTTGAAGCTGCTCTCGGAAGTCTCGGAGGAGGGCTGGATGTCGATGGTGATGTCGTTGCCGGCCGGGCCTGCCTCGAGGGCCACGGCGCGATACGCCACGGTCTCCTTTTCCTTGGCGCTGCCGAGCTCGCCCTGCGCCGCGGGCATCGCGCCATCCGCGCCGACGCGCACCACGTACGCCGCGCCACCGCCGTTGAGGAAGTAGCCGTAGACGGCGTGCGCCAGGTACGAGTTCTCGACGAACTCGCCGAATGTCTGGGTGTACTGGCTCCAGTTGGTGACGAGGGTCGGCTGGTTGGCCGGGCCCCTCGCGGCCAGGCCGACGAATGCGGCGACGGCCGTGCCCACGCCCTCGATCGGGCGGGAGCCGCTCTCGACTTCCTCGACGTAGACGCCGGGCGACAGGTATTGCGGCATGCGTTGGCCCCTTCGTTGCGGGATTTCCGGTCATGCCGACGCTGGCAGCGCGCGAGGGGGGCAACAAGGCCCGAGTGGACACGCACTCGGGCGAGTCGAGTTGCCCGAACGGGCGACGGGCGTGCCCGGATCGATGCCCCGGAGCGGCTCCGCGCGCGAGGCTCGCTGGCCGACGATCCTCCGGATGATCCATGAGGTAGACGAGCTCCTCGAGAAGCTCGTCAAGCGCGACGCCCTGAACGGCTCGTCCGTCGAGCTGGTGTTCGACGCGCCGACGAAGGACTGGGTCGCGCGGCGCAATGGGCCCGCGGTGGACCTGTACCTGTACGACATCCGCGAGGACATCCAGCGCCGGGTGCCGGCCTGGGAGGACCAGCGCGGCGCCGACGGCAAGGTCAATGCCCGCCAGCTCCCGCCGCGCCGGTTCAAGCTCTCGTATCTCGTCACGGCCTGGACCCAGCGACCCGAGGACGAGCACCGCCTCCTGTCGGCGCTGCTCTCGGCATTCATCCGCAACCCGATGATCAAGCCGGACCAGCTGGAGGGCTCGCTCGCGGACCCGGACCTGCCGGTCTACATCGACGTGGGTCAGCCGCCGTCGCAGGACCGGTCCCTCGCGGACGTGTGGTCCGCGCTCGGCGGCGAGCTCAAGCCCTCCCTCGACGTCGTGGTCACCGCGCCCATCGAGGTCAATCGCCTGGCCCCGATCGGGCCGCTCGTGCTCGAAGGCCCGTCGATCGGCCTGGCCGCCGGCCCCGCGATCGAGGTCGTGTCGAAGAAGGGGCGACGAGGCGCGACCGATGATTCGGACGGCGATGACCAGCCGGTAGAGCTGGTGCCGGCCGCCGCCGCGGGCGCGAAGCCAACGCCGGGCCTGGCCATCCGGGTGCGCGGCATCCGGACGCGATGACCCGCGCCCCGGCGGCGAGCCCGCCCGAGGTTGCCGGCGCGCGCGCGACCGACCCTTCGCTCGCATACCTCCTGGGCCGGCTCGCCATCGTGGAGGCCCGGGTCCGCGCAGCCGTTGACCGGCGGCGGGTCGACGATCCCGACCCGGGCGATCGGTTCCGCGGCCTGTACATCTCCGACGCCCAGGTCGACGGGCTCCTCGCCAACCCGGCGGTCGCCGTGATCGAGGAGGCATGGACTGCTGCCGCCGCCGGTAGCCTCGCGGCCCTCGACCGAGCGGCGGACGAGGCCGAGGCCGCGGGCCACGAGATCCGGCTCCGTCGTCTCGCGCGCGCGTTCGGACTGGCACCCGGTGACGTCGAGCTGCTGCTGGTCGCCCTCGCGCCGGACCTGGACCCGCGCTTCGAGCGGCTGTATGGCTACCTGCACGACGACGTGTCGCGCCGCCGGGCGAGCGCCGGGCTCGCCCTCGAGCTCGCCGGCACGGGCTCCGGCGTCGCAAGCGGCACGCAGCGAGTCCGGCTGGGCCCGCACGGGCCCCTCGTCGCCGGCGGCCTGGTGCTCGTCGAGGACGTGGACCGGCCGTTCCTGACCCGGTCCCTGCGCGTCGCCGATCGCGTTACCGCGCATCTCCTTGGCGACGATCAGCCCGACGCGTCCATCTCAGACTTGCTCATCGAGGCGGTTCCGGCGCCCATCGGCGACGTCGAGATGCTGGCGCGCGCGATCGACGCGGGCATCCCGCTCGTCTACATCCGCGAGCGGCCCGGTTCGTCCGGGCGATCGCTCGCCGCGGCTGCGCTCGAGCGCCTTGGCCGGCCCGGCCTGCAGCTGGACCTGGCGCGCCTGGGTCCCAACGAGATCCCCCGTGACGTTGCCGCGGCCACCTCGCGCGAGGCGGGCCTGCGCGGCGCGGGCATCGTCGCCGGCCCGATCGAGGTCGTGGCCGAGCGCGGCGCCGGCGCGGTGCGCGCCTTTGCCGAGTGCCGGGCGCCGGTCGTGCTGCTCGGCAGCCGCCCCTGGGACCCCACCTGGGCACGCGAGGCGGCCCTGCTCCTGGAGGCACCCGCGCCGTCGATCGGCGAGCGCCACGAGCTCTGGCTCGGCTCGCTGAACGGCGAGCGTCCAACGGGCTTCGATCCCGCGGTCGTCACGCTCGCGTTCCGGCTCGCGCCGGACCAGATCGTTCGCGCGGCCGAGGCGGCGCGACGGGCCACGGTGGCCGCGGCGCGGCCCATGACCGTCGACGACATCTCCAGCGGCGCGCGCGCCCAGAACGCGGCGGGCCTGGAGCGTCTGGCGCGGCGCATCGAGCCGGCTGCGAGCTGGGCGGACCTCGTCCTACCCGAGTCCGTTGAGGCCCAGATCCACGAGCTGACCGCTCGCGCGCGCCACCGCGACAAGGTCGTCGGGGAGTGGGGGATGGGCGGCGGCAACAGCCGGCGCCGGGGCATCACGGCCCTGTTCGCGGGCGATTCGGGCACGGGCAAGACGATGTCCGCGGAGGTGCTCGCCGGCGACCTGGGCTTCGACCTGTACGTGATCGACCTGTCGACGGTCGTCGACAAGTACATCGGCGAGACCGAAAAGAACCTCGACCGGATCTTCACCGAGGCGGACCGCGTGAACGGCGTCCTCCTGTTCGACGAGGCCGACGCCCTCTTCGGCAAGCGCAGCGAGGTCAAGGACGCGCGCGACCGGTACGCCAACGTGGAGGTCGCATACCTCCTCCAGCGCATGGAGTCGTTCGACGGATTGGCGATTCTCACCACCAACCTGCGCGCCAACGTGGACGAGGCGTTCATCCGGCGGCTCGACGCGATCGTCGACTTCGCCCTGCCGGAGGAGCACCACCGCAGGCTGCTGTGGGAGCGCAACCTGACCGAGGCGGTCCCGAAGGCCGCGAACATCGATCTTGCCTTCCTCGCCCGCCGGTTCAAGCTGTCCGGCGGCGACATCCGGAACATCTGCGTCGCGGCCGCGTACCTGGCCGCCGCGGGTGGCCGGGAGGTGTCGATGACCGACTTGATCCGGGCCACCGAGCGCGAGTACCAGAAGCTCGGCCGGCTCACCGTGGAGGCGGAGTTCGGCGAGTACATGGCCATGACACGGGCCGCGGGCTAGGTATGCTCGCACCGCGAAGGAGGACGTGATGTTCGAGCTCGAGCCTGATGTCGCCCAGCGACGCGCCGCGCCGGAGAAGTCAAGCCCGTCGACAGACGCCGCGCCTTCGCGGCCACTCGGCATGCACGACGCTGCTTCGTTGCTGCATCTCCAGCGCACCGTCGGCAACGCAGGCGTGGTCCAGATGCTCGCCGAGGATCGCGAGGCACCCGCAGAGGACGAGCCGTCGCCGGTCCACGACGTGGTTGGCAAGGGCGGCGGCGCGCCGCTGGACGAGGGCACGCGGTCCTCGATGGAATCCAGCTTCGGCCAGGACTTCAGCGACGTGCGCGTCCACACCGACGAGCAGGCGTCAAAGTCCGCCGCCGCCGTCGGCGCGAACGCGTACACGGTCGGTAGCGACATCGTCTTCCGGGGCGGCCATTTCGACTCGTCGTCACCCACCGGCCAGCGCACGATCGCCCACGAGCTCAGCCACGTTGTCCAGCAGCGCAGCGGCCCGGTCGAGGGGACGGACGCGCCCGGCGGGATCAAGCTGAGCAGCCCGGACGATCGCTTCGAGCGCGCGGCGGATGCGACTGCCGACCAGGTCGTCTCCCGTTCGACCGCCGCCCCCCAGCCCACGGGCACGGCAGCGTCGTCGCTCCAGCTCGAGGCGTCGGACGAGGAGGCCGAGGTGCCCGTCCAGCGCGAGGAGGCGATGCCCGAAGAAGAGCTCGAGGAGTAGCGGCCCGTGCGGGACCCGGTGCCGTCTGCCTCCAGCCTCACGGACCTGATCGCCGAAGCGCGCGCCGAGGTCGTCGCGGCGAGCCGGCAGCTGACCGACCGCGCGAACGACGTCTTCCGCGCCACGGCCGAGGTCGTCGTCGAGACGGTCCAGCAGCGACTCGAGGCCGCGGTGCTAGGCCAGCCGGACCGTACGCAGAAGCTTGGCAAGACCGGCATCGATCGCCTGCGCGCCGAGCTGACCGCAGCCACCGCCAAGCTGCCCGGCGAATCTGCGAAGCGGCTCGTTACCGCGTTCTCATGGACGTTCCCGCAGGAAGCGGCGTGGATCGGCGAGAGCGACCGACGGCCCCTGTACGAGGGCGGCGGCGACCTGCCCTGGATGATCGACGATGCCATCCGGGCGACCGCCGCAACTGCGGGCCGCCTGGCCACGGGAGCGGGATTCGAGATCACCCCGCGGAGCCAGTGGGAGATCTCGGGCGACGGGACCGTCCAGCGCTACCTCGGCCCCTTTGCGGTCCCGTCGAAGCTGGTGATCGCGCTGCGCACCTATGCCGACGCCCGCCTCCGGTACTTCCGCAAGCTGCGCGCGCTGCGCCGGCTCGAGGCCGACAAGAGTGCGCGTGACGCCCAGATCGAGGCGGAGGTCGCCCGCGACGCAGCGCTCCTGCCGGCCACCGCCCTCTGGTCGAACTCCGCAAAGCCGAGCGCGTGATCCGCGGGGTCGACCCCTCGCCCGAAACGAGACCGGCCGGTCGCGCGGGTCACCATCGATGAGGATCCCGAAGGCCGTGCGGCTCGCGCCGGTTATCGCCTTCGTTGCGCTCCTGACCGTCGGCTGTCTACCGATCGCCTCGGAAACGCCGGCGGCATCGGTTCCCGCACCCTCGCAGGTGGCCACGTCGCCGTCGCCGTGGCTCGCCGCGGCCAAGGAGATCGGTGCCCTCGTCAATTCGATGGCCGCGGCCGTTTTGGCGGGCGACCGAGCCGGCTACCTCGCCCTCGTGGACCTCTCGAACCCGACGTTCGCCCTGGAGCACACGCGTTGGGTGGACGACTGGTCCGGCTCGAACCCGGCGTCGGAGTACGCCCTCGAGATATCGGAGCTCGTCATCGACGACTACGAGGCGACCGGCCAGATGGCTGTCAACTGGCTGATCCCCGGTACCGGCGAATACGAATACCCGCGAACGACGTCGTACCAGGTTCGCTTCACCGGCGGGCCCGGCGCGTGGCGCTACGCCGGCGAGGACTGGGTTGTGACGCAGGTGGAGCACTTCCGGATCCAGGTCGCGCCGGGCCTCGATGGTTCGGTCCCGGCGATCGTCGATGACCTTCCAAGCGTGTACGACGATGTCACCGCGGCCCTCGAATACGCCCCGGCGAGCTCGATTGAGCTCAAGCTCTACGCAGGCCCGGAGGTGCTCGTCGCGAACACCCTGCTCAGCCTGCCGCCCATCCTCGGCTGGAACGAGCCCGGGGAGGCACTCAAGCTCCGGCTCCGCCCAGACAACGCTTCCCTGACTCCGGTGATCGCCCACGAGTTCGTCCACTTCCTGTGCTTCGATCGTGCCGGCACCCAGCGCACCCGCATGCCCTGGTGGCTGGACGAAGGCGTGGCCGGCTACGTCGCAGAGGCCTTCGAAGGCCCGGTTCTGGGCGACCGTCTCGATCAGGTGGTGGCTTGGCACGAGGCAGGCGAGCTCGCGGACTGGCGGGACATGGCCGTGTTCGAGGAGACGCCGCAGTCGCTATGGCAGTTCGTCTATCCGCAGGGCTACGCGATGGTGCGTTACGTGACGGAGCGCTACGGCGCGAGCGTCCGCAACGCCTGGCTGGCCTCGATGGCGACGGAGATGACGATCGACGAGGCGACGCCGGCGGCGTTCGGTCTGTCCTTTGACGAGCTTGACGCCAGCTTCCGCGACTGGCTGGCCGACCGCTGATGAGGCGGGCCGTGACCCGTCGCCCGGTGGACTCGCCGCCTTCCGTTTCCCGGCGGCCGAATCCAATGCCTGTCGCTGCATAACCGGTATGCGGCGCGCTGGCCGCCGTGGTCGCCGCCAGTGGCTGCCGACCAGTGACCTAGATGAGGCCCTCGCGGATCGCGTAGGCCACGGCGTGGGCGCGATTGCGGAGGTCGAGGCGCGACGTGACGTCGTGGATGATGTTCTTGACCGTCCGCTCGGAGTAGAACAGGCGCCGGCCGACCTCGGCGGTGTCGTAGCCCTCAGCGAGGAGGCGCAGGACCGCGGTCTCGCGCTCGGTCAGGCCTGAGAAGGTGAGCCCGCGCGGCGAGAGGACCTGGCGCTGGAGCTCGCCGACCTGGCGCAGCAGCCGCCCCAGGAGGTCCGGTGGCAGGGTGCCCTCGCCGGCCGCCGCGGACCGGATGGCGACCGAGAGGTTGTGCGCCGTCGCCTCGCTCCGGCGGATCACGCCGGACACACCCGCCTCGGCCGCGGCGAGGAGGCCCTTGTCGTTGACCCAGGTCACGAGCAGGACCACGCGGGAGACGCCGCGCGCGCGAAGTGATCGGATCTCGGTGGTGATGGCATCGGTGACGTCGTCCGCGACCACGAGCGCGACGCCGTCGACGCTGGGCGTGTCGCCGGAGCTCACGACGAAGCCCTGCGCGCTGCGCAGCTGGCTGACGATCCCGGCCTTCGTGAGCGGGTCCGCCGCCGACACGTGGACCCCGATCGATGGGTTGAATGGAATCGGCTCGGCGACCATCGGAACACCCTCCCCTGACCCTTCGGCCGCCCCCGCTTGCCCGTATCGACTCCCGTCGGCCGCCCGTCCGGCGACCCTAGCGGGCAGCCCTTTCCGGTCGCTGAACGCCGGCTTAACGGGCACCCATCCGGTGGCCATTTGCCTGCCTCTTCGGGCAATCCGGGTCTACACGCGGGCGGCGGAAATCCTGGTGGGGCGACCTGGAGGCAGCGCTTGAGGCTGGGTCCGTGGCCGTTTCGTGCGTAGACTGGCCCCGCGCACGTCCCCGTAGCTCAGTGGACAGAGCGGCTGCCTTCTAAGCAGCGGGTCGCAGGTTCAAATCCTGCCGGGGACGCCAAACCTCGCTTCTGAACGCAAAGAGAGCGACTAACAGCTCCGGAGCTTCGGAGAAACCCTTGACAAGACGGCACGCGGCGACGCGCCGTACCGGCCAGGCCGGATGACGTGTCAGACGACCTGTCACAAATAGCACGCATGTTCTACTCGCCGACACAGCCGTCACAAACGACGTCCTACCGATGATCCCGACCGACCTGCTCAGCATCGAGAAGCGGCCGCTTTTGGACTTCCT
>DATKBR010000105.1:0-17253 GCA_035513775.1 Candidatus Limnocylindria bacterium
TTCCTGGGCCCCAACGGGGCCGGCAAGACGACGACGATCCGCATCCTGCTGGACCTGATCCGCCCGACCTCCGGGTCCGCGACCGTCTTCGGCATCGACGCCGCTGCCGATCCGGTCGCCATCCACCGGCGCCTGGGCTACCTGCCCGGCGAGTGGAACCTGTACGACCGCCTGACCGGCGCCGAGACGATCACCTACTTCGCGAATTTGCGCGGCGGCGTGGATCGGGCGTATGTCGACCAGCTGGTCCAGCGGCTGGACCTCGACACGAGCCGGCGCTTCCGCGAGTACTCGAAGGGCAACAAGCAGAAGGTCGGGCTGATCTGCGCCCTTCAGCACCGGCCGGAGCTGCTGATCCTCGATGAGCCCACGTCCGGCCTGGACCCGCTCGTCCAGCAGACGTTCAACGAGATCCTGTTCGAGGCGAAGGCCGCGGGCAGGACCGTGTTCCTGTCCTCGCACATCATCAGCGAGGTCGAACGGACCTGCGACCGCGTCGCGATCATCCGCGAGGGCCGGATCGTCCGCGTCGACACGGTCGAGGGCGTCCGCGCCCTGGCCGCCCACGAGGTGGAGCTCCGGTTCTCCGAGCCCGTGGCATCTGCGCCGTTTGCCTCGCTGGAAGGCGTCGTAAATCTCGTCGAGGAGGGCCGGACCATCCGCATGCTCGTGACCGGGCCGATTGCCCCCGTCGTCAGGCTGGCCGGCCAGTACGATCTGGTCGACTTCGTCAGCCGCGAGCCATCCCTTGAGGAGGTCTTCCTGTCGGAGTACGCCAGCACGGCCCGGAGCACTGAATGAGCACCGCCAGCGCTACGCTGCCGACTCCCTCCACCCTCCGTCCGCCGACGCTCCGCGCCAGGCTCTTCGGCCTGGGCTCGGTCTTCGGCAAGGCGTTTCGCGACAGCCGACGCGCCGGGATCGTGCTCGGCCTCCTCGTGGGGATGATCTTCCTCGTGACCGCGGCCCAGGTCGCCGAGCAGTTCGACTCGGTTGCCGAACGGCTCGTGTTCGCGGGCCAGCTCCAGGCCCTGCCGCCGATCTTCCAGGGCATGCTCGGCGAGCCGATCGGCATCGAGACGCTTGGCGGCTTCTTGTCCTGGCGCATCCTCAACTTCATGCCGGTGCTGATCGGCATCTGGTCCGTCGTCGCCCTGTCCGGAACCCTCGCGGGTGAGGTGAGCCGCGGCAGCATGGACATGCTCGCGAGCACCCCGGTGGGCCGCGCGCGGGTCGCGATGCAGAAGCTAGCCGGCTACCTCGTCGCCCTCGGGCTCGCCATTGGCATCCTGACCGTCGGCATGGTCGCGGCATTCGCCGCGTTCGCGGAGCTCCCGGGGGACCAGGTCGGCGTCGACGCGATCCTCGCCCATGCCGCGTGGTTGTACGTGATGGTGCTCTTCCCCGGCGCCGTGGCATTCGCCCTCGCCCCGATGCTGGGCCGCGGCGGCGCACTCGGCGCGGGTGCGATTGTCCTGTTCGGCAGCTTCGTGGTGAGCGGATTTGCTACGAGCGTGTCGGTGTTCGAGGCCGTCACGCCGCTGTCGTACTTCGGGCTCACGGCGGATCACCGGCCGATTGCCGGGCGTTTTGACTGGCCGGCCGTCGGCGTGGTCGCCGGAGTGGCCATCGCGCTGCTCGCGGCCGGCGTGCTCGCCTTTGCGCGCCGCGATGTCCTCGTGCCGTCCGGAGGCAGGCTCCGGATCCCCAGCATCGGGCTGTGGCTGCGCGAGCCGTTCACCCGCGCGCTCGGCGAGCGCGTGCCCGCGGCCATCGTGTGGGGCCTCGGGCTGGGCCTGTTCGGCCTGATCATCGCCGCTTCGGCGGACCAGTTCGTGGCGACCATCGGCTCGATCCCGCAGATCGTGGAGATGATTCGCCAGATCTTCCCGGACGAGGACATCGTCTCGACGGCTGGCTTCATCCAGCTGGCCTTCTTCTCCGAGGCGATCATCGTGATCGGCCTTGCGGCCGGCGGGTTCGTCGGCGGTTGGGCCTCCGACGAGAGCGATCGACGCCTGGAGCTGGTCATCGGCGCTCCGGTGTCCCGGATGCGGTGGGCGCTCCGGAGCGCAGCTGCGGTCATGGTCGCCATCGCGCTGATGACGGCGATCATGGCCATCGGCGTTGCGATCGGGGCGGCCACGCAGGCGGGCGATCCGCTGAGCCTGTTTCCCGGACTCGCCGTGCTTGGGCTGTACGGGATGGCCCTCGCCGGGATCGGGCTTGCCGTCGGCGGCCTCGTCAGGCCCAGCCTTGCCGCACCGGTGACGATCGTGCTCGGGCTCTCGTTCTACCTGCTGGATCTCATTGGGTCGATCCTCGACCTGCCGGAGCCGCTCGTGGATCTCTCGTTGAACCGCCACCTCGGGCGGCCGGTGCTCGGCACCTACGACGAGGTCGGGCTCGCGGTCTGCGCGGCGCTCGCCATCGGCGGCGTCATCGTCTGCGCGATCGGGATCCGGAGGCGCGACCTGGGTCGCTGACCTTCGCCTCCCGAACGGCACCCGCTCGGCCCGAATAGGCTGCGCGGGTGCCAACCCTCGCCATCGCGCTGGTCCTCGTCGCGGCTGTGCTCCACGCCGGCTGGAACGTGCTCCTCAAGACGTCGAACGACACCCTGGGCACCGCCGTTCGCCTTCAGGCGTTCGGCACGGCGATCCTCCTGCCGATCGGGTTCTTGGCGTGGCTCGCCCATGGGATGCCGGCCGTTCCGGTCGAGGCGATCTGGCTCGCCGTGGGCTCCGGCCTGCTCGAGGCCGTCTATTTCGTCTGCCTCGCCTCGGCGTACCGGCGCGGCGACCTGTCGCTTGTCTACCCGCTTGCGAGGGGAAGCGCGCCGCTGCTGGCCGTGCTCGTGGGGATCTTGCTCCTGGGCGAACGGCTCGTCCCGCTCGCACTGGCCGGGGTGGCGAGCCTCCTCCTCGGGATCCTGCTCGTCTCGCGCCCGTGGCGTGCCCTGCGCGCCGCCGGCGCCGAGCACCGCGGCGCGATCGGGTTCGCGCTCGCGACCGGTGCGGCGATCGCCGCCTACTCCGCGGTCGACCGGGTCGGCGTCCGGCTGACCGAGCCGTGGCTTTACGGCTCGATCCTTGCGGTCGTGGCCACGTCGACCCTCGCCATCACCGTGGTGGTGGGGCGGCGCATGGGCGTGCTGGCGCCCGCCCCCGTGCCGCCGCCGGGGCCACTGCTTCCGGACGGGATCGTCCACGTCGGTGCGCCCAGCCGGTCTGCGGGGCTGGCGCGCGATGCGATCGCCGGCGTGCTGTCCCTCGGCGCCTACCTGCTCGTCCTGTTCGCATACGCCATCGCGCCGCTCGCGGCCGTGGCGCCGCTTCGGGAGTCGGGCATCGTGCTCGCGGCGGCGTGGGGTGCCGTTCGGCTCGGGGAGGCCGCGGGACGCCGGGAGACCTCGACACGAATCGCGGCCGCTGGCCTGGTGGTGGTTGGCGCGGTTCTCCTCGCCGTCGCGCGGTAGCGGCTAGCTGCTACCGGTCAGCACCCGGCTGCCAGCGCTCAGGGCGCGGCCTGGTCCTTTACCTCGGGCCGGGCGGGGGCCTTGCCCCAGAGCTGGCGCTCGCCGAACTTGCTGTTGACGAGGGTCACGCCGGCGAGGATGAGGCCCGTGCCACCCAGGACGCGGGCGTCGATCTGCTCCCCGAACATCAGGGCGCCCGTGATGATGCCCACGACCGGCAGCAGGTACGCGAGCTGCGAGGTGGCGGTCGCGCCGATGCGCGACAGGAGCCGGAACATCAGCAGGTAGGCGAGGCCGGAGCCGAGAAGGCCGAGCCAGAGCACCGCGACCACGGCATCCAGGTTCCAGGCCACGGCAAACGGATTCTCGAAGACGAGCGCGAGCACGCTGACCATGAGGAATGCGAAGCCGACCTGGAAGACCGCCGGGATCATCGGGCGCAGGCCCCTGATGTTCCGGCGTGAGTACACGGCGCCGACGGCGTAGGCGACGGTCGACCCGAGCAGGGCGATCTCGCCGGTGAACTCGCTCTGGCCGCTTAGCGCGGTGAAGATGCCCGGACCTATCAGGACGACCACGCCGACGTATCCGGTGATCACGCCGACGAGGCGGTTGACCGTGATCGGCTCGTCGTGGAACGTCAGCGCCGCCAGCACGATCACGATCAACGGAAACGCGCCGTTGAGGATCGCCGCGATGGCGGAGTCGACCGACAGCTCGGCCCAGGTGATGAGCGTGAACGGGATGACGATGTTGATCGCCGCCATGACGGCGAGGTGGCCGTAGATCCGCGGGCTGCGCGGCAGCGGCTCTCGCGCGACGAGCACCACGGTCATCAGCAAGCCCAGGCCGATCGCGAGTCGCGCCGCGATCAGGGTGAAGGTTGGGAGCGTCTCGACGCCGAGCTTGATGAACGCGTAGCTGGTGCCCCACATGATCCCGAGGGCGAGCAGGAGGAGCCAGTCGGAGCGCGTGGGGCGGGCGATCATCGGCGCAGTGTAGCGCCATCTTGGCCTAGCGCAGTGTGCCAACTGCCGCCGAATGTCTCCACACCCACACCCACACCCACACGCGCCACAACACGCAGCGCAAGAAATCGGTTGCCCGTGGAGCACCGCATCGGTCGCTTGACCGATGACGGGGGACCGCGGCCAGAGGAGTCTGCAACCGGGCGTAGATCCGCCCGCCACCAAGGAGGTAGCGAAGTGGCCACATTCATGGACGTTCACGACGGCTTCTTCGGCGTGACCGCCGAACAGCTGCGTGACGCGCACAACAGGGATCTCGCGATCCAGGACGACGAGAGCGTCGTCTACGAGCGGGCCTGGCTGGACCCGGAGAGCGGCAAGGTGTTCTGCCTCGCCACGGGCCCATCGAAGGAGGCCGTCATGCGCATCCACGAGCGCGCCGGCCATCCGACACCCCAGGTCTACCAGGTAACAGTGGAGGTTTGACGATGCGACGACTCATCATTGCCGCGGCCACGGTCGCGACGCTCCTTGGCGCTGCTGCGGCTCCGGTGGCCGCCCACGAGGCGACGTGCTCCTCGAGCATCGGCTCCGAGGTGCACGGCCAACACGTGCTCGGGCTGTACGTGGTCGGCGGTTCCCTCAACTACGGCTCGTGGCCCCCGACGGGCGGCGTCGGCCGGTACATCGCCGGCGAGGGCGCGGCACTCCCCGGTGGTCCCGGCCCCACCTTCCATTTCCTCAACGGGTTCGCGCCGGGTGCTTCGTTCTGCACGGACTCCCGCTCACCAGGCAGTCACTTCTAGCCCGTCCCGCCTTTCGCGGATCGACCGGACCGGCCGGAGCCTTCGGGCCCGGCCGGTCTCGCGCGCCCGGTTCAGGTTCGAACGGCCGCTGCCTCCGGCGCCGGCAGCGTGGCCACCCAGGTCGCGATCTCGGCGCGTCGGCTTGCGCCGAGCTTGGCGAGGATGTGCTCGACATGGGCGCTCACCGTCTTGGGTGAGACGAACAGCTCTACAGCGATCTGGCCGTTCGTGTTGCCCTGGGCAATCGCCCGAGCGACCTCGAACTCGCGGGCAGTCAGTGGGTACCACGCCTCCTCGTCCGCTCCGCGGCCGCGAGCTTGCCGGTGCAGCTCGTCGGCCCGCGACGCCAGCGGCGCGCTCGCGAGGGTGCGCGCCGTCTCGCTGACCTCGGCGATGAGCCGGTTCGCCTCGACGAAGCGGTTGCTGCGCAGGAGGCACGTCCCGAGATCGACCCGAGCCCATGTCGCCTCCCAGATCCGGCCGCGGCTGTCCCAACCCGTCACCGCTGTCTCGAGCAAGGCGCGGGCGGCTACCAGCGAGCCCGCCGCGAGCCTGATCAGGCCCTCTGCGTGCGCGATTGCCGGGCCCGCGAGGTCGGCCCAGTTTCGCAGCAGTGGGGCGACCTGCTGGAGCCAATGCTCGGCTGCCTCGGGCCTGCGGTCGGTGATTGCTGCACGAACGCCGGTCACCACGAACGGCACCAGGTGTGTGCGCTCTTCGGTTCGGCGCACGAGTTCCAGCGCTTCCTCGCAGTACGCGAGTGCTCGCGCCGGCTCACCGGCCACGAGAGAGGCCTCGGCGTGGCCCCACAGCGCCGGCAGGATCAGGTCGAGCTCTCCGCTGGGCCGGCTGATCGCGAGCGCGTCGTCGAGCAGGGTACGGGCGCGATCGACCATGCCTCGGCCGAGGGCGACGTACGCGAGCGCGGCGCGCGACCCGATCGACGACCGGCGGCTGACCCGATCGACCAGCTCGAGCTCGGCGACCGGGACGGCCTCGTCCCATTGGCCGGTCGCCCAGGCGCAGAGCGCCGACGAGGCGGCCATCTGGTGGCGACAGAACGACTGCTGGATCTCGTCCGCGTACTGCAGGCCTTCCTGGAGGCCGATCTCCGCCGTCGGATAGTCCATCACCCTCGTGGCCATCCATGCCGCCACGCGGTAGGCCGAGACGCCACTCGTCTCGAGCCCCGCGTCGCGAGCGCTCCGGGCCGCCTCGAGGATCGCCTGGAGGCCGCCGTCGACGTCGCCGGCGAGGATCCGCGGAATCGCGCCGTACATCGCGTAGTCGATGTCGTCCTGGCCGCCGGCCTCGTGCTTGAGTCTCTGGGCCTCTCCGAACAATCGAGCCGCCGCGTCGACATGCCCGGCGTCGATCTCCAGCATGGCCCGGTTGAGCGAGAACTCTGCGAGGGCCGACTCCCGTTCTGGCGATGGCGCCACCGCCAGCAGCTCCGCCTCGCCCTCCCTGACCAGGGCTTCCCGCTCGCCTCGCGGCCGGACGTCACGCCGGGCGGCGCCATAGAGGGGGACCAGGACCGTTGCGGCCCGGAGTGCGTCGCCCGCTTCCTGGAAGAGTCGGCGCGCGTGCGTCAAGGCAGCCTCGATCGCCGGGATGTCGTCGACCGCGAATGCCGCGCCGGCGTACTCGTCGTAGATCTCGGCCCTTTCCATGGCCGTCAGGCCGTCGGGCATGTTCGTGATCGCGCGCCGGTAGAGCTCGAACGCCTCGCGTCGGCTAGATATCGCCGATGCTGCCCTCGCGCCCGTGAGCGCCGCGCGGAATGCCTGGGCGCGCAGGCCGGCGCGCTCGAAGTGCAGCGAGGCATGGATCTCGGACGCGCCGACGAGCTCGGCGCCGAACTCCCCCGCGCGTGCGTGCAGCCGACGGAGCTCGGTCCCCGGGACGGTGTTGTACAGCGCGTCTCGAAGGAGCTGGTGCCGGAAGTCGTAGTAGCCGTGATCAACGAAGTCGAAGGGGAACAGAATCGAGCTGTCGACCAGCTCAAGGATCGGCGCGTCGAGGTCTGCGACGGCTCGGTCCATGATCCCAGCGAGGACGTCCGGCGCGAAACAGCGGCCCATGACCGACGCTGCGCGCGCCACCGCACGCGCGTCCTCGCTGAGGCGGTTCGTTCGAGCCAGCACGGCGTCCTCGATCGTGTCGGGGACCGCGGCATCACGAATGGAGCGGCCGTCGGCTCCCACCTCCGGCTCGAGTGCCGCCAGCAGCTCCTCGATGTGCAGCGGGATGCCGTTCGTCCGCTCGTAGACCGCGTCGGCCACCTCGCGCGAGGCCGGGAGCCCCGTGCCGAGGATAAGTGTCGTCACCAGCGCCGTGTCCGTGGCGTCCAGGCGCTCGAGCCGCAGTTCGTCGGCGAGGCGTTGGGTCAGCAGGCGCGACCGCCACTCCCGATGGATCGACCCGGGTGGCAGCTCGTCAAGCCGGTACGCGGCCAGCAGGAGGAGCGGCCGGTCGTGGGCGAGGCGAGCGAGATCGCCGATGACCTCGAGCGTCAGCTCGTCCGCCCATTGGAGGTCCTCGAACGCGAGCACGGTCGGCCGATCGGTCGCATCGATGATCGCGTCCACGATCTCCCGGACGAGGATTCGCCGCGAGGCGAGCGTGTCCGCGCCCTTCCCGCCACGCAGCTCCAGGAGCCTCCCGCCCAGGTCACCAAAGGCCTGCTCCGCCATGGCGCGAGCGAGATCGTTGATCGACGCCAGCGGGACGAGGCTGTCCTGGGGCGCGATATCGCCCTTCGTGCAGCGGAACCCGCCGAGGACGGCCTGCCGGATGGCTGCCTTCAGCAATCTCGTCTTGCCGACGCCGGCCTCACCCGCGAACAGCAGCGCGCCGCCCCGCCCTGCCTTCGCCTCCTGGAGACCGTGCTCGATCTGGCCGAGCATGGCATCTCGCCCGACGAGGAGCGGGCTCTGTAGTGGACGCGACTGGGTCATGGGGAGCAAGTCTACGACTGCCCTCAAGCCCGGCATCGGTCGAATGACCTATACGGGCCCGTGGCCTGTTCACGGCCCCGAGGTCTGGCCGCGCCGGCGCCCGCGCCGTGGCAGCCACCGAGCGGGATACCATCGACTGCGATGGTCACGATCGACACGATCCGGCAGGCGCCCAAGGCGCTGCTGCATGACCATCTCGACGGCGGGCTGCGGCCCGCGACGGTGGTGGATCTCGCTTCCGAGTACGGCTACGCCGGCCTGCCGTCGACCGACGTCGACGAGCTCGCGGCCTGGATCCGCCGCGGCGCGGACCGGAAGTCGCTGGAGCTGTACCTCGAGACCTTCGAGCACACGATCGGCGTGCTGCAGGATCGCGACGCGATCATCCGCGTCGCCGCGGAGTGCGCCGAGGATCTCGCCGCCGACGGCGTCGTCTACGCGGAGGTGCGCTACGCCCCGGAGCTGTCCACCGAGAAGGGCCTGACGCTCGACGAGGTGGTCGAGGCGAACCTGGAGGGCTTTCGGCTGGGCACGCAGCTCGCCGCCGCGGCCGGCAAGCAGATCGTCATGAAGGTGCTCGTGACCGCGATGCGCCAGGCGGCGCGGTCCGTCGAGGTCGCGGAGTGCGCGGTCCGCTGGCGCGATGCCGGGGTCGTCGGGTTCGACATCGCGGGCCCGGAGGCCGGCTACCGCCCTACCCGCCACCTGGAGGCGTTCGACAAGGTCCGCCACGAGAACTTCCACATCACGATCCATGCGGGTGAGGGGTTCGGCCTGCCGTCGATCTGGGAGGCGCTCCAGTTCTGCGGCGCCGAGCGGCTCGGCCACGGCGTCCGGATCGTCGACGACATCACCGTCCTCGACGATGGATCCGTTGAGCTCGGGCGCCTGGCCGCGTTCGTCCGCGACCGACGCATCCCGCTGGAGATGTGCCCGACGTCGAACGTCCATAGCGGCGCCGCGGAGTTCATCGAGACGCACCCCATCGACCTGCTCCGCCGGCTGCGCTTCCGGGTCACCGTGAACACCGACAACCGGCTCATGTCCAACGTGTCGATGTCCAGCGAGATGAAGGCGCTCGACGACGCCTTCGGCATTGGCCTGGGCGAGATGGAGTGGCTGACGATCAATGCCATGAAGTCGGCGTTCGCGCCGTTCGACGAGCGCCTCCGGATCATCAACGAGGTCGTGAAGCCCGGCTACGCGCACCTGCGAGCCGAAGCGCCCCGGGTAGTCGTAAAGGCCTGACACATCCGCCGCGGGCGGTGGGGTCAGCCGCCGGGTCAGCCGCGGGCGGCCGCCGGGGTCAGCCGCCCGTGACGGTCAGGGTCCCCTTCATGCCGAGCTGGTCGTGGCCATTGAGCCGGCAGATGAGCGTGTACTCGCCCGCGGCGAGCGTGACGGTCAGCGCCTCGGTCGTCCCGCGAGCGAAAGGCTCGAGCTTGCCGACCGGCTCATCGCCGACCACGACCTCGAACTCGTGGTTCTCCGTTCCGCTGTTCGTGACCGCGAAGGTCACCGAGCCGGCCGGGACCGTCACGACGGACGGCGTGAACGCATATTCCCTCGCCTCGACGGCGATGGCGCCGGGGGGCAGCGGCGTCGCCGGCGCGGCAGATCCCGGTGCCGCTCCGCCGCACGCGGCAGGGGCCAGGACGAGAGCCGGCGCGAGAGCGGCGACCGCGCCCGCGCGGTGCAAGCGACGACTGATACGGACCACGGGCAGGGCTCCTCGGTTGTGCTGGGTCAGGCGATGACGTCGGGCCGGCGGTACGGCCCGGTCACGACCACCTCGCCCTCGGCATCGAACGGCTCTGGGCCGGTGTTGATCACACGGTACCGGTGATGGACCTCGGTTGCGCCGGCCGAGAGCATCGCGCTGACCGGGCAATACTTCGTGGCCGACAGCTCTATGGAGCGCCGGATGGCGGCTTCGTCGATTTCCGGCCCCTCGACCTCGTGCGTCACGTCGGCGCGGATCAGGATCTGCGGGTACTCGTCGCGCTGGATCGCCTCGACGCGGACCTCGTAGCGGGTGATCTCCTGGCGCTTCTTGGCCGCGATGGACACCACGTCCATCGCCGAGCACGCGGCGAGGCTGACGGCAATCGTCTCGACCGGGCTGAGCTCGCCCGCCTCGAATGATTCGCCGAAGACGATCGTCCGCTTGGATCCTGTCGTGGCGACGAAGCGCATGCCACCCTCGTGGACGAGCGTCGCCGAGCGAACCCGGCTCATGCGGCACCCGGCGTCGCGGCGGATCTCGCCGACGCGCCGGCCTCGGCCGCCTCGAACTGCTCGCGGTACAGCCGCGCGTACAGGCCGCCCTTCGCGAGCAGGGAGGTGTGGGTGCCGCGCTCGACGATCCGGCCCCCGTCGTACACGAGGATCAGGTCGGCCCGGAGGATGGTCGAGAGCCGGTGGGCGATGGCGATGGTGGTGCGGCCGCGCTCGAGCTGCTCCAGGGCGCGCTGGATGAGCCGCTCGCTGACCGTGTCGAGGGCGGACGTCGCCTCGTCCAGGATGAGGATCCGTGGGTCCTTCAGGAGGACTCGCGCGATCGCGACGCGCTGCTTCTCGCCGCCGGAGAGCTTGTAGCCGCGCTCGCCGACGATCGTGTCGTAGCCCTGCGGCAGATCCATGACGCGATCGTGGATCGCGGCGGCCCTGGCGGCCGCCTCGAGCTCTGCCTGCGTCGCCTCGGGCTTCGCGTACTGGAGGTTCGCGCGCACGGTGTCGTGGAAAAGGTACGCCTCCTGCGTGACGAAGCCGATCACCCGCCCGAGCGAGACGAGGCTGATCTTGCGGACGTCGATCCCGTCGATCTCGACCCCGCCCGCCTCGACGTCGTACAGGCGCGGCACGAGGTAGGTCGTGGTCGTCTTGCCTGAGCCGGACGGACCCACCAGCGCGACGAGGTCGCCCGGCTTGGCCTCGAAGTCGACGTCGCGGAGGCCGAACGGCAACGGCTCCGGCGCGGCTGCGGCGGCCGCCGGCCCCACGGCCCCCACCTCGGCATCGGCATCGGTTCCCGGCTCCGCCGCTGCCACGGGCGGCGGCGTGGGGTAGGTGAAGGACACGTCGCGGAAGCGGATGCGCCCAGCCACGGGCTGAGCGGCGAGGTCGACCGCGTCGGGCGCATCGACGATCACAGGGTCGAGCTCCAGGTACTCGAAGATCCGATCGAACAGGGCGAGCGCGCCCTGGATCTCCACCTGGACGTTGAGCAGCTGCCCGAGCGGGAAGAAGAGGCGGGACTGGAGCGTCGTGAACGCGACGATGTCGCCGATCGTCGGCGCGGTCGGGTCGTTCTGGATCGTCAGGTAGCCCGCCAGCCAGTACACGAACGCGGGCGTGATCGAGAAGATCGTCCCGATGATCATGAAGAACCAGCGACCGACCATCGCCTGGCGCACCTGGAGCTTTGCCAGCTGGCGGTTGAGCTTGCCGAACCGCTCGATCGCGGGCTGCTGCTGGCCGAACGTCTTCGACAGCAGCATCCCCGACACGGACAGGGTCTCCTCGGTCGCGGCCGACATCTCGGCGAGGGATTTCTGGGTCTCGCCACGGACCTCCCGGTTCACCTTCCCGACGCGGTAGGTGAGGTACATGAAGAAGGGCAGGAGGCCGAGGCTCAGGACGGTCAGGCGCCAGTCGATGATGAACATGGCCACGACGGTGCTGATCGCGATCGCGATGTTCGAGGTCAGCGACGCCGCCGTGTCGGTCACGACCGACTGCACGCCCCCGACGTCGTTCGCGAGGCGGCTCTGGATCTCGCCGGTCTTGGTCTCGGTGAAGAAGCGCAGCGGCATCTTCTGGAGATGGGCGTAGAGCGCCGTCCGCAGGTCCTGCATGACGCTCTGGCCGATGATGTTGTTGAGGTAGCTCTGGCCAACGCCGATCAGCCCCGACACGATCGGCAGGACGATCATCAGCCCGACGAACACGTTCAGCAGGACCCAGTCGCGTTCCGGGATGGCGATGTCGATGAGGAGCTTCAGCAGGATCGGGTTGACCAGGCCGATGAGGCTGGTGAACAGGATCGCGACGAGGACGACCGCGACCTGGCCCTTGTACGGCCGGAAGAAGGCCACGATCCGGCGCAGCGTCTTGCCGCGTCTCTCGCGCGGAACCGGCGGTACGTCGCCTGCGCCCCGTCCGAACATCCGCCCCGCCGGTCCGCCGCCCGACTGGGCGCGCCGCTGGAATCCCACGCCGGACCGTCCTACCAAGCGGTGAGCGTGTTGGCTTCGGTGATGCCCTGCGACTCCAGCCAGCGTTCCGCATCGATGGCCGCCATGCAGCCGTCGCCTGCGGCGGTGACCGCCTGGCGGTAGCGGTGATCGTGGACGTCACCGGCGATGAACACGCCCTCGATCTCGCTGTTCGTCTTGTCCCGGACGACCAGGTAGCCCTTCGTGTCGACCTCCAGCCAGTCCCTGAAGGCCTCGGTGTTCGGGCGGTGGCCGATGGCGATGAAGACGCCGTCGGCGGCCATCTCGCGCTCCGCGCCGGTCGCCGTGTCGCGCAGCCGCAGCCCGGTCACCTTCTCGTCGCCGAGGACCTCCTCCACGCCGGTGTTGGTGTGGATCTGGATCTTCGGGTTGCTGCGCGCCCGCTCGACCATGATCCGGCTGGCCCGGAACTCGTCGCGCCGATGGAGCATGTGGACCTTCGAGGCGAACCGCGTGAGGTATGAGGCCTCCTCGAACGCGGTGTCGCCGCCGCCGACGACGGCAATCTCCTTGTCGCGGAAGAAGAATCCGTCGCAGGTTGCACACGCCGACACGCCGCGGCCGCGCAGGCGCGTCTCGCTCTCGAGGCCCAGCCACATCGCCGACGCGCCGGTCGCGACGACAACCGCCTGGGCCTTGTACTCGACGCCGCGCGCCCAGACCCGGAACGGGCGGCTGGACAGGTCGGCCCGGTCGATGTCGACGTCCACGATCTGCGTGCCGAAACGCTCTGCCTGGGCGCGGAACAGCGCCATCAGCTCCGGCCCCTGGATGCCGTCGGGGAAGCCGGGATAGTTCTCGACGTCGCTGGTGAGCATCAGCTGGCCGCCGGGCGTAGAGCCCCCCAGCACGATGGGCTCCAGGTTGGCGCGCGCCGCGTAGATCGCCGCGGTCAGCCCGGCCGGCCCGGAGCCGACGATGAGGAGCTTGGTCTCGGTGCGCCTATCGGATGCGCCCACGGACCCGGGGCCACCAGGCGCGGTGGCGATTGCAGTCGCGCCGGGTGGCGCGCCCGCCGGCGTGCCGAAGTCGATCGTCAGGTCGGGGTGGGGAGCGGGCGCGGCAGGCGCCGCGACCGAGGTGTCGCTGGAGAAGTCGATGGACAGGCCACCGAAGGGGCTCGCGGGGCCTGTTGCCGCGTCGTTGCCGTCCCTCTCACTCGTCGTGCCGGTGGTCGCGGCGTTGGCAGCGGTCTCACTCGTCGTGCCGGTGGCGGCGTCGACGGCGGCCGTCGCACTCGTGGCACCGTCCCGCGAGAGCGCCGATACGCCGCTGTCCGGCTGCCGGACGGGCTGGCTCGTTTGCTGTTTGCTCATTGACGCAAGTGTACCACCACGCCCATACCCCCGGGGGGTATAGCGAGCTCCCGTCCCAAGTCTGTGGCCGCGAATGTCCGACCGGTGATCACGCCACGCCGCCTGAGCCACGCTCTCGGGTCTTCATGCGGCCCGCAGGGCCGGAAGCACGGTGCTCCCGAGCAGCTCCAGCTGCTCGGTGCGGAAGACGTCGCGGACGCTGAACAGGATGTGCTGCGCGCCGGCGTCGCCGAGCTCGCCGAATCGGTCGATAACCTGCGCCGGCGTCTCGCTGCCGCCCGCGCCGTCTGCGCTCACGCGGAGGTTGCCCTGCAGCGTGGTCCGCTCGATCTCGTCGTAAGGCCGCCCAACCGCCTCGCAGTGCCCGCGGAGCACCTGCCACTTGTGGTGGATCTTCTCCGGGCCGCCGAAGACGTTCGCGGCATCGCCGTACCGGGCCACGAGGCGAAGCGTCTTCCGCTCGCCGCCGCCCCCGATCATGATCGGGACGCGCGGGCGCGAGATGGACTGCGGGGAGTTGAGCAGCCGGGTCGGCTGGTAGTGGCGGCCGGCGAGCGCGCGCTGCGAGCCGAGCTCGCCCTCGAACATCTCGTGCGCTATCTGCAGCGTCTCCTCGAGCATCTCGAACCGCACGCCCAGCGGCGGGAACTCGAACCCCAGGCCCTCGGATTCCTCCTGGTTCCAGGCGGCGCCCAGGCCCAGCCAGGCCCGCCCGCCCGAGAGCACGTCCAGCGTCGTGGCCGCCTTCACCCAGATGCCCGGCTCGCGGTAGTGGATACCGCCGACCATCAACCCGATGCGGGCCCGCTTCGTGTGCGCCGCGATGAACCCTAGCGCGGTCCAGCCCTCGAGCATGGGCTCCTCGGGGCGACCCACGCTCCGGATCTGGAACAGGTGGTCCATCACCCAGATCGAGTCGAAGCCGACCTCGTCGGCGGTCCGGACGATGCGCTCGAGGGTCGGGGCGAGCCGGTCGGTGCCGCCGGGATAGCTGAACGAGGAGACCTGGAGCCCGAATCTCACCCATCGATGCTAGCCGTGAGGCGCCGTGACCGTGAGGGCGCTCCCGGCTCGGATGCTCTAGCGGAAGAGGTCGAATGCCGCCGGCATCAGGACGTCGCGGATCGAGCCCTCGCCGCGGGTGAAGCCGGCGCCCCGAACCAGGGCGACGGGCCGCCCGGCGCGCTTGCCGAGGGTCAGCTCGGCGGCCGAGGCGAGCTCGTCCGCGACGGCACGGACCGTCGATTTCATAACCCTTCCGTCGTGGTCGGGGATGCCGCGCAGGTCGTCCAGCGGGAGCAGGCCGGACACTCCGATGGCGACGTCAACGATCCCGTAGCGCCACGGCCGCCCGAACGAATCCGAGACGACCACGGGGACGTCGACGCCGGTGGCCTCGCGGACGGCGGTGCGGATCCGCGAGGCCGACGCGTCCGGGTCGTCGGGAAGGAGGGTCACGATCGACCCGCTTTCCGGCCCCACGTTCGAGGCGTCGATACCGCCGTTCGCGCAGACGAAGCCGTGTGCCGTCTCGGTGATGACGACGCCGTTATCCATCCGGACGACCCGCTTCGCGTGGCGCAGCACGAGTTCGACCTGGCGGGCGTCGCGATCCCAGCGCTCGGCGAAGGCGATCGCCTCCGGTCGCGGCTCGATCGTGGTCAGGTCCGCGATGGCGTCCTCGGCCTTGGACACGACCTTCTGGGTCACGACGAGCACGTCGCCGTCGCGCGCGGGATGCGCCCCGGGCGTCGCCCGCAGGGCATCGACGACGATCTGGGCAAGGTCGTCCCCGCCGCGGATCTCCCCGATGCCCTCGAGCGCGAATACCTCCAGGTGGGCCGGCTCGTGAGGGGCGGCGATCGGGCCTGCGTCGGCGTCCCCGCGGCCGGCGTCCGCCCGGCCTGCGTCCCCCCGGCCGGAGTCATGGTCAGCCACGGATCGTCCCGAGCGTCGCCTCGGCGTCAACGAGATCCTCGGCGGTGTCGACGTCCAGCGCCAGGGGCCCAGCCAGCTCGACAAAGGCCGCCCCCGAGGCCAGGGCCGCCGCGCCGTGCAGGTCGCGGCTGGCAGGCCCGAACGCCGGTTCGATCAGATCAGGTGGGCTCACCAGGAGTGCATTCGTCCCGCTTCCGTGGCGATCGCCGACGAGCACCACGACCCCCTTCGGTCGCAGGGCCTCGCCACCGGGCTGCGCCACGGGGTCGCCGGGAAGCGGCGTCGCGCGGGCCTTGGCATGGGCCGCGTCGGCGGACCGCGGCGCAACGCGGGCCCCGGCGTCCACCACGGCGTCGACTGCGGCGGCGTCGATCGCCGGCAGGTCGGCCGGCAGGATGAGCACCGCCGTCGCGCCGCGGGCCACGGCCACGGAGCGAGCGGCGGTGATCGCGCCATTGAGTCCTGGCGCGCGCTCGACGAGTCCGATCGCCCGGTGGTCGCGGGCGATCCCGGCCGCGTCCGGGTCCATGGTCACCACGATCGTTCCCGCTATCCGGCGCGCATCGCGCGTCGCTCGGAGCGTGCGCCGGAGCAGGTCGACCACGAGGTCCCGACGCTCCTCCGCGTCGAGATCGCCGCCCAGCCGCGTCTTTGCCGACTCCAGGCCCCGGATCGGGACGAGCGCCCACGTCCGCGCGAGATCGGCACGGAGGGTGGGTTCCACGGCGCAATCGTACCGGCGCGAGCCCGGTCAGCGGCCGCGCGCGACCTCGAGAATCTCGCCGGCGAGCCGGGCGCGGCCTGCGTCGTCGGCCATGATCGTGTCGGTGACCAGCGTCTCCATCCCGAGTGCGCGGATCGGCGGCTCGAGCTCCGCGTCCACGCGGTCGAGCACGAAGACGTCGGCGATTCCCGTGTACTGCCGAGCGACCCCCAGGGCGCTCGCCTCGTGCCCCAGCGAGGTGAGCATCCGGTCCGCCGGCCCCTTGAGCGCCTTCCCGCCGACGATCCCGGACACCGCGATCACCGGCGCCCCCCCCGCTCGCGCCGTCTGGAGCCCGGCCTCGATCCCGGCCACGGCGAGGATCGGCCGCACGGAGACGAACGGGTTCGAGGGAGCGATCACGATCGCCTCCGCGTGCTCGAGCGCGGCCTCGACCTCGGGCGTCGCCGTGGCGTCCTCGATTCCCCGGAACCGGAGGTCGTGGACGTCCGGCTCCTGGTGGAGCCGGACGAAGTAGTCCTGGAACTCCAGCCAGCCCTCGTCGGTCTGGACCTCGGTCCGCACCTGCGAATCCGACATCGGCAGGATCGTCGCCTGCACGCCCAGCGCGCGCTGGAGGTCCCGGGCGATCTCGGTCGGGCGGTCGCCGCGCCGGAGCCGGGCCGTGCGGACGACGTGCGTCGCGAGGTCGCGATCGCCGAGCCGGAACCACGTTTCCTCGCCGTACCGCTCCAGCATCTCGGCGCCGGCGAACGTCTCGCCGGCGATGCCCCAGCCCCAGTCGCGGTTGTCGATCCCGGCGAGCGTGTACATCACCGTGTCGTG